>NZ_JBTNDK010000002.1:0-313142 GCF_054511035.1 Pseudarthrobacter sp. MDT1-22 | reverse complement strand
AACTCGTGCTCGTCCTCGCGGCCGGCGCGGCAGCCCTCGCCATCGTCGGGGCAGGCCGGTTCTCCATCGACGCCCTGGTCTTCGGCCGCAGCCAGAACCGCACTATCGCAGCCCTGGCCTAAGCAGCAGGCAGCCTCAAGACAAAGCACGGCGCCCGGAACCCGCACAAACGGGTGCCGGGCGCCGTTCTTGGTTACCGACTCGATCGGATGATTCTGAGCGTATCCTCCTTGCACCATGCGGAGCCGTGAAATGAGGCATGGAGGGATGCTTGATGCAGGCGTCCTCGAGGAGCTTCTCCAGCCGCTGGATCTCCCGGGTCCGTTCCCGGGTGATGATGGTCCTGGCCCGGGTCAGGTCACGCAGTTCACGGATCGGCGGCGGGGGCACAAACGAGGCACGGACCAGCCCGTGGGCGCCCAGATCGGCCAGCCAGGCAGCGTCGGAGACATCGGTTTTGCGGCCCGGGACGTTCCTGGCATCACGGGCGTTGACCAGAACGACATTCAGGCCCTCGTCCTCGAGCAGGTAGTAGAAGGGACGCCTGTAATCACCGGTCGCTTCCATCACCACCAGGCTCACCCGCTCCTTGAGCAGGTGTTCCTTCAGGTTCAGAATCTGGCCGGTCATCGCACCCCAAGTGGTGACCGTAGAGGCAGTTGCCTTCGCTCCGCGGCCCTGGACACGGACGCAGACCTTCGCGTCCTTCTTCGAAATATCAATACCCGCGCACCGCGGGTGGATCACTTCCATCCCGGATCACCCTTCCCAGTCATTCCGGCAGGAATCAAGGTGCATGCGTTCCGGGGAGGGCGGATAAAACGACAAATCTGACATTCGTGCTCAAAGGCAACAATCCACGGTCCCGCGGACAACAAAACTGTGCCCTCCACCACCAAACTAGTCCACAGGCTCACCGGCACCATAGGGGAATCGGGGTCCACCGAAACACACACATCAAGTGTGTCCCCACAGCCTCTGCAAGCACCAGAGATCCACCGGATCAGAGGTGACCCGGCCAAATTTTCCATCCCCACGGCGGAGCGAAGCACCTCAGGAACTAGGCCCGGGAGCAGGAAATCGAGCTCGTCCATGCCGACAAATCTGGTGAAAAGGGCGCCCGCTACGGTCACTTTGCGGCGGTGGTTCCGGAGGTTGCGAGGTCGATGCCACGGGTCTCCGGGAGGCCGAAGGTGGCGAAGAGGCTCACCAGGCTCACTCCGGCCAGAAGCAGCCCGATGGCCGGACTCCCCAGGCTGGCGCCGAGCGACGCGGCCACCAGTGGCGTGACGCCACCGCCGACCAGCGCTCCGAGGTTGTAGGCCATTCCGGCACCTGTGTAGCGGTAGCGGGTGGCGAAGAGCTCCGGCAGGAAGGCGCCCACCGGACCGTAGATTCCGGCGACGATCAGCAGTGTGCCGGACAGCCCGACTGCAAACGACCAGGTGGTGCCGATGTCGAGGATCGGGAAGAGCAGGAGCGACCATGGCATCGCCACGAAGCACGAGCCGACGATCACGGCTCGGCGGCCGATCCGGTCGGAGAGCATTGCGCTGCCAATAGTTCCGGCTGCGAAGAATATCGCGCCGACGATTCCCAGCGAGAGGATGGTGGGCCGGCTGTGGCCAAGGCCCTCGGCACTTGTGCCATAGCTGCTGAGAAAGGCTGTGCCGATGTAGAAGAAGGCGAAGAGCATCATGGTGGAGGCGCCGCCCAAGAGGATCTGGCGTGGCTGGTTTCGCACAGACTCCCACACGGGCAGCTTGCGGGGCCCAGCCGGGATGGCGCTCGAGTCGCTGGCCTCCTTGAAGACTGGAGTCTCTTCGATCTTGAGGCGGATGTAGAGACCGATCATAACGAGCACGGCACTTCCGATGAACGGAATGCGCCAACCGTACGTGAGGAATGCCTCCGACTTGTCGCCAAGTGACAGATTGATGATGAGGAAGGTTGCGCTCGCGAGGGCGAAGCCAATCGACGGGCCCAGCTGGGGGAAGGCTGCGAAGAGGCCCCGGTGTTTGGGCGGGGCGTACTCGGCGGCCATCAGAGCCGCGCCGGCCCATTCGCCGCCGACAGCGAATCCCTGAAGAAAGCGGAGAACAACGAGGGTGATCGGCGCGGCGATCCCGATTACGCTGGCGTCGGGCAACAGCCCGATGGTGACGGTCGCGATGCCCATGATGAGCAGTGTGCTGACGAGCGTTTTCTTGCGCCCCAGCCTGTCACCGAAGTGGCCGAACAGGACAGCACCGAGGGGGCGCGAGACGAAGGCCACGGCAAAGGTTCCGAATGAGGCGAGAGTGCCGGCGGCCGGGCCGAGCGCCGGGAAGAAGACCTGGGGGAAGACGAGGGCCGCAGCCGTGCCGTAGATGAGGAAGTCGTAGAACTCGATGATGCTGCCCATCGAGCTGGCGACGGCGACCCTGGCCATCGAGGTGGGGCGCGGACCGGACCGGTTCGCAAACGGTGCGAGGCTTTCGAGCATGCGATATCTCCTTTGACATCGGTCGTCGAAACGAGGTTTGTTTCGACGCGAAGATGTCATCGTGCCAGCGCCGTGCGTTCGCCACCACCTCCCGATGGAGGTGTTTTCGCGCCATCGGTCAGGGCAAGAGGCGGAGCCTGCGCGCGGCCACTACGGCCTCCGCGCGGCTGTGCACGTCCAGTTTCGCCATGATCGACTGCATGTAGCTCTTCACGGTGACTGCCTTGAGTGAGAGCCGTTTGCCGGTTTCGGCATAGGAACAGCCGAGCGCCACTTGGGCGAGCACATCCGTCTCCCGTCGGGTGAGGTGCGGGACGCCGGCCGGCGCCGCGTCGGAGCCCTCGAGCCGCGCGGTCACGGCGAGGATGCGCTGGGCGAGTTCGGGATCAGTCGTGGTGCTGGCCACCGAGAGGAGCTCGGCATGCGCAAGCCGGACGGTCTCGATGAGGTTCCGTTCCGGTGGCTCCGCGGCCAGGCTTTGGACGACCCGGAGAATCGCGACCCGGTGGTCCACCTCGTCCCGAATGGCCAGTTCCCGCGAGATCCTCGAGGCGCCGGCGCTGAGTTCGGTCACCACGCACTCGCCGATCGATGTGCGCTCCCGCGTTGCCGCGTAGAGGATGCACCGGGCACGGCCGTCCACGAGGATGGGGAGCGCCACCATGGTCCGCAGGCCCTCCATGCGTACGGCGTCGTCATGATGATGGGTGATGCTGTCGGAGTCAAAGTAATCGGCCACCCCGATGGTGCGCGCCTGGGAGAGGGCCCGCCCGCCCACCCCCTCTCCGGGCTGCACACTGAGGTTCTTCAGACCGTGCGTCGTCGTGCCGAAGAACTCGGTGATGGTGAGCTCGGTGCGGTTCACGAGGCCTGCGAAGAACACCGCTGAGCCCGTCCGGGCTGCGGTTTCCCGGATCGCCCGCTTCAGCAGGTCGCGGTCGCTCGGACGGTAGACGTCGTTGTCATGCCCTGTCATAGGGCCCTTCCCCGGTTAGATGGAGCAGCTGGACTGAGCAGCTGGATGGAGCGGGCTAGACGGAGCGGCCGTCGAGCTTGTCCTGGATGCGCCGCGCCAGCTCAGCAGTGGGTGTCGAGCGGGGAAAAACGGCCACAACCAGGTCGTCCCCGGCCGGGACGGATGCGGGGTCGCCCTGCGGCAGTACCCCGAAAATACGGCGCACCGCCAACAGCTCGTGTTCCAGGTTCTGGAGGGAACCGCGGGAGGAGTCCAGCATCATTTCGCGCAGCACATAGTTATGGGTTGACGTGACAGCGGCGGCGAACCGGATTGCATCAAGCGTTGATATGCCCGGCAGCGCCTGGCGCAGGTAGTCCGAGAAAAGCCGTTCATAGCGGGAGACCATGATCGTTTCCCGGTCCCGCAGCGCGGGCACCGCTTGCACCACGTGGTAGCGCTTTTGGGACAGCTTCCGGCGTTCGGAAAATTTCACGAAGACCAGTTCTGCGGCTTGGCACACAGCCTCCCACGGATCGGGATGGCTGGCAGCCAGGTAGACCGTCAGCTCAGCGAGCAGGGCTTCGTGGTCCGCAAAGATCACGTCTTCCTTGGCGCGGAACTGACGGAAGAAGGTGCTGCGGGAGATTCCGGCAGCGAGGGCAATATCGTCCACGCTGGTCGGGTCGTAGCCATTGTCGGTGAACAGATCCAGCGCGGCCTCGGCCACGCCGGAACGGAAATTAGCCACTGATACCATCCCGGTACAGTAGCAGCGCGTCACCCTGTCCGCCGCCGCCACAAAGCGCGACGGCGGATTTGCCGCTCCCGCGCCGCATCAGCTCATGTACGGCAGAGACCACCAGCCGCGCTCCGGAGGCGCCGATCGGATGTCCGATGGCGATGGCACCGCCGTTGACGTTCACCTTGTCCAAACAGAGGCCCAGGGCCGCTGCGGAGTGCGCCACCACCGAGGCGAAGGCTTCGTTGATCTCCACGAAGTCAAGGTCCCCGGCCGTCCAGCCCGCGCGGGCCAGGGCCGCGGTGATTGCCTGTGCCGGCTTGTCCGGCAGTGTTGTGTCCGGCCCGGCGATCTGCCCGGCGGGCCCGACGACGGCCAGCACCTCGAGCCCGTGGGCATCGGCGTACGCGCGGGTCACCAGCACGACGGCGGCGGCGCCGTCGCTCAGCGGCGAAGCATTTCCGGCCGTAACGGTTCCCACCGCGGTGAAGGCCGGCTTCAGCCCGGCCAGCACCTCCTGCGTGGATTGCGGACGGACGCCCTCGTCATCGCTTACCAGCACGGGCGCGCCGCGCTTCTGCGGCACCGAAACAGGGGCGATTTCGGCCCTGAATCTTCCCTCGGCCCGGGCCGCGGCCGCCCGCTGGTGGGACAGTGCCGCGATATTGTCCTGCGCTTCGCGGGAGAGCTGAAGCTCCGCGTTTGCGCGGTCCGTCGCAATCCCCATGAGCTCGTGGTCAAAGGCATCCGTGAGCCCATCGTGGCCGGCCGAGTCCACGGCCGTGATGCCGCCGTAGAGGTAGCCGGCGCGCGAGCCGGTGAGCAGGTGCGGCGCCTGGCTCATGGATTCCTGGCCGCCGGCGACCACCACATCCGCCTCGCCCAATTTGAGCAGCCTGACGCCCTGGATGATGGCACTCAGCCCGGAGAGGCAGACCTTGTTCACGGTGACGGCGGGGGCGCTGAGTGGTATTCCTGCCGCGACGGCGCTTTGCCGCGCGGGGTTCTGGCCCGCGCCGGCCGTCAGGACCTGGCCCACGATGACGGCGTCGACGGACGCCGGCCCGATCCCGGAGCGCTCCAGGGCCGCGGCGATGGCCGCGGCGCCAAGCTGCACAGCGCTCCGTGAAGCCAGCTGGCCCATCAGTTTTCCCTGAGGGGTGCGGGCCGCGCCCACAACGACTATGTCCTGGCTGCTCATTTGGTGGGTTCCTTGCTGGGGGCTGGGGCGCTGAGGTCCAGTGCGCGTAGCCGCGACTTCAGGACCTTGCCGGTGGAGTTGTGGGGGAGCCCTTCGGGGAAAAGGATCCTGTCCGGAACCTTGAATCCTGAGAGCAGGCCCTTGACGTGCGAGCGGATCTCCTCGGCCGTGACCGAGCTGGAGCCGCTGCGGATGACAAAGGCCACCGGGCGTTCGCCCCATTTCTCGTGCGGGACGCCGATCACGGCCACGTTGAGCACCGCCGGGTGGCTGATAATGGCTTGCTCCACCTCAATGGTGGAGATGTTTTCTCCGCCGGAGATGATGATGTCCTTGGCCCGGTCCTTGAGCTGGATGTAGCCGTCGGGATGCATCACGCCGAGGTCGCCGGTATGGAACCAGCCGCCGCGGAAGGCGTCGGCCGTGGCCTCGGGATCCTTGAAGTAACCGAGCATCACGTTGTTACCCCGCAGCACGATTTCGCCCAGCGTTGCGCCGTCGGCCGGGACATCGAGCATGTCCAGATCCACGATGCGCGCCGTCTCGGCCTGCAGCATCCCCACCCCCTGGCGGGAGATCTTGACGGCCCTGTCCTGGGCGGAAAGATCATCCCACTCGGTTTGATGCTCACAGATCGTGTACGGGCCGTACACCTCGGTCAACCCGTAAACGTGGACCACGCTGATCCCGATTGACTCCAGTGACGCGATGATCGCGGGCGACGGCGGCGCCCCCGCCGTCGTGATCCGCAGCGGCACCTTGAGCTCGTGGGCCTGGGGTGCGCCGGCAATAATGCTGCACACCGTGGGGGCGCCACAGAGGTTGGTGACTCCGAGAGTGTCGATGGCGTCCCAGACGGCGTCGGCGCGCACTGCCCGCAGGCAGATGTGGACGCCTGCGGCCGCCGTCACGGCCCAAGTGGTGCACCAACCGTTGCAGTGGAACATCGGAAGGGTCCAGAGGTAGCGCGTGTCGCCGGTGAAGTGATTGTGGAAGGTTTCCCCGAGCGAGTTCAGGTAGGCACCGCGATGCGAATACAGCACTCCCTTGGGCTTGCCCGTGGTGCCGGAGGTGTAGTTGAGCGTGATCGGGGCGCGTTCGTCCTCTACGCTCCACGGAAGATCTGCGTCCTGGTGTCCGGACGCGGCGAGGAAGTCTGCGTACTGCGTCGTGCCGATGCCTGCCGGGACGTCCGGATACGGGATGGTGCTGTCAGGCACTTCGATCACCTCAGCCAGCTGTGTCAGGCCCAGGTCCATTCCCGCCACGGTGGCCAGCAGTTCCGAATCGGCAAACAGCAGCCTGGCTTCGGAATGCTCCAGGATGTATTGGAGTTCCCTGGCGGACATCCGCGAGTTCAGGGCCACCAGGACGCCGCCAGCCAGGGGGACGGCGTAATGGGCAATCAGCAGTTCCGGCACATTAGGACACAGGAAGGCCACCCGGTCTCCGGGCTGGATCCTGCTCTTGATCGCTTTGGCCAGCCCCTGGGCTTCGGCGGCGAAGTCCCGGTACGTATAGGAGCGGTCACCGTGGATGATCGCCGTCTTCTGTCCGAACACCTCGGCGGAGCGCTGCAGGAACCGCAGGGGGCTCAGCGGGGTTTCATTGGGAAGTTCAACTGTGGTCATGGCGAATCCTTAGGCGAAGGCGCTTTGTCCGGTGACATCGCGGCCGATCAATAGGGTCTGAATGCTTTGCGTTCCTTCGTACGTATGTATGGATTCGATGTCGAGAAGGTGCCGGATCACGTGGTTTTCCAGCAGGATGCCGTTGCCGCCCAACATGTCGCGGGCAATGGACGCCAGCTCGCGGGCCTTGCGGGTGTTGTGGTACTTCGCCATCGAGGCCTGGGTGGGGCGCATCTCGCCGGCCGCATCAAGTCCCGCGAGGTGGAAACAGTGCAGCTGCATGCTGGTCAGCTCCGAGAGCATGTACGCCAGTCGCTCCTGGACAAGTTGGAACTTTGCCAGCGGCTTGCCGAACTGTGTCCGCTGCGTGGCATAGTTCAACGCGGCTTCGTAGACGGCGGTGGCGTGGCCGAGAGCGGACCAGGCGACCCCCAAACGCGTGGCAACAAGGATTTCGGACGTGTCCTTGAAAGTGCGGGCGCCGGGGAGAAGATTGGCCTTTGGAATGCGGACGTTGTTCAGCTTGATCCGGGCCTGGTGGATTGCGCGCAGCGAGGCCTTTCCGGTGATGGTTTCGGCCTCGTAACCCTCCCGGTCCTGTTCCACCAGGAAACCACGGACATCGCCGTCGTCATCGCGTGCCCATACCACCGTGACATCGCCTACGGAGCCGTTGCCGATCCACTTCTTCTCGCCATTGAGGACGTAGTCCTCCGCGTCGAGCGAGGCGGTGGTTTCCAGTGCCACGGAATCGGAGCCGTGGTCCGGTTCCGTCAGGGCGAAGGCGCCGAGCTTTTCGCCGCGGGCCAGCGGACCGAGCCAGGTCCGGCGCTGGGTGTCGGAGCCAAAAAGGGCAATCGTCCGCAGTACCAGGCCGCCCTGGACTGCGATGACAGTGCCCAGGGAACCGTCCCCGCGGGAGACCTCCATGTTGACCAGGCCGGCGGCCAGCGCGGACATGGGCTCCAGGCCCTGTACGTCAATGCCATCGGCCAGGAGGTTCATGGTGCCCATCCGCTTGGCCAGATGGGCGGGGAACTCGGCCCGTTCCCAGTAGTCGTTCATCTGCGGTATGGCCTCCGCGGTGAAATCCCGGGCACGCCTCCACGCTTCGCGGTCGGGTGCGGAAATGTTGGCGAAGACGGAGTAGTAGTCCGTGTCCAGCGGTTCAGCGACGTCATAGTCGGGCATGGGCTTACATCCTTTTTTGGGGAGGAATTGAGAAATGGCGCGGAGGTGGCGGCGCTTGTTTGAGGCGGGCCGCGCGGCCCTGGCTATCAGGCGAAGCCGGACCCGGGGTGGAAATCCCTACCCCACACACGCCGGGAGGCGCCGCTTTGGTCTAGCAGCGGGGTGAGGCCCCCCAGACGCTGGGGGAAGTTGGCGCCCAGCAGCATGCACAAATCCACTTCCGCCGGACCGGCCACCACCTTTTCGGCGAGCATCAGGCCCACCTCCTCGGCCAGGGCGTCAAGTATCCCTGCCCTGATGGCCTCCGCGTCAGGTGCCGGCACCGAATCTCCGGCATCGGCAGACGGCAGCAAGGCGGCCGCCTCGGGAAGCACCGTGCCGGACTTAGCGAGGTAGCCGCGCAGCCGGGCATCCGCAATGGCTGCCAGGCTGGTACTGACATAAAACCGGTCAGGGTAGGCGGCGTGCATGGTCTCGCAGATGTGCAACTGGACCGCGGGTCCGATGAAACCCAGCAGCGTCAGCGGGGTCATGGGTAGCCCGTGCGGGTCCAGGGCATGGTCCGCCAGCTCGATATCCGTCCCGTCATCAATGACCTGCAGCAGTTCGCAGAACAGCCGGGTCAGGATCCGGTTCACGACAAAGCCCGGCGTGTCCGTTACCAGGACCGCAGTCTTGCCCAGAAGCCGGGCAAGCGAACAAGCGGTGGCGACGCTGACGTCGTCGTTGCTTTCAGTGCTGATGATTTCCACGAGCGGCAGCACAGCCACCGGATTGAAGAAATGCAGTCCCACCAGGCGTTCCGGATGGGCCAGGCCGTGACCCATCGCCGTCACGGAAAGGGACGACGTATTCGTCAGGAGCAGCGCATCAGTGCGCAGCAGGGGCTCGATCTCCGCGAAGACGGCGCGTTTGACGGCCAACTCCTCGAACACCGCCTCGATGACCACATCGCAGTCCCGGTACTCGCGCTTATCCACGGTGCCGCGGACAAGACTTCCCAAGTCGCGGGCCGCCGTTTCGCTGAGTTGCCCCCGGCTCACCAGCTTCTCCAAGTGCCCGGCGATCCAGCCAAGCGCGCCATCCACCTTTGCCTGGGAAAGATCCGTGATCAGGACCGGAACGCCGAGCTGTTTGGCAAAAACAAGGGCAAGCTGGCTCGCCATGAGCCCGGCCCCGATTACGCCAACGCTTCGGACGGGGCGCGGATCGGCGCTGGGTGCGCCCGCCGGCCGCTGCCGTTGAGTGTCCAGTAGGGCCGCGGCATACGCCTGCGCCGATTTTCCGGGCGACTTGCCGGCGTCGACGGCAGCGCCCGTGAGTGAGGCAGTTTCTACGACATTGTCAGGAACCATGTCACCGTTCTACAGTGAAACTGAGTGTCAAGTCAACTGATACTCAGTTTCAAAGAAGGTGATTGTGGCTTTGGAACGGCTGGGTTGGCGCGATGATCTCCGAGATAGTTCCCTTTTCTGTGCGCCTCAATTCGGCTGATGTCGCAGTAGGGCGAGACTAAATCGGGGCTATGCGAGACAATGGGAACGGCGGCCGCCACGCGCAACAGTGAGAGCAGTCACATTGGCCGGACGTCTGTTCAGCCGGTGTGGACTGTAAGTCTCAATGAGGAGGAACGATGGGTAACGAAGCCGAAACTCCGGACGCAGCGGCGTCCGTGGACTTCGAACAGGTCCAGTCGACAGAGCGGTTCCAGGAACTGCGCAAACGTCACCGTAGCTTTGTCTTTCCCATGGCCATTGCATTCCTGCTCTGGTATTTCGCATACGTCCTGCTGGCTGACTACGCCGTCGAGTTTATGTCCACCAAAGTGTGGGGCAACATCAACATCGGCCTGATCCTGGGCCTGCTGCAGTTCGTCTCCACGTTCGCCATCACCGGCTGGTATGTCAGCTACTCCAACCGGAAACTGGACCCCATCGCCGCCGAAATCCGCCACGAAATCGAAGGCCACGAGTTCGACCAATCCGGCAACCGAGTGGACGGAGCGGCGAAATGAGAGGGACCCGGTTCCTGTGAGAAGCCGTGTCTTACGGCTTGAGAGGCGGAATCCCGGCTTTTCCAGGGGTCTGCCCTTTCGCCTTGGAGCCCTTCCATAGATGATGGGAGCGGTGGCTGCTTTCGGTATGCAGCACCAAGACGGGGCAGTCCGCGTGGGCAACACACGCAGTGCTCACGGAGCCGAGGTGCATGCCAAGGAAGCCCCCATGGCCCCGGCGTCCAACCACCAGCAATGAAGCGCCGGCCGCCACTTCCACGAGCTTCGCCGCAGCCGGTCCGCGGACCAGTTGCGAGGTCAGTCTTTCCGGAGTCTCCTCACCGAACGCCTTTTCCAAGGCGTCCGCAAGAGTCTTCGCCGCAGCCGCTTCAAACCGGGCGAAATCGGGTGGAACATATCCGGCGTAAATCTCCGGAAAATCCCAACAGGCAATAGCGACAATGGTGGCGTTCAGGGCCGGAGCCAGCTGTGCCCCCAGACGGAGGGCCTGGATGGACGATTCCGAACCGTCCACACCGACAAGAACCTTGGCTTCCGCATCCATGATCATTCTCCTTCGAAGGTGAATCCCCTGGTTGTTCCTAGTCTGCAGCTCCCATTAGCGGTAGCTGTGTGCCGAGCATATGCGCACCCGCAGGCGAACGGAACTGCCTACGGATGTTTCTCGGGTCTGTCCGGGAATCCGATGCTATTTAGGTCCAATCACCGAAGTAGCCGCATGGGCTAAAGCAGTGTCCACGGGTCCGTCCAAACCGTGTAACCACTCGCCTTATCGACAAATTCGCGGGAGCAAGAGCCTTGAGCTGCTATCCAGAGACCGGATGAGTCGGGCATGACATCACCCTGGGCTCCTCCTTCTACCGCTGTGGGCTGATTTCGTTTTCGTAGTCATTCATAGTGGGCCACGACTGGAGCTACAAACTTGAGGAACTGCCTGAACCGGAGAAGCTTCCGCCGCTGCTGCCATAGCCCGTGGTTCCGCCGGCGCCCCTGGCAGAGCTGACGCTGCCCACGCCGGTGTTCAGGCCGGAGTTGGAGGCAGGAACAGAGAAGAAATAGTAGGACGGGTAGACGGGGCCGAGGATGCTGGGTTCGTAAGTCTGCTTACGGTGGCGGTCCGTGCCTTCCTGCGCGTTCTCCATCTCCGTGCGCATGAGCTTTGCTTCGCGGTCGGTCTTGGTAAGACCCTCGATCACGGTTTCTGCGTGGTTCTTCAGGAGAACTGAAAGATGGCTCCTGGCGTCGCGCAACCCGTCCAAGGCAGTTTCCGGTGTGATCGTGCCGTCCGCGAGTTCTGCGGTCCAGCGCTCGATCTCGGGCAGGCTCGCGTCACGGAAGGACCTGAGGGCCGCGGCGGTGGCGGAGTCACCTTGCCCGTGACGTTTGCTGAGCAGTTGCTCCACGCCCGCCAGATCGCTGCGGAAGGGCGCCAGCTGCCGGTCCCAAGCTGTGGGCCAGGCAGTGAGCTTGTTGAGCAACGCGTTGCTGTCGGCAATGACGTCGTCCAGGGCGTCCAGTTCCGCCGCCGCATCTGCGTACTCCCGCACCAGCTTGAGGTTCGACCGGCGGCCCAACGCCTTCGGTGTCAGGGCCTGGACCCGGTTCGAGAGCCCGGTGGTGGCGTTGTACCGGTTGAGGAAATTGCGGTGCTTTTCCACAACACTGCTGCCATAGGAAGAGGACTGGGGGATGGTGCGGGCATTCAGTTCCGTGACATCCAGGTCCGTGCTCACACTGGCATAGCTCCGGTCTCCGCGCGCCAAGTCCTTCCGGCTGCCCGCCCTTGTCACCGCACCCACCGTTAGCCATGCCGCAATGCCCAGGGCGGCCAAGGCGCCGGTCACCCACGCAGCGACCTGGAATGCCGTGGACCGGTACCAGGGCTGGTTGATCAGTTCGGCACCGCGCCGGACTCCGGCGATGGTTCCGTCCGTCCATTGGGCGTCCCGCAGGAGGTCCTTTGCGGCATTTTGGATGTCATCCCTTTATTCCAGCGAGACCTTGCGGTCCTCGCCCATATAGGTGCTCACATGCCGGCCGACAGGATCGAGCGCAAAGATGAAGAGCCCGTTGGCCCACTTCTGCCCGTCGGGACTGATCCAGTCCGGGTGTTCCGCGCAGGCGAACCTGAGAACCTCCTCGTTCAGGTTGTCCGCGGCGCTCCCGTTGTAGGTATACACAGCCACCTTGGTGGGCTCATGGAACTCGATCGCAGTGATGGCCGGGACGAGGGTGTTGCGGTCAAGAACTCCTGCCCGGTCCTCAACAACGACGTTGGTCGGCGGGAGCCCGAGGGCTGCAGCGCAGCCGACAAGCAGTAGCGCAAACACTAAGAGCAGCCTGAACGTCTTGAGCATCATGCAACCGGCCACACAATTTTTGTCTGCGGTTCCGGGGTCAATCCATTCAAAAGGACAAGAATCCGCTGTGGATCTGCAGCGGGACAAGGGCCAGGCACGGGGGTTACGGAACTAATCGCGACGACCTTGCGGTTTCCAAGGGAATAACCTCTATCCGAGCTACTTGACCGTCCGCAGGCCCGATCACCAGCAGGACGCGCTCGGCGGCGACACCGGCAAGCGCAGCGACCACCCGTCTAACCAGCTCAGGTTCCGAGGCGAAGACGACGCCGGCAGGTAGCGTTGTACCGCCGGCGTCGGCTCTTTTCCAGACAGTGACTTGGGCGCCTGTCGCGGTGGTGATGGCTTTGGACAGCGGCGCTGGATCGGCGGCCGTCACCATGGTGACGTGATCAATGGTTCGCGCCGAGGCCGGCGAGGCGGCTGCCAGGAGCACGTGCTCGCGGCGCCACAGGGCAAAGTGGTAAGCGGCTACGAATCCGGCCGCAACCAGGAGACCGAGCGGCGCGCGGACACGGTCCAGGAGGCTGCCTCCGGTTACTTCACCCAGCAGAAACTCGAAGAGCCGGTAGCCAACGACGAGGAGGGCGATCAGCGCGACCACCGCGCTGATGCCGAAGAACGCTACGAGGTAAACACGCCTGCCTGGCGGAATAGTGTCCGCGGTTCGCGGTTGCCTCGTAGGCCTCCACGCCCGCCACCAGACAGGACCGCCCACAACGAGGGAACTGATACCTCCCAGCAGGAGGGTTCGTGTGCCGCTGCCCGCGAGGGGTGAAACGGCCATGGCAAGCGAAGCATTGATGACTACGCCGACGCCGGACGCAGCCGCTGCCAAGGCAACCCCCGATGTCACCAGCCGACTCGCACGCCGGGTGGCAACAGACCGATGAGCCCCGCTGACGCGGTGATAGCGCCACACCAAAGCACCGACGGCAGCGGCGGCGATGGCTGGACCCAGCGGGGCCAGCAGTTCGTTCATAGGCTCACCCCGATCGAATGCCGTTCTGAGGAGCACAAAAACCACGACGCCGGCGCCACCGAGTGCTGTGATGCCCGCCGCGAAGATCCCCACACCAATCAACGCCACATCCACCAGAGTGGTGTCCAGTTTTCGCGCGCCGCCCCGAAGCCAGTGCCACCGCCACACCATACTTCCGCCAATGGCCCAAACCATCGCCCGGAGCGCCGACTGCCACCACGCGTCCCCGCCCGGGGTGAGGCTGATGTACCCCCGGATCGCGACGTCAAGCAGGCCGCCCAACGCCGTGATGGCGGCAACCGCGCCCACCGCCAGGCCGAAAACCAAACCGATGACCGCCGGGACATCCTCAAGGTGGACTGGATGTTTGACGGGGTGCCGCCACATCCAGCGGTGCCAGACGAAGATGCCGGCCCAGACAAGCCCATCCGACAAGGGCGAATACCACTGAGGTTCCGCCCGGCCGATGAACGACGCCGCCATCCCGAGGAAGGCCGTCACAGATGCGATCAGTGAGACCGCGTAGATGGCAGACAAGTAGATGCCCCACCCCACTGAGCTGCGCTCCGCGCCGTCGTCGAGCCTTTTCCAGACAACCCACCACAGAAGCGCGGCGAGCGGTCCTCCGATCAGCGTGAACGCAAGGGAACGCGCCACACCGGCCACATCGGTTGACGCCAGCACCGCGCCCGTGCTGAACAGGCGCTCCAAGAGGCCACTGAGCCCTACCGCCGCGATCAGCACCAAGGCGAACAGCAGTACGTAGACGATCAGGCGGCGGAGGGTGAGTTGGGCGGAACCTGCCGCTGAAATTGTCGTCGGCACGTCCGAATTCATGGCTTCACGGACGTTCCGGTGCACGACAGGAGCTGGTACGGTGCCTGGTCGATCAGCCATTTGCCATCTGTCTTCACCAGGGAGAAACGATCCTCCATCTCGTACTCGGACGGTCCGAACGGGCCGCCCGAACCTGAACTGACGACGGAGACCTTCACGAGAGCCGAGTTGTCCCGCTCTGTGGCAGAGATCAAAACCACCCGGGTGGGCAGCGGGCCGCTTTTACGGAAGCCGCCGCACGAGGAACTGGCCGCTTCCGTGAGGTAGGAATTGGCTGTGGCCGTATCGCCGCCGATGACCGCGGTGCTGTAACGCTGGACCACTCCCTGGGGTGTCGACCCGTCCAGTGCCTCTGGCTCGCCGCGTGTAAAAACGACTGCCAGTGCCACGATCACCAAACAGCGCAATTGCGGAAAGGATTGCGAGGAGAATCCGCTCGGGCTTTCTCGTCGCAGCGTTCATGCCGTCAGTATGGCGCAGCAGCAGCCCTTTGTATGTGTCGTCCGGCCCTGAGCCGGCATTCTCAGAGAATTTCGACCTGCCGCGGGGCACTGCGACCCAGCCGCAGTAGGAGGAAGCCAAGTTCAGCCATCCCCGGCGGCAAAGTAGACGGCTTGGAGAATGCTGAAGGGCACGAACACCAGCTGGATGAAAATCCAGATCAGGATCGAACGCGCTCAGGTGGATTCCGCCAACAGTGAGCGCGAACAGGAGCTCTGGTACGAAGTAGGCCCTGAATTTGGCGATTCCTGTGCCTCGACTGCTCCTATGGGTCCTGCGAATACGTCTCAGGAGTAGGGTTGCCCTAGTCGACGAAGGGGTCAACATGAGCTACAAATATCGAACCGTCCGCGTTCGCGGTACCGGGCTGGTTGGAACAATCGCCCGGAAGCATGGAAGCGGACCTGACATCTACGAAACGTCCAAGGACCCGAACACATCAGTGGTTCCGGTGTTCTTCGAGGCAACTGGCGAGGTCCGTTTTTTCGACAGGTCGATGCTTGAGGACGTCGTGGCGCCTGTCAGTTAGCAGCGAAAGTAAAGCAACGGTCATAGGTGTGGAAGGCAACCGCACCTGGCGGTGAAGCCAGAGCCGGTGGCGCGGTTCCACCCGCTGATCGACGGCAACAACGCACGGCGTGGGCTCTCGTGCTCTCCGTTAACGCCCACCGCCATGATTTGAGCACCGCTGTCGCTGAAGCTCGCGTCGCCGCGGCCGCGAACCGTGCCGGTTGAGGCCGCCATAGCGGCATCTGCGCGAGGGATGGGGCCCTGGAAGACGGAATGCCTGAGGGTACGTTCAGCTGCCTGACATGTCTCCCCGACGAGATCGCCACGCTCTGCAACTCCGGAAACTGACCTCCGGAAACAGCTGTATCGTTACCGGCCAATCCACTGCATCCCGGGCTACTAGCCGGGTAATGCTGGGATAACGCAGTCGCCGAGAATTTCTCGCACCTCGATCAGGAATCCTTGGCCGCGTAACCGAAATACAACGACGAAACTGTCTCAAGAACTTGACGTGCGCATGCTCTATGGAATGGGCAGATGAGGCACCAGCCAAGAGCGTCGCCCGACCACCTGAATTGTCCCGGGCCCTCGCCCTGGACAACGTCGGGTGGCCGCCAACCGCATACCCTAATAACCGACGGAAGTCACCTCCGCCTGTTCCACCGGACCGACGCGTAGACCACACTCCTGGACTCTACGGACTCGAGGGACTCCTTCCGCCGGGAAACCAGCATCACCCGTGGCATCAACAGCGCCGTCTAGAAGCAGCACGGGGCAGGAATATCTTACGAATGACGCCAAAGCTACGTGGACCGTTCGCCACCGTGACGGTCCGGGGTGCTTGGAAGGACAGGAGTCTGATCCAATCAGGCTGGTGGTCCTGCAGCTGCACGTCCGTCAGTGCAGTGGCAGTCTCCTGGACAACTAGGGCGGCCTCCAGTTCGGCGAGCTTGGCGCCGAGGCAGCGGTGGATGCCGGAGCCAAAAACAATGCCATGGCTGGTGGATTGACCGCGGTGGGCCGTCTCCGCAGGCACGGACTGGCTCGCGAGTGCGGCCGGTGACGTGATTTGGTTGCCGCTGAGTTCGAGGAGGATTTCGGTGCCTGAAGGAATTCGGGCGTCACCGAGGTTCGTATCGTGGGCTGCCACCCGGCGCCACGTGGGGACGGATGATTCGGTGGCCAGCACGTGCCGGACCATGGCCCTGGAACCGGCGTCGGATGCCGCGTCCTTCCAGCCCACGGGCGCGGACCCTTCCAGGAGCCGGAACAGCGTGGTGCTGATCAGTTGGGTGGTTGTTTCCTGTCCGGCGATCAGCAGGAAGTAGCCCAGCGAGCAGATTTCAGTCGTCGACAGGCCGTGCTCTGCCAAGGATTTGAACAGGTTCCGTCCGGGGGCCGCCCTGGATTCCGCGACGAGCTTCCGCAGCCAGACGTAGAAATCTGCGGCGCTGTGGGCCAGTTCGAGTTGCCGGTCTTGGTCCGGCCAGCCCCAGAACAGCTCCATGGACTCACGGCCCCACCGCTTGAGGTCCGCAAGATCCCGAACGGGCAGCCCGAGGAGTTCGAGCATGACGACTGCCGGGGGAAAAGCAGCCACCGCCTGCACGAGGTCCACGCTTCCGGAGAAGCCGAGCTGGTCCGCGGCGTTTCGTGCCGCTTCCTGGGCCAGCTCCCGGATCCGCGGCTCCATGGCGGCGACCGTGGCAGGGGTGAAAAAGCCCGCCACGACCTTGCGGATCCCGGCGTGTGTGTCCGTGTCGTTGCTGGCCAGCACGGGAGGCAACGCAAAGCGGACGCGCTGCAGCACGCGCAGGGCGGGCCCTTCCAGTGGCGTCACGGCGACCAGGGCATTCGCGGGGCTGAAGTCGGCAGGCCGGTGCAGCACTTCGCGGACCGCGTCCGGGTCGCGCACCACGAGGTACGGGCAGCGGGCCCCGTCGGAGCCTTCCGTCTGACGCATGGTCTCCGTCTGTCCCGGACCTCCCACCCGCGGCTTCTCGGTTCTGGCGGTCATCATCGCCGGATTCATGCGGGCAGGCCGTTCAGCCATGCAGCTGCACCGGCGCGGAAAGCAGCCGGGGGCAGTTCCGAGGCCTGCTCGGGAAGGGCGCCGAGCAAGGGCGCCCGCAACGAATCGAGCACCTGCCGGTTGCTGTGGTGTACGAAGTCGGGTTTTCCGGGCCAGCTTCCGAGCACCACCCCAAGGACCTGCAGGTCCCGCGCGTCCAGCGCTTCGAGGGTCAGGGCGGTGTGGTTCAGGGTACCGAGCCCCGGCCGGGCGACCAGCACAAATGCGGCCGCCAGGAGGGATCCAAGCTCCGCCAGGGTGCCGCCGTCGGAATCCAACTCCACCAGCAGGCCGCCTGCGCCCTCCACCAGGACGTGATCGTGGGACGCGGCGAGCTCGCGGACCTTCTTGGCGTGCGCAGCCAGCGTTGGGAGCGGCGTTCCGTCGACGGCGGCAGCGGCGACGGGCGCCAGCGGCTCCTGCAGGACAACTCCGGTTTCTGCTGTCACGGCGCCGGCGAGCCGGACAATCTCGGCAGCGTCGGAATCGCCGTCGGCTGCTCCTGACTGGCACGGTTTGTAAACCGCGACGCTGCGCCCCGTTCCGTGGAGGACGGCGGCGAGGGCCGCCGTCGTGATGGTCTTGCCGACGCCGGTGTCCGTTCCGGTTACGAGGATGATGCCGGGCAGGTTCATGGAAGTTCCTCCAAAATGCCGCGCAGCACTGCGCAGCTGTCTTCGATTTCCTCGTGCGTCAGGGTGGCACGGGCGGTGAGCCGCAGCCGGGAGATTCCGTCCGGAACGGACGGTGGGCGGAAGCATCCGATCCGGACACCGGCAGTCCGCGCCGCCTCGGCAGCTGCCAGGGCTGATGCGGCGGACGGCATGGCGATGGACTGGACGGCCCCCGCCGTTTGCTCGACGGCGGCCCGGTCGGCCGCTGTCTGCTCGACGACGGCGCCGCGGGCTGCAAGGGCAGGGCCAAGCCCGGCGGCCAGGGCTGCAGCGTTGCTTCGCACGGATTCCGCCCGCCAGGGCTCATCCCGGATGATCCGCACCGCCGCGAGGGCTGCGGCGGCGGAGGCCGGCGCCAGCCCGGTGTCGAAGATGAAGCTGCGTGCCCGGTTGAGCAGGTGTTCCCGCAGCAGGGCGGATCCCAGGACCGCTCCGCCCTGGCTGCCCAGGGCCTTGGACAGCGTCGCGGTCACGACCACATTCGGGTGCCCGGCAAGGAAGGTTCCGGCCACCGCGCCGCGGCCCTGGAAGTCACCGGTGCCGATGACTCCGAGGCTGTGGGCCTCATCGATGAGCAGCACGGCGTCGTGGTCCTCGGCCAGGGCCAGCAGGGCAGCGAGCGGGGCTTCGTCGCCGAGGACGCTGTAGAGGGATTCGACGGCGATCAGCGCCCGCGGCTCCGACCGGCCGGCAAGCAGGCGGCCGGCGTCCTCCACGCTGTTGTGGGTGAACGATTCGGTGCGGGAGCGGCTGAGCCGGAAACCGTCGATCATGGAGGCGTGGCAGTGTTCGTCCGCAATGATCAGGGTTCCGGGGCCACCGAGCGCCGTGATCACACCGATGTTTGCCAGGTAGCCGGAGGAGAACACCAACGCCATTTCCATCCCCGCCAGCAGGGCCAGTTCCTCCTCGAGGTCCAGATGCAGCCGGGTGGTTCCGCCCACCAGGCGCGAGGACGTGGCGCCCGCGCCCCACAGCGACGCGGCCGCCGCAGCGGCCTCGGCAACCCGAGGGTCCGCCGCGAGGCCCAGATAGTCGTTGCTGGCCAGGTCGATGAACTGTTCGTCCGCGGCACGGGGGAGCGGGCGGCGGACCAGGCCCCGGCGGTCCCGGACCGCGGCCTGCCGCTCGAGCCACTGGATCATGGAGCGGCTCATGCCGCACCTCCCGCCCGTGCCGGGACGCGCTCATGTACGACGCGTCCGTGTACTTCGGCGACGGCGGCCGTCATGCCCGCCGTGATCTGTTCAATGTCCGCTGCGGTGCTGATGTACGGGGGCATGGTGTAGACGAGGTTCCGGAACGGCCGGACCCAGACCCCGTGCCGGATGGCCGCGGCGGTGACCGCGGCTACGTCGACGGCGTCGTGCAGCTCGATGACTCCGACGGCGCCGATGGTGCGGACATCCCGGACCGCCTCAAGGTCCAGGGCGGGAGCGAGCCCTGTTTCGAGGCCGGCGCCGATCCGGGCGACGTCGGCCCGCCAGCCGCCGTCGCCGATGATGCCGAGGCTGGCGTTGGCAACCGCACATGCCAGCGGGTTGCCCATGAAGGTGGGGCCGTGCAGCAGCGCACCGGCCTGGCCGCGGGACACAGTCGACGCAATCTCCGCGGTGCAGACCATGGCGGCGAGGGTCAGGTAGCCGCCGGTCAGTGCCTTGCCCACGCACATGATGTCCGGCACGACGCCGGCATGATCGGCCGCGAACAGCTCGCCGGTGCGGCCAAAACCGGTGGCGATCTCATCGAAGATGAGCAGCAGGCCATGCCGGTCCGCCACGTGCCGCAGTACTGTCAGGCATTCGGCCGGGTACGCGTGCATGCCGCCGGCACCCTGCAGGACCGGTTCGACGATGATCGCGGCCAGCTCCCCGGAATGCGCCGCCGCGATGTCCCCGAGTTCGGACGCCCACGCACGCACGGTTTCCGGGGTCGCGGAGGCGGCTGCCGGGGGACGGGGCGCGAACACGTTGCCGGCCAGCAGGCCCGGGAACGCGGAGTGCATCCCGTCCACGGGATCACAGACACCCATCGCCGCGAACGTATCGCCGTGGTACCCGCCGTGGATGCTCAGGAACCGCTGCCTCAGCGGGTGCCCGGACGCGGTCTGGAACTGCACCGCCAGCTTCAGTGCAACCTCCACTGCGACCGAACCCGAGTCCGCAAGGAATACCCGCTCCAAGCCCGGCCGGCCGGGCGCGGACGGGGCCATGTCCACCAGCTGCTCGGCCAGTTCCACCGCCGGGGCGTGCGTGAGTCCGCCGAACATCACATGGCTGAAACTCTCTAGCTGCCGCCGCGCGGCGGCGTCCAGCACAGGGTTGCGGTAGCCGTGGATCACCGACCACCACGAGGACATCGCATCAACCACCTCGTGGCGTGCGCCGTCCTCGGCCCGAAGCCGCAGCCGCACGCCGTCGGCCGCCTCGACCTCCCACAGCGGAAGATCCGGGGACGCCGGCGCGTAGGGGTGCCAAAGCCTGGCGCGGTCCCGCTGGATCAGGCCCGGCGGTGTCTCGCCACTCATGGTGCGAGCATTCCGTGGCGGGAGCATTCGGCGGTCCAGCCCAACGGAGTCACCTGGACTTTCATGCGGCGCCGGCAGGCGGCGCAGTACCGCGGCGGCTCCATTGCGAGCCGTTCGCCGCAACGGTGGTGAACGTCCGACGCCGGGCCGGCGCCGACGTCGGACGGTTCACCGCAGTGCCCGCAGAACTCAGCCGTGGTTGCGGTTGCTGCATCGCCGGTGGTTGAGCCTGTCGAGCCTGGGGAGCGGTGGGGGATCATAGTGTCTTCTGGAGTTCCTTGATGGGCATGTTCAGCTCGACGAGCAGGTTCAGGTCGGCGTCTGCCGGGCGGCCCAGGGTGGTCAAGTAGTTGCCGACGATGACGGCGTTGATGCCGCCCATGAGGCCTGCCTTGGTTCCGAGGTCGCCGAGGGTCAGCTCCCGTCCGCCGGCGTAGCGCAGCACGGTGCGGGGCATCGCAAGGCGGAACGCGGCGATCGCGCGGAGGGCGTCCTTGCCGTCCATGATGCCCTGGTTTTCCAGCGGGGTTCCAGGGCGGGGGTTGAGGAAGTTCAGCGGGACTTCGTGGGGTTCGAGGGCCGCGAGCTGGGCGGCGAGTTCCGCGCGCTGCTCCAGGCTCTCGCCCATGCCGATCAGGGCGCCGCAGCACAGTTCCATGCCGGCGTCTTTAACCATGTTGCAGGTGTCCAGGCGCTCCTCGTAGCTGTGGGTGGTGACGACCTCCGGGAAGTAGCTGCGGGCAGTTTCGAGGTTGTGGTTGTAGCGGTGGACGCCCCAGCTGGCGAGCTGGTCCACCTGGCGCTGGGTGAGCATACCCAGGGAGCAGGCAATGTTGATGTCCACGGCTTCGTTGATCCGGTCGATCGCGAACTTGATCTGGTTCATCAGCTTGATGTCGGGGCCGCGGACGGCGGCGACGATGCAGAACTCGGTGGCTCCCGTTGCAGCGGTTTCCTTCGCGGCCTTGACGAGTTCGGGAATGTCGAGCCAGACGCCACGGACGGGGGAGTCGAAGAGGCCGGACTGGCTGCAGAAGTGGCAGTCCTCGGGGCAACCGCCCGTCTTGATCGAGATGATGCCTTCCACCTCCACGTCCTCACCGCAGTGCCGCAGCCGGACCTCGTGGGCCAGCTGCAGGGCGGCGGGCAGATCCCGGTCCGGTAGCCTGAGGATTTCCAGAAGCTGGCTTTCGGAGAGGCCGATGCCCTGCTCCAGAACCTGGTTCCGGGCGGTCTCGAGGATTGGGCCGGGGTTGGCCTGGAGCTCTGGCTGCATCGTCATCGATAGTCCTTTGGGGGTGCATAGCTGCGGATATTGCCTCGGAACAAACGCTAGTTCCCAGTTACAAGCGAGATTTTGTTGGGTTTCGACAAAGTGGTGAAGCTGAAATTAGAAGGACCAATACCCAAGCGACGGGACGCTGGACGGAATGTCTTGACTACCTGCAGCCGGGCAATGTGGTGATGGTGGCAGATCTGTCCAGGCTGGGCCGTAGCATCGCTGACCGGCTGACATCGTGACAGTGCTCCGCCAGCGGGGGGATAGTTCCGTTCCCTTGGTGTGGACGGCGCCAGCGGAATCCATTCTCGAAAAAGTCGCGCGCGGACGAGTTGCACTCCAAGCCGTCAAGCAAAACTGAGACACACCACTAGAGCATCGCTCCGCCCCTGTGATGGTGTTCGGCGGCGCTGGAATTCAATGAAGGTCAGGAGGCCGCAGGCTCAGCAGCCAGGCTCGGGGGAGAGCGGATGCTGGCCAGGGATGTTTAGGGCAGACTGGTGGCGTGAGCGGAATCCGGTGGGTGCTGCATGTCGATCTCGACCAGTTCATCGCGGCGGTCGAAGTGCTCCGGCGGCCGGAGCTTGCGGGGAAGCCGATAATTGTCGGCGGTCGGGGGGACCCCACGGAACGAGCGGTGGTATCGACCGCATCCTACGAAGCCAGGGCGTTCGGTGTGGGTTCCGGGATGCCCTTACGCATTGCGGCCCGGAAAGTGCCCGACGCTGTGATCCTGCCCGTCGATCAGGAGGCTTACCTCGCGGCGTCTGAAACGGTGATGGCTACGCTGCGCGCGCAGCCCGGCGCCACCCTGCAGGTGCTGGGTTGGGATGAAGCCTTTATGGGCACTGAGACAGAGAATCCGGAAGCCTACGCCCGGCAGGTGCAGGCGGCTGTCCTGGAGCGAACGCAGCTGCATTGCAGCGTGGGCATCGGCGACACGTTGGTCCGAGCCAAGGTCGCCACCGGATTCGGCAAGCCGGCCGGCGTTTTCCGCCTCACTGCCGGGAACTGGCTCGACGTTATGGGCAGTCGGCCCACCAAGGACCTGTGGGGTGTCGGAATCAAGGTGTCGGGCCGGCTGGCCAAGCTCGGCATCAATACAGTGGCCGAGCTCGCCGCGTCCGACCCCCAGAACCTGGTTCCGGAGTTTGGCCCCAGGATGGGTCCTTGGTACGCGGAGCTCGGACGCGGGGACGGCGCCAGCGTTGTGGACGATACGCCGTGGGTTGCCCGCGGGCATAGCCGGGAGACCACCTTCCAGCGGGACCTGACCGAGCCCGCCCAGGTGGACGACGCCGTGAGGGAGCTGACAGCGCGTGTCCTTGAGGATGTTGTGGCTGAAGGACGGCCCGTGGTTGGGCTGACTCTGAAGGTTCGGTACGCGCCGTTCGTGACCAAGAACCACGGGAGGAAGATTCCCGAGACATTCGACCGGGAGGAAATTCTCGCGAGGGCTTTGGGCCTCGCAGCAGGAATCGAAGCGGGCCGTCCGATCCGACTCCTAGGCCTGCGGGCCGAAATGGCCATGCCCGACGATGCCCGAAAGGGACATACGCCTACGCGGGGCGGTTGGTGAGTGAGATGAAGTGTTCCGTCTGGGTTTTATTGGCCGCCGTCCTGTGGTTGTGCGGGTGCACCAGTCCAAGCGGTCCGGTCACGGGGCATTCCGGGGACGTTGCCGGTGTGGTCCTGACCGCCCCGGTCTGTCCCGTCGAACGTGTTGGTCAGGAGTGTCCACCGCGCCCAGTATCAGGGGCCGCGGTTGTGGCTTTGGACGGGGACGCCGTCCGGGGCTCAACACAAACCGATAGCACCGGTGCCTTCCATCTGACGCTGCCTGACGGACGTTATGTAATCAGGGCGACCAACGTCGGCGGCTACGCTTCGACGGCTACCGAGCTTGTGGTCATCTCGGACAGGCCCGTTCACATCACGCTGGTTGTTGACAGCGGGATTCGCTAAGGCTGGTCCGCGCAGGGCCGGCAGATGTCGGCACCGAACCAAGCTATTCCGGCGGCATACGAATGGGGAAACCCCGCACCGTAAGGAGAACGATGACCGAGCCGGATCAAGGACGCGGCTGGTGGCCCGAAGAGTGCTGCCCGGCGGCGTAGAGCCGGACCCGCGGTTCACCCTGGCCAACGAGCGAACCTTCCTGGCTTGGGTCCGCACCGCCCTGGCCTTTCTCGCCGGCGGGCTGGCGCTGGAAGCCTTCGCGATTGAGGCATTCCCCGAACCCTTGCGCAAAGCGCTGGCACTACTCCTGGTAGCTATCGGGATGCTGATCAGTGCCGGCGCCGGTCACTGCAGCTGTGGTGATCATCCTGATCGCACTGAACTAATGCCGGGAGCTCGAGCTGCTCCCACGCACCAGGACCCCGGGCTCCAACCCGAGCGCACGGTGCTCTGCTGGGGCCGGACCGCGATGGCTCTTTTTGCCGCCGCGCTGGTTTTCCTGCGCTGGCTGCCTCACTACCGTTTCTGGATTCTGATTCTCATCGCGGTGGCGGGCACCATCGCGGTCAGCTTTTACGCCACACAGCGCGGCCGCTATTCCGCGCGCGTCAGGGGCATCGCGGCGGAACAGTTTCACTCAGACGTGGCTGCCGTCTTCTGGTCCAGCGGCTCCGCTCTGCTGATGGGGATCCTGGGCCTGATCATCCTGTTCACGGGCTAGCGTCCAGCATCCGGGTTCTCGTCCCGCGCTCTCGGCCGACAACTCTGGTGAGATCCGCTCGGTGGCGGCTGCCGCCGTCGTCCGGCATTTCCACTGTGGCACTGACGCCGCCCACGGCGGCACGGCCGCGCCTACCTGGCGGAGACCAACACCGGCTGGCCGCGTGAACGCTGAGCCGCGATTCCCGCCTCGTCCGGTCTCCTGGGGGCTTTCCTTGTGCCGGGCCGGCGTCTCCGATGGTCTGCGTTGATGCTGGCGGAGTGCGAGCGGCGGAAACACGAGCACCGAGAGCATTCCCGCTCCGACGAGGGCGGAGGCGATTCCGCCTGAGATCAGCCCCTCATCCCGGCCAATGCCTGTCACCCCCACGACAATCGGCAATCCTGTTGCACCAAACAGGATGATGGCCCGCTTGTCGGCATGGCTGGACTTTGGGGGAGCCGCGAGTATCGACGGCAGACCTCGGATGATGAGCAAGAGGAGCAGGAACAGGGGGACCAGTGCGAGAGCTGCGGGGCTGGCGGTTAGCGCGCGTAGGTCGAAGTCTATGCCTGTGTCGATGAAGAAGACCGGCACCAGGAATCCGAAAGCGATGGCGTCGATTTTCCCCTCAATGACTTTCCGGTCTTGCTCGGGAGCGCGCGCGATGGCGACTTTCCAGAGGACTCCGGCGGCGAATGCACCCAACAGCATGTCGAGTCCCAGGACCATGCTGAGTACAACGAGCACAGTGAGGATAAAGATGATGGACCGGACGGCGAACTGGCCGCTGGTGTGGAGGGTCCTGGTGACCTGGGAATAGAGCAGTGAGTGCCGTGCCCGCGACGCGAGATAAATCGCCAGGCCGGTCAGGAGAACAAACCCGAGAAGTACCG
The DNA here is from genome assembly GCF_054511035.1 of Pseudarthrobacter sp. MDT1-22. Taxonomy (NCBI): domain Bacteria; kingdom Bacillati; phylum Actinomycetota; class Actinomycetes; order Micrococcales; family Micrococcaceae; genus Pseudarthrobacter; species Pseudarthrobacter sp. MDT1-22. Next base: position 287,627 of record NZ_JBTNDK010000002.1, on the reverse strand, counting down.
CTGTTGCCGGGCCCAACTGCCAACGAAGAAGAGCATGGCCAGCCCGAAATCGGCGAGCGTATCCGTGAACTGGGCGGGTTGGATCCATCCCAACAGGCTGGGGCCGAGCATGATTCCGAGGACAATTTCGAAGACCACGATCGGCACCTTGACCACCCGATCAAGGAAACGGGCCGCAAGGGGCGCCGCGATAGCCAGCAAGGCGATCAGAACCATTGACGTCGACAAGCCATCCATCGGCGGTACCTCCGGTAGCTCGGCTGCTTCGAAGGAAAAGTAATCCAAAGCTACCGCCACTGTTGGGGATGGCGCCATAACAGCCACCTCCCACTGGGACACGATCAGGAAGTCGTACTAACGATCGCGGTGGGCGAAAGCGTTAGCCCGCGGGTCCACCCGGCTGGCCACCCCCATGAGATATAAACCGAGTGGCTTGCCGCGACTTCGGACACGGTTGAACCGGCTCGTCCCGCCATGGCATGTTGCGCGGCCGGTGGGATCATCCGGTCAGCGGAGGCGATCAGGTACTAACCGGGCAAGGAACGCAAGGCAGGTTGGGTGATGGCTCCTTCGAGGGCATCGACGCCCCAAGGGACCTGCGAGTGAGATGGCGCGACCCTGTCCAGCTGAGGACGAGGTTCGGCGGGACGTCAGGTTTCCCTGTTCCGCCGGGAGAACTGGCGGTGGAGTTTGTTCCTGGCGCCGTGTTCGACAAGGGTCGGGATGTAGGTCCGGATCCGGCCGGCATCCAGTGTTTCGTACTCCTCTGTGACGACCCGGACAACCAGCGGCCGGGGTGCGTCGGGATAGCGTGCGGCGAGGAGGTCGCTGACTTTGGCGATGGTGTCGTGCTTCTCCGTATCTTCCATCCAACTAGTTTGATGCCGAAGACTTGTGGCGTCTATCACATTTTGCTGGGATGGGGGAAGCGCTGAAGACCCGCTCGACGCGCGCACGTCCGGTTTCCGTTGCGGTGTCAGGATCCCGGGCGCCCGGGCCACTGCTTGCCGGCCCACGGGTCGTAGTCGGCGATGAGCTCCTCCTGTGGCGGACGCTCCGGTTCGGGGACGTGCTGCAGGTTCACCCGCACCCGGTACCAGAGCGAGCTTGATCCGCGCATTCCGTCGACGAGCACATCGGCGGGGTGCAGGGCCGGGACGAGGTCCGCATGCCGGGACTTCCACTCATCGAGTGCCGCGAGGGCCTCGGGCTTGGTCCTGGTGCGGGCAACCTCGATGAGCGGCATCAGCGACTGCCGGCGGCCGGAGCCGTCTCCGCTGCGCGACGGCTTCTCGGCGGGGCCGAGCTCGGCCGCCAGTGCCAGAAGTCCATCGAGTGTGCCCACCGCGTCATCGATGCCTGCGTGGGGGTCACCCACGTCGGCGAAGCGCCCGGGCACCGTGCGGACCGTGAACTGTTCGGGCCGGATGGAGCGGACCTCATCCCAGGTGAGCGGCGTCGAAACCCGGGCATCGGGCAACGGTCGGATCGAGTACGCCGATGCCACGGTGCGGTCCTTTGCGTTCTGGTTGAAGTCGACGAACACACTTTCGCCGCGCTCTTCCTTCCACCACCGCGCGGTAGCGAGGCCGGGAGCGCGGTTTTCGACCTCGCGGGCGAGGGTCTCGGCGGCGAGCCGCACCTCGCGGTACTGCCACTGCGGCGCGATCCGCACCAGGATATGCAGTCCGCGCGATCCGCTCGTCTTCGGCCACCCCACCAGCCCCACGTCGTCGAGCACCTCCCGCGCGACATATGCGACATCAACGATCTGGGACCAGCCGACCCCCGGCATCGGATCGAGGTCCACCCGGAGCTCGTCCGGGTGCTCAAGGTCCTCAGCGCGCACGGGATGCGGGTTAAGGTCCAGGCAGCCAAGATTCACCACCCACGCCAGGCCCGCAGCATCCCGGATGACGGCCTCCTCAGCCGACGTCCCCGACGCGTAGTGCAGCGTCGTTGTGTCGATGAAGTCGGGGTGGTTTTCGGGCACGCGCTTTTGGAAAAACGGCTCAGCGTAGATGCCCTTCGGGAAGCGCTTGAGCACCATGGGCCGGCCACCCGCACCGCGCAGCGCACCATCCGCGACGGCGAGGTAATAGCGCACCAGGTCGAGCTTAGTCAGCCCGGGCTCGGGGAAAACCACCTTGTCCGGACTCGAGATGCGCACCTCGGCGCCGCCAATGTCGAGGATCTCGGCCGGGGTCTTCGACGGGCTCATGCCGCCACGCTAGCAACGATTGGAGGCCCCAGCCAGACCTGCTGGAGGGAACAGCTGCACCACGAGGGATGGCCGGAGGGGAGCCCGACACTCCGTGCCTGCAGTTCAGAGCAGCAGGACTACGCCGACCGCCACCAGCCAGAGTGACCACACCACGTAGGTCACTGGCGTCAGCGTCGCGGCCAGCTTCCAGCCATGCGGTTCGAACGATCCCACGAATTCCAGCGAGCACAGTGCCAGCACTGCGCCGACGACGATCCCCATAATCCCGAGCAAGGCCGGAACGGCGGTGCTCTGGATCATGGCCACGCCGGCGAGCACCCTGGGCAGCCTCAGTCTCTGCCGGTCGCTGCTGACCGCTGGCCTCGTGGACAGGTTCCGATTGGTCGTCTTCCCAGTGATTACAGGCAGCACCGGCAAGGAACGGATCTACGACGGCTATCCGGACATCTCGCTCGGGATGGTAAATAGTAGGACCTTCGACGGTCGGCTCCAGCTGCTCGAGTACATCCCCACCGTCCTCAGCGGCCCGCCGGGCAGCGGTCCCACCTGAGCCAATCCGTGGAGTTCCCGCGTCAGTAGCTGGCGGGGGTTTCGCCGTCGGAGGCCTCAGTGAAAGCGGCGGCCAGCGCCTCGGAGCCGCGGGCGAGGATAGCGACGTCGGCGCCCACCAGGACAAAGGCGGTGCCGGCCGCCAGGTAGCTGCGGGCAGTATCGGGGTTGAACGCGTTCACCCCGGCAGGTTTCCCGGCCGCTTTTGCGGCGGCAAGGCAGTGTTCGACGGCGGCGCGCACCTTGGGGTGTTCCTGGTGTCCCAGCACGCCCATCGAAGCCGCGAGGTCGGACGGTCCCAGGAAGATGCCGTCCACGCCGTCCACGGCCAGGATATGCTCGACGGCTTCGACGGCCGCTGTCGATTCGATCTGGACGGTGACGCTGACGGTCTCTGACGCCCGGGTGAGGTAGTCCGGGACACGGTTCCAGCGCGAGGCCCGGGCGAGGGCGGATCCCACGCCGCGGACGCCGTGCGGCGGGTAGCGGGTGGCGGCCACCGCTGCTTCCGCCTCCTGCACCGAGTTCACCATGGGAATCAGCAGGTTCTGCACACCCAGATCCAGGTACTGCTTGATCAGCACGGTGTCGTTGACCGGGGGCCGGACCAGGACCTGGACCGGGTAGCCGTTGACGGCCTGGAGCTGGGCGAGGATGGATTCGAGGCCGTTGGGGCTGTGTTCGGCGTCGATGAGGAGCCAGTCCAGGCCGGATCCGGCGCAGAGTTCTGCGATCAGCGGGCTGCCGGAGCAGACCCACATTCCTGCCAGGGGGCGGTCCGCCGCGGCGAGGGCGTCGCGGAAGGTGTTCGCGTAGACAGGATTTCCGGGTTCTACTCGAAGCGGCATGTGATGGCTCCCAAGGGTCCGTAGTCGGCGTGGACGGTGTCGCCTTTGTACACCCACAGCGGGCGGGTGAAGGAGCCGGCGAGGATGATGTCCCCGGCTTTCATTCCGTCGCCGTGGGCGGCGATCTTGTTGGCGAGCCAGTGCACGCCGTTGGCGGGGTGGTCCAGGACGCCGGCGGCAACACCGGTTTCCTCCACGGTCTGGTTTTTGTAGAGGATGGCCGAGACCCAGCGGAGGTCCACGGCGTCGGGTTTTACGGGGTTGCCGCCGATCACCATGGCGCCCATCGCGGCGTTGTCTGCGATGGTGTCCACGATGGTCCGGCCCTCCAGTTCGATCCGGGAGTCCAGGATTTCCAGTGCCGGAACCACGTAGTCCGTGGCGTCCAGGACGTCGAAGATGGTGCAGCCGGGTCCGGACAGGTCCTTCTTCAGCACAAATGCCAGTTCAACTTCCACCCGGGGATGGGTGTACTGGTCCCACTCCACCGAGCAGCCGGTTCCGAGCACCATGTCATCGAAGATGGCGCCGTAGTCCGGCTCGGTGATGCCGGTGGCGGACTGCATGGCCTTGGAGGTGAGGCCGATCTTGCGGCCCACCAGCTTGCGGCCGGCGTCCTCGTTGCGCCGCCGCCACAGCTGCTGCACGGCATAGGAGTCCTCCACCGTCATCTCCGGGTAGCGGGCGGTGAGGCGGGGGACCGGGGTGCGGGTCCGGGCGGCCGCCAGGAGTTCGTCGGCGATGGCCTCAATCGTCTTCGCGTCCAGCATGGCTACAGCTGCGCCCCCAGCTTGAAGCCTGTCCGGTCCCCTTCGGGGGCCCCGTCTTTGCGGGTGTAGGAGAAGCCGTCGGCACCCACGGTGACCGCCATTTCGCTCTTTTCCTCACGCACGACGACGGGCTGCGGCTTACCGTCGAGGTCCAGGACCAGGGAGGCCTCGGTGTACCAGGACGGGACCACGGGGTTGCCCCACCAGTCGCGGCGCTGGTTGTCGTGGACGTCCCAGGTGACGACGGGGTTGTCGGGGTCGCCGGTGTAGTAGTCCTGGGTGTAGATCTCGATGCGGTGTCCGTCGGGATCCAGGATGTAGAGGTAGAAGGCGTTGGACACGCCGTGCCGGCCGGGGCCGCGTTCGATCCGGTCGCTGATGCGCAGGGCGCCCATCTTGTCGCAGATCTGGATGATGTTGTGCTTTTCGTGGGTGGCGAACGCGATGTGGTGCATGCGCGGGCCGTTGCCGCCGGTCAGGGCGGTGTCGTGCACGGTCTGCTTGCGGTGCATCCAGACCGCGTACGTGACGCCGTCGGAGTCCTGGATGTCCTCGGAGACGCGGAAGCCGAGGTCCTCAAGGTACTTGCGGCCGCGGGGCACGTCGGGGGTGACCTGGTTGAAGTGGTCCAGGCGGACCAGTTCGCCGGCGGAGTAGAGGTCGTAGCGCTGGGTGAGGCGTTCGACGTGTTCCACGTCGTAGAAGAACTCGTAGGGGAATCCCAGCGGGTCCTCCACGCGGACAGAGTCACCCACACCTTTCGTGAAGCCCTCCTTGCGGCGTTCGGTGCGGCAGCCCAGTTCCTGGTAATAGGCCTCTGCGGCGTCCACTTCGTCGGGGGACTTCACCCGGTAGGCAAAAGCGGCGACGGCGGCGATGGGTCCCTTGCGGAGCACGAGGTTGTGGTGGATGAACTCCTCCAGGGAGCGCAGGTAGATGTTGTTCTCATCTTCCTCGGTCACGTGCAGGCCCAGGACGTCCACGTAGAACGCGCGGGACCTGGCAAGGTCGGTGACCACGATCTCCATGTAGGCGCAGCGGACGATGTCCGGAGCCGGGACGGTGGGGGTGCGGACAAAGTCGGTCATGGGATTCTCTCTTCTTTGAAAGGGCTTGGCGGCTCAGGCGCCGAATTTGGGTGTGTGAACGGTGCCGAGGCTGATGTGCACGGCCTGCTGATCGGTGTAGAAATCGATGGAGCGGTAGCCGCCCTCGTGGCCCAGGCCCGAGGCTTTAACGCCGCCGAACGGGGTGCGGAGGTCGCGGACGTTGTGGCTGTTCAGCCAGACCATGCCGGCCTCGACGTTCTGCGAGAAGTTGTGGGCGCGGGTCAGGTTCTGGGTCCAGATGTAGGCCGCGAGACCGTAGCGGGTGTTGTTCGCCAGGGCGAGTGCTTCGTCGTCGTTCTCGAACGGGGTGATCGCGACGACGGGACCGAAGATTTCCTCCTGGAAGATCCGCGCGTCGGGGGCGACGTCGGCGAACACGGTGGGTGCGATGTAGTTGCCTTCGGGGAGGTGGTCGGGGCGGCCGCCTCCGGCGAGGAGCCGGCCTTCGGTCTTGCCGATCTCCACGTAGGAGGCCACCTTCGCATAGTGCTCCGGGTGGACCAGGGCACCCACTTCGGTCTTGGGATCGTGCGGGTCCCCGACCACAATGTTTTTGGCGCGGGCGGCGTACTTTTCGCAGAACTCGTCGTAGATGGCGCGTTCCACGAGGATGCGGGAACCGGCGGTGCAGCGTTCGCCGTTGAGGGAGAAGACCCCGAACAGGGCGGAATCGATCGCGGCATCCAGGTCGGCGTCGGCAAACACCACACAGGGGGATTTGCCGCCGAGTTCCATCGAGAGGCCCTTGAGGTTGGCGGCGGCGTTCCGGAAGATCGTCTGGCCCGTGGTGGTCTCGCCGGTGAACGAGATCAGCGGGACGTCCGGGTGCTTGACGAGGGCGTCGCCGGCTTCCTCGCCGAGGCCGTTGACCAGGTTGAACACACCGTCCGGGAGCCCGGCGTCCTTGAAGATCTGCGCCCAGAGCGACGCGGACAGGGGCGTGAACTCGGCGGGTTTGAGGACCACTGTGTTCCCGGTGGCCAGCGCGGGGGCGAGTTTCCAGGACTCCAGCATGAACGGCGTGTTCCACGGGGTGATGAGGCCGGCGACGCCGATCGGCTTGCGGTTCACGTAGTTGATCTGGGCACCGGGGACCTTCATGGCGTCGTCAAACTGGGCCACGATCAGGTCCGCGAAGAACCGGAAGTTCTCGGCCGCGCGCAGCGCCTGGCCCTTGGCCTGGGTGATCGGCAGGCCGGTGTCGAACGTTTCGAGTTCGGCGAGGCGCTCCTCCTGGGCCTCGACGGCGTCCGCGATTTTGTTCAGGAGCCGGGCGCGTTCGCGCGGCTTCATCTTCGGCCAGGGCCCGGTGGTGAATGCTTCGCGGGCGGCGGCGACGGCGAGGTCGATGTCCTCCTTCTGGCCGGCCGCAGCGGTGGCGTAGTTCTGGTTGGAGACCGGGTCCAGGACGTCGAAGGTCTTCCCGCCCACGGAGTCAACGAACTGGCCATTGATGTAGTGCTGGATGTGTGTGGGGAGGTCCTGCGGCACGTAGTGTTTCGTGGACTGTTCGGCGGTGAACGTCATTGTTGTTTTCCTTTGCTTCTAATGCAACGCGGGGTCACTTCTTGCCCATGCGGGGCCGTTTATCGGGCGTTTAGTGACCCCGCGTTGCTTTGGGCGAGGTACGCGTCCAAGGTGGCGGAGCGGTGCCGGCGGGCGGACTTCTCAATCTCTTCCGCGCCGGCTCCGCCCTCGATGAGCCGGAGCAGCGCCTCGTGCTCGTCCACCGATTCGTGGGCACGGCCCGGAACGAACCGGAACGTCGAAGACCGGAGCGAGGCGAGCCGGTTCCAGCCCCGGTGGACCAGGTCCAGGATGTGCGGGTTGGGGCACTGCTCAAAGAGGATGCTGTGGAAGTCCTGGTTCAGCGCCGTGAAGCGGACGGGGTCGAAATGCTGGAGGCATTCGCGCATGTCCTCGTTCACCGCCCGGGCACGTGCAATATCCGCCGGGCCAATCAGCGGCGCCGACAACGCGGTGGCTGCGCCCTCGACGATGCTCAGGGTCTGCATCGTGTAGAGGTACTCGGTGGGGTCGATCCCGGATACCCTAGCGCCGACGTTCCGCTCAAATGTCACCAGACCTTCGGCCTCGAGGCGGCGGATCGCTTCACGGACCGGGACCACGCTGACTCCCAGATCCTTGGCGATGGCGGCCAGGACCAGCCGGTAGCCGGGGGAGTAGGTACCGTCCACGATCCGTGCCTTGACGGCCGCGTAGGCCTGCTCTGATTTGCTGCCTGTCGCCATCAACGTCTCAGTCATTGGGCTTTGCCTGCTTCCCATGCCTCGTACTTCATCCGCCAGGTGGCGTTCAGCGGGTAGAGGCCGTCCACGCTGTGGCCCTGTGCCACCATTTCCGCGATGAAGGTTTCCTCGCGCTCTTGGATGATGGACTCGTCCGCGAGCTCATCGGCGAGGGCCGGCGGGATCACCAGGATGCCGTCGGCGTCGGCCACGATGATGTCCCCGGGCTGCACGGTGGTGCCGCCGCAGGCGATGGTGATGTCCGTGTCCCACGGGATGTGCCGGCGCCCCAGGACGGCGGGGTGCGGGTTGGCGTAGTAGGTGGGCATGTCCATCGCGGCCACCGCGGCGAAGTCCCGGACCCCGCCGTCGGTGATGATCGCCGCAGCACCCCGGACCTGGGCCCGCAGTGCCAGGATGTCACCGATCGTGCCGGTGCCCTTTTCCCCTCGGGCTTCCATCACCAGAATTTCACCCTCGTTGACGGAGTCGATGGCCTGCTTCTGGGCGTTGAAACCGCCGCCATGTGACTTGAACAGGTCCTCGCGATTGGGCACATACCGCAGGGTCCGGGCCAGGCCCACGATCCGCTTCTCCGGGCGGGTGGAGGTGAGTCCGTCGATGCTGACATTGTTCAGGCCGCGCTTGCGCAGCTGCGAGGACAGGGTGGCGGTGCAGACGCTTTCCAGCTTCGCTTTCAGCTCAGGGGTCAGAACATGCCCGACGGCGGCAGCCTCCACGGGTGCAAGGCCCGCCGCTGCCCGCGAACCGTACGCCTCCTCCCGCTGCGCGTCATCTGCCTTGGGCTGCGCACCAAAGTCAGCGAACGCCGTCGTGCCTTCCTCCACCCGGGTGACCAGACGCCCCGTGGAGAGACTGGTGGATGCGCTGGCTTCAACGGTGCTGACTTCAACCTCGACGACGTCGCCCGGCTTGGCCACCGAGGCGCCGGCGGGGGTGCCGGTCAGGATGATGTCGCCCTCCTCTAGCGTCGACAGCTGGGACAGGTCGGCGACGAGGCGGGCGAATGGAAAAAGCAGGTCCGCGGTCGTGTCGTCCTGGACGAGGTCGCCGTTGTGCCAGGTACGGATGCGGAGACCGGCGGGGTCCACGGCGTCCGCGGGGATCAACTCGGGGCCGATCGGCGTGAAGCCGTCGCCGCCCTTGGACCGGAGGTTGGAGCCCTTGTCCGCGTAGCGGAGATCGTAGACGCCGAGGTCGTTGCTGGCGGTCACCCACTCGACATGGCTCCAGGCGTCCTCCACGCCGACCCGGCGGGCGGGCTTGCCGATGATCAGGGCGACCTCGCCCTCGAAGCCGAGGAGTTCGCAGCCGGACGGACGCTCTACAGCGGAAGGGGCTTCTGCCGAACCGAACGTTAGGGAGGACGGCGGCTTCAGGAAGTAGGAGGGCTGCTCCGGCGTGCGGCCACGCTGGGCTGCCCGGCTGGGGTAATTGATGTGCACCGCGATGACCTTGCGGGCCGCGGCCAGGGTATGGTCGGTGACCTGTTCCAAGAATTACTCCTCATCGAGTATGAAATCGTATACGAAGCAATATTCCATATAACTCGTACTGCGTCAATGCGTGTGTCCGAGCAAAGGCTTTGCCGGTCGGCGTTTACCGTGCGGGCTCGGAGAGTGTCCCCGAGCACGTTTCCGGCGTCAGTCCTTCGTCCGTGGAAACGTGGGGTTGCATCCCAGGGACGATATCGGTGTTTTGCGCGCTCATGGCCAGCCACCGACCTTTCGATTGGCGGGCGCCGTGAAGCTGATGACTCCGCGCCTTGTTCCTGTTCGGTCCCCGTCGGGGTCAATCTGCCCGGTCATGGTCCACCGGGCGTGAACCACGGCCACATCAGTCCCGAGGAAGCGGACCCTGACGCGCTCCAGCACCATCACGGTGTCCGGGAACATGCGCCGGAACCCAATGGCATGGTTCTCACGGATCTGACGCCGGTTCGTCCACCAAAGACCGACAACGTTAACGAAGTCGGCGTCGTCTACAAAGAGGGCCGCCAAGGCCTCCGGATCCGCCGCGTTCCAGGCAGCACCGAACTCCTCAGCGATCCCACGCGGGTTACTGGGCATTGGATAGGGCACTTTCAGGGCTCTTTGGGGATTCATCCTTTCAGGAGAGCCTTAGCGACCTACCTCGGTGCTGACTGGAAGTCGGCTAGCTGGAGGTCGAAGGCACTGCGGCGCGGCTGTCCTCATCAATATGCCCACAGGCCCGCGCGTACTGCTGGCCGATGACGGGCTGGAAGTCCGACGCCGGCGCCGCGACAAGTGCCACCGGCCAGTCGGGACGGGCTCCCGTGAGTGCCCAGGCGGCCTGTGCTGCGGCGCCGCGGGCCACGTATTCGTCGGGGCTTGGCACCACCACCGGCAGGTCAAACACCTGTGACGCGATCTTCTGTACCGCCGGGTTCTGCACGGCTCCGCCGATCAGCAGCAGCCGCCGCGCCGGGTAGCCCAAAGCCAGCAAGGCTGCCAGGCCGCCGGACAATCCGCACAGCATCCCTTCGATGGCCGCCCGGGCAATGTTGCTTCGGGTGGCGGACGCGATGCTGAGACCATGCAGGCTGGCCTTGGCGTGCGGCAGGTTGGGGGTGCGTTCGCCCTCAAAATACGGCACGAGCACCACACCATCTGCCCCGGGCGCAGCGTCCAATGCTAGCCTGGAGAGTTCATCAAAACCGACGTCCAGCAGCGTGGCCATGGAGCTCAGCACCCTGGCGGCGTTCAGCGTACGGCGATGGGCAGATAGTCGCCGCCCGCGTCTGCAAAGCCGGCAACTGTTCCGCTGGGATCGTAACCAACCTCGGATGCGACGGCGAAGACTGTTCCGCTGGTGCCGACGGAGACCACCACATCCCCGGGCTTGGCGCCCAGACCCAGGGCCGCGGCTGCGTTATCCCCGGCGCCGGCGCCGAGCAGGATTTCAGCCCGCCCGCCGCCACCACTTGGGCCAGCATCCGTACGAGGGCGAGCGCCGGCGTTGCTCCCCGCAAAACAGAGTGGATGAACACGGCCGGCGGCTTCGCCGGCAGCCAGCACGCGCGGCAGGATGACAGCGCCCCCGGCCGCGGGGGCAGCCGAAACAGGTGCAGGTCCAGCCGCTTCCGGCTCTTGACGGGCTTCGCGTGCGTCCCTGCCGAAGGCCAGCCGGAATAGCTCCACGTCATAGCTGCCGGAAGCGGGGCTCCAGTAGCCGGTCCCGCTGGCATCCGAGCGGTCCGTGGTGAGCGCCTCCAGGTCCGGGCCCAGCGGGCTGGCCCCGGCCGGACCGTATCCCCGCAGGCGCCAGCTCAGCCAGTCATGGGGGAGGGCGACGGCTGCCACCCTGGCAGCGGATTCGGGCTCGTTGTCCCTGACCCAGCGGACCTTGGTGACCGTGAAGGATGCCACCGGTACCAGCCCGGTACGCCGCGCGAACTCCCCGGCCCCTACCTCATCGATCAGTGCCGCTGCAGCTGCCGCGGAGCGCGTGTCATTCCACAGGAGCGCGGGCCGCACCACGTTGCCGTCGCGGTCCAGCAGCACCATGCCGTGCTGCTGGCCCGCGACGGACAACGCGTCCACGTCCGCCAGCCCGCCGGCGTCCTCGATGGCTTCGGCCAGGGCCCGCCACCAATGGTCAGGATGGACTTCCGTCCCGTCCGGGTGGCTCGCCCGGCCCTCGCGGACCAGGACACCGCTTTGAGCGTCCAGGACCGCAACCTTGCAACTTTGGGTGGAGGAGTCAACCCCGGCAACGAGGTTCAACGAAGCAGCCGCCACAGTATCAGCGCGCTCCGAGAAGGTGCTCGATGAAGAGCTGCTGCAGCCGCACGAATCCGAAGCCCTTGCCGCCAAAGTAGGCATCGGCGTCGAAATCCTCGTAGGAAGCGCCGTCCGATCGCAGCTGCTCGTAGCCTTCACCGGGGTTGAGGGTGGGCTCATTGATTTGGGCAACGCGGGAAGCCAACAGCGCTTCCTGCACTTCGGGGTCGGCACGGAAGGCCTTCGCGCGTTCCTTCAGCAGCAGGTAGGTCTGCATGTTCGCGGCGGCGGAGTCCCACACGCCGTCGATGTCCTCGGTGCGGCCGGGCTTGTAGTCGAAGTGGCGGGGGCCGCTGTAGGCCGGTCCGCCGTCGGGGCCGCCGTTTTCGAGCAGGTCCACCAGGGAGAACGCGTTCTGCAGGTCGCCGTGGCCGAACACCAGGTCCTGGTCGAACTTGATGCTGCGCTGGCCGTTGAGGTCGATGTGGAACAGCTTGCCCTGGTAAAGGGCCTGGGCAATCCCGTGGGTGAAGTTGAGACCGGCCATCTGCTCGTGGCCGGTCTCGGGGTTAACGCCCACAAGTTCCGGACGTTCCAGGGTCTCGATGAACGCAAGGGCGTGTCCCAGGGTGGGGAGCAGGATGTCGCCGCGGGGTTCGTTCGGCTTCGGTTCGATGGCGAAGCGGATGTTGTAGCCCTTGTCCGTGACGTAGTCGCCGAGCAGATTCACGGCCTCGCGGTAACGCTCCAGGGCGCCGCGGATGTCCTTGGCGGCGTCGTACTCGCTGCCCTCACGGCCGCCCCACATCACGAACGTTTCGGCGCCGAGTTCAGCTGCGAGGTCGATGTTGTCCAGCACTTTGCGCAAGGCGAAGCGGCGCACGCCCCGGTCATTGCTGGTGAAGCCGCCGTCCTTGAAAACCGGGTGGCTGAACAGATTCGTGGTGACCATGGGAACGATCATCCCCGTGGACTTGAGCGCACCGGTCAGCCGGTCGATCTCACGCTGGCGATCAGCTGCCGAGCAGCCAAAGGGAAAGAGATCGTTGTCGTGGAAGGTGATGCCGTAGGCACCCAGATCACTCAGCTTGTTGACGGTTTCGACGGTGTCCAGGGGCGGACGGGTGGCAGAACCGAACTGGTCCTGGGCCTCCCAGCCGACCGTCCAAAGGCCGAAGGAAAACTTGTCTTCGCGGGTGGGCTGAATCGTCATTGAATGCTCCGTTAGTAGGTATGAAGAGGAGTGCGTACCGCGTCCCTTTGATGAGTCGCAGCATTTTGTTCTGCGCACAAACATATTAGGAATTTCCGTGAGTCAACTACTAGGCACTCCGAGCTAGGCTGGGTTCTGAATGCCAACTCCCTCGAAATCTCTGGTTTTCCGCACCCGAAGCGGTTATGTTGTGAAGAACACCAAACCTGAAAACCAGACTCCGTGGAGGACGCAGAGCGTGACTGAACAACGTGTGCAGCAACGGAACTGGGCCGGAAACTTCGGCTACCGGGCGGAACGGATCGCGCACCCGCGCACCGTGGCGGAGCTGCAGGAACTGGTGGCCGGAGCCCGGACCATCCGCGCCCTGGGATCCCGCCATTCATTCAACGACATCGCCGACACTTCAGGCACGCTGGCGGCCCTGAACCTGCTGGATCCGGCCATCACTGTCGATGCTGAGAACCTGAACGTCACGGTGAGCGGAGGCACGCGGTACGGGACGCTCGCCGCGGAGCTGCAGCGGCAAGGTTTCGCCCTGCACAACCTGGCCTCGCTGCCCCATATTTCGGTGGCCGGTGCGGTGGCCACGGCCACGCACGGCTCCGGAGACGGCAACGGGAATCTGGCCACCGCCGTCGCCGGTTTGGAACTCGTGACCGCAGACGGCGGCATCCTCACCGCCCGCCGCGGCGAGACCATGGACTTTGACGGCATGGTGGTGGGACTGGGCGCCCTGGGAATCGTCAGCAGCGTGACCCTGGACATAGAGCCGGCCTTCCATGTTGCCCAGCACGTTTTTGAGGACCTGGATTGGGAGCGGGTTCTGGAGAATTTCGACGACGTCACCTCCTCCGCGTACAGCGTCAGCCTCTTCACTGACTGGAGCGGCAGTACCGTTGGGCAAGCATGGCTGAAGGGCCGGGTGTCGGATCCGGGAGTGGTGGCCGGCAGGCGGGACTTCTTCGGCGGCACCCCGGCCCTGTCGGCCCGGCATCCGCTCCCGGGCGTCTCCGGAAGTAACTGCACGGAACAACTCGGCGTGCCGGGGCCGTGGTCGGACCGGCTTGCCCACTTCAGGATGGAGTTCACGCCCAGCAAGGGCGACGAACTCCAGTCCGAGTACCTGGTGCCCCGGGAACACGCTGTGGATGCCATTCGCACGCTGCGCAAACTCTCCGGGGTCCTGACTCCCTTGCTCCTGGTCTCCGAGATCCGCACGATTGCTGCCGACCGGCTCTGGCTGAGCCCAAATTATGGTCGCGACGGCATCGGCCTGCACTTCACCTGGCGGCAGGACCAGCCAGCGGTGGAGGCGGTACTGCCACTGCTTGAGGCGGAGCTGGCGCCCTTTGCCGCACGGCCTCACTGGGGCAAGCTGTTCGACGGCGGTACTGCCGCCGTCGGGCCCCTGTACCCACGCTTCGATGACTTCAGGGCCCTGGCCGGCCGGCTGGATCCGGCCGGAAAGTTCCGCAACCGGTTCCTGGACTACGCGGTCTTCGGCTCCTGATATTGTCACGGATGATGTCCTCAGCAACCCGCCTCCCCGCAACGGCCAGCGATCCCGATCCGTCGCGGCGGAACAACCTTGCCCTGATCGCAACCCTGGTGCACCACCATGGTGTCCTCAGCCGAGCGGAGCTGACCAGACGGACGGGGCTGAACAGGTCCACGGTGGGGACGCTGGTGGGCCAGCTGGTGGCCCTCGGACTCGTCTATGAAGCGGCGCCGTCCGGCGAAGCCCAGGTTGGCCGTCCGAGCCCGGACGTAAGGCCTGATCCGTCCACGGCGGCATTGGCCGTGAACCCGGAAGTGGACGCCGTCACCATCGGACTGGTGAGCCTGGGCGGAAAAGTCCAGAAGAAGATCCGCTTCGCCACGGAGCGGATCCCCACCGCCAAGGAAGCAGTCAACATCGCTGCCGCAGTCATTGCAGGGATGCGGTCGGAGCTCGATGCGTCCTACCGGATCGTTGGCATCGGCTTGGCAGTGCCCGGCCTGGTCAACCGTGCCGACGGGGTGGTCCGCCACGCCCCCCATTTGGGTTGGCGCGACGAACCCGTGGCCCGGATGTTGGGCGAGGCCACCGGCTACCCGTGCCTGGCGGACAACGATGCCTCCCTGGGTGCGGAAGCCGAGCTCATTTTCGGGGCCGGCGCCGGCCGCGGCAACCTGGTCTACCTCAACGGCGGCGCCAGCGGCATCGGCGGCGGCGTCATTGCCGATGGAGCGTTGCTGCGCGGGTCCGCCGGATATGCGGGCGAGCTGGGACACACCTTCGTGCGCACCGCCGGCCAGATCTGCCACTGCGGCGCCTCCGGCTGCCTCGAAACCGAGGTGTCCCAGTCCCGGCTCTTCGACCTGGCAGGGCTCGGCGGCGGCGACGCCAGCCAGCTCGAAGCGGCCCTCCGCTCGAAAGCCAGTGCGGAGCTGGCCGCGGAAGTGGCCCGCCAACTGGGCTATCTGGGCATCACCCTGCGCAACGCGGTCAACACGTTCAACCCGGACGCGATCGTCCTCGATGGGTTCCTGGGCATTCTGCACGCACTCTCGCCTGACACGCTGGACGGCCTGATCCGGACCCAGGCCCTGGACGAGGCGGCGGGCCGGGCCAGGATCTACCGTGCCGCGCTGGGCTCCGATCTTATGATGATCGGGGCTGCCGAACTGGCGTTTACCCGATTACTCGCGGACCCGGCAGGCATCACTGCCCTGCCCGCACCTCCTGCGAAGGTGCGCTGAGCGGCCTGAGGACGGCACCTCCCCGTGGGCGGGCGTGCCCGGGGCAGTGCTCACGGCGCACGCTGCTTCCAGCAGGGATCGCGGCCATAGAATGTTGGACACCACCTTGTCTTCCACCGAAGGGTCCCTCGCATGGGCAACACGATTGACCGACGCCAGCCACGCCTGGAGGACGTGGCAGCGCGGGCAAAAGTGTCCCACCAGACGGTCTCGCGGGTCATCAACAACCACCCCAATGTCAGCAGCGCCACCAGGGAGAAAGTGGAAGCGGCGATTGCGGAACTCGGCTACCGGCGCAACACCGCCGCCAGGAGCCTGGTCACCCGGCGTTCGCAAACCATAGGTGTGCTCGCGGCCGAAATGGGGCAGTACGGCCCGGCCAACACCCTTCTCGGAGTCCAGCAGGCTGCCCGGGAGGCCGGTTACTTTGTGAGCATCGAGGCCATCAAGGAGGCCGGAGCAGATGCCATCTCGGACGCCGTCCGCCATCTCACGGACCAGGGCGCGGACGGGATCATCGTCATTGTGCCCCACGACGGTACCGTTCAGGCGCTGGAGGGCCTCACCCTGGACGTTCCCGTGATCCTTGTGGGTGCCGCCGGTGGGGGCCTCTTCAGCGGAGCGTTGGTGGACCAGAAGCTCGGGGCGCGCCTGGCGGTCTCGCACTTGATCGACCTGGGGCACCGGCGGATCGGGCATGTTTCCGGGCCCCAGGACTGGGTTGACGGCAGGTCACGTGCCGAGGGGTGGGGTGAGCGGCTCCGCGAGGCCGGCCTGGCTGATGACCTGTTGATCGAAGGGGACTGGAGCGCCGGCAGCGGGTACCGGATCGGCCGGCAGCTTGCCGCTGAGCGCACGGCAACGGCCCTGTTTGTGGGCAACGACCAGATGGCCCTGGGCCTGCTGCGCGCCTTCAGCGAAGCGGGGGTCCGCGTGCCCGACGACGTCTCCGTGGTGGGCTTCGATGACCAGCCTGAGTCGGGCTACTTCACGCCGCCGCTGACCACCGTGCGCCAGGACTTCGAGGAACTTGGCAGGAGCTGCCTGGGCGTTATGCTGAACGCCCTTGAGGGCGGCGCGGGCGCAGGCACCATCATGGTGGAGCCGGAGCTGGTTGTCCGCAGCAGCACGTCCGCTCCCGCCTGATTCCTTCCTGAGCGTCCCAGTCGCGGTCCACACTTGACGTGCCAATTGTTAGCGCTCACAATTGAATCAATCCGCGCTCACCGGACCAGCTATTTGGAGGACTTCATGGACGTCACAGTGGACGGCACAGACAACTACGTCATCGGCGTGGACTACGGAACGCTCTCGGGACGGGCCGTTGTGGTCCGGGTCCGTGACGGCAAGGAACTGGGCAGCGGTGTCTTCGGCTATCCGCACGCCGTGGTCACGGATTCCCTGCCGGCGGATGTAACGGGCGTTGCGGGCGACGGCGCCGCCCGGCTTCCCACGGAATGGGCACTTCAGGTGCCCAATGACTACCGCGACGTCCTCCGCCACGCCGTCCCCGCAGCGATCGTAGACGCCGGGATCAACCCGGCAGCCGTCGTCGGAATTGCCACTGACTTCACGGCCTGCACCATGGTGCCGGTCAAGGCCGACGGCACCCCGCTTAACGAACTGCCCGGCTTTGCCAGCCGCCCGCACGCCTACGTGAAGCTGTGGCGGCACCACGCCGCGCAGCCGCAGGCGGACCGGATCAACGCCCTGGCCGCCGAGCGCGGCGAAGCCTGGCTGCCGCGCTACGGGGGACTGATTTCCTCCGAGTGGGAATTCGCCAAGGGCCTGCAGCTGCTGGAGGAGGACCCGGAAGCCTACGCCGCCATGGACCACTGGGTGGAGGCGGCCGACTGGATCGTCTGGCAGCTTTGCGGCCAATACGTTCGTAACGCCTGCACCGCCGGCTACAAGGGCATCTACCAGGACGGCGGGTATCCCTCCGAGGACTTCCTCGCCGCGCTGAACCCGGAATTCAAGGACTTCGTCAGCACCAAACTTGAGCACACCATCGGCCGGCTCGGCGACGCCGCGGGCTACTTGACCACCGAGGCCGCCGCCTGGACCGGACTGCCGGAAGGCATCGCCGTGGCCGTCGGCAACGTGGACGCCCACGCCACAGCCCCCGCCGCAAAGGCAGTGGAGCCGGGGCAGCTGGTGGCCATCATGGGCACGTCCACCTGCCACGTTATGAACGGTTCAGATCTTCGCGAAGTGCCGGGCATGTGCGGCGTAGTGGACGGCGGGATCGTGGACGGCCTGTGGGGCTACGAAGCCGGACAATCCGGCGTAGGCGACATCTTCGGCTGGTTCACCAAGAACGGTGTCCCGCCGGAATACCACCAGGCGGCGGCCGCGGCAGGCCTGGGCATCCACGAATACCTCACCGAACTCGCCGCACACCAGGCCGTCGGAGAGCACGGTCTCATCGCCCTGGACTGGCACTCGGGGAACCGTTCGGTGCTGGTGGACCACGAGCTCTCCGGCGTGGTGGTGGGCCAGACCCTCGCCACCAAGCCCGAGGACACCTACCGCGCGCTGCTGGAGGCCACGGCCTTCGGCACCCGCACCATCGTGGATGCCTTCCGCGACTCCGGTGTGCCCGTCAAGGAGTTCATCGTGGCCGGCGGCCTGCTGAAGAACAAGCTGCTCATGCAGATCTACGCCGACATCACCGGCCTGCAGCTTTCGACCATTGGCTCAACCCAGGGTCCGGCGCTGGGATCGGCCATCCATGCCGCCGTTGCGGCCGGGAAGTACGCCAATATCCGCGAAGCCGCGGCCACCATGGGCTCGGAACCCGGCGACGTCTACACACCGATCCCGGAGAACGTGGCGGCCTATGAGGAACTGTTCCAGGAATACCGGACACTGTACGACTACTTCGGCCGGGGAGCCAATGACGTGATGCACCGGCTCAAGGCCATCCAGCGCAACGCCACCAAAGCACTCGTTGCGGCTGGAGCCTCCGCATGAGCGCCGCGCTTTCAGACACCCTGGAAACGATCGCCCGGATCCGTGCCGACGTCTGCGCCCTGCATGCCGAGCTCACCCGCTATGGGCTGGTGGTATGGACGGCAGGCAATGTCTCCGCGCGCGTTCCAGGCCATGACCTGATGGTCATTAAGCCGTCGGGCGTTTCCTACGATGACCTCACACCCGAGCAGATGGTGGTCACCGACCTGTATGGGGTACCCGTGGCGGGTGACGCCGCCGGTGAGTGGGGCAACCCGGGGCTGTCGCCGTCGTCGGACACGGCCGCGCACGCCTATGTCTACCGGCAAATGCCCGACGTCGGCGGCGTGGTGCACACGCACTCCACCTACGCCACGGCCTGGGCAGCGCGGGGCGAAGCGATCCCGTGCGTGCTGACCATGATGGGCGACGAGTTCGGCGGCACCATTCCGGTCGGACCGTTCGCACTGATCGGTGACGACTCGATCGGACAGGGCATCGTGGAGACTCTGAAGGACTCCAACTCGCCCGCGGTGCTGATGCAGAACCACGGCCCGTTCACCATCGGCAAGGATGCCAGGGACGCGGTGAAGGCTGCGGTGATGTGCGAGGAAGTGGCGCGGACAGTGCACATTTCCCGGCAGCTCGGCGAGCCGCTGCCGATCGACCAGGCCAAGATCGAATCCCTCTACGCGCGCTACCAGAACGTCTACGGCCGCTAGCTGGCCCGGACCCCGCACTTCACCGGACTTTCACAGGAGAAAACCATGAACAACGCCAACAGCACGTCCCTCGGCCACTACGAGGTCTGGTTCCTCACCGGCAGCCAGCACCTCTACGGCGACGATGTCCTCAAGCAGGTCGCCGCCCAGTCGCAGGAGATTGCCGCAGCGCTGAACGCCTCCTCCGACGTTCCCGTCAAGGTGGTCTGGAAGCCGGTCCTCACTGATTCGGACGCCATCCGCCGCACCGCGCTGGAAGCGAACTCGGACGATTCAGTGATCGGTGTGACGGCGTGGATGCACACGTTCTCCCCGGCCAAGATGTGGATCCAGGGCCTGGACCTGCTGCGCAAGCCGCTTCTGCACCTGCACACGCAGGCAAATGTTGAGCTGCCCTGGGCGGACATCGACTTCGACTTCATGAACCTGAACCAGGCCGCCCACGGCGACCGCGAGTTCGGCTACATCCAGTCCCGCCTCGGCATTCCCCGCAAGACCGTGGTGGGCCACGTGTCCAACCCGAAAGTCTCGCGCCAGGTGGGCGTGTGGCAGCGGGCGTCGGCCGGCTGGGCCGCGGTCCGGACCCTCAAGCTGACCCGCTTCGGTGACAACATGCGCAACGTCGCCGTCACCGAAGGCGACAAGATCGAAGCGGAGCTGCGCTTCGGCGTCTCCGTGAACACGTGGTCCGTCAACGAGCTCGCCGACGCCGTGCACGGCGCCGCAGAGTCCGACGTCGACGTCCTGGTTGCGGAATACGAGAGCCTCTACGAGGTGGTCCCGGAACTCCGCGCCGGGGGAGCGCGGCACGAGTCGCTGCGATACAGCGCCCGGATCGAACTGGGGCTGCGCAGCTTCCTTGAGGCCAACGGCTCCGCCGCGTTCACCACCTCCTTCGAAGACCTGGGCGAACTTCGCCAGCTGCCCGGCATGGCCGTGCAGCGGCTCATGGCCGACGGCTACGGCTTCGGCGCCGAAGGCGACTGGAAGACGGCCATTCTGGTCCGCGCCGCCAAGGTAATGGGCGCGGGCCTGCCCGGCGGCGCCTCCCTGATGGAGGACTACACGTACCACCTCGAGCCCGGCGCCGAGAAGATCCTGGGCGCGCACATGCTCGAGGTCTGCCCGTCGCTGACGGCCACAAAACCGCGCGTCGAGATCCACCCGCTCGGTATCGGCGGCAAGGAAGACCCGGTCCGGATGGTGTTCGACACCGACGCCGGCCCCGGTGTCGTGGTGGCGCTCTCGGACATGCGCGACCGATTCCGGCTCGTGGCGAACGCCGTCGACGTCGTGGACCTGGACGAGCCGCTGCCCAACCTGCCGGTGGCCCGGGCTCTCTGGTCGCCGAAACCCGACTTCGCCACGTCGGCCGCCGCGTGGCTCACCGCAGGCGCCGCGCACCATACGGTACTGTCCACGCAGGTGGGGCTGGACGTGTTCGAGGACTTCGCCGAAATTGCCAAGACCGAACTCCTCACCATCGATGAAGGCACCACCATCAAGCAGTTCAAGAAGGAACTCAACTGGAACGCCGCCTACTACAAGCTGGCCGGCGGCCTGTGAACGGCGTCGAACTTCAGCTCGTCTCGCGGGACTACACCGCCTCCATTGTGCAGCGCGGCGGTGCCCTCAGGCGGCTGGCCTTCCAGGGCCGGGACCTGGTGGTGCCGTTCGACGCAGATGCGCCCATCCCGGACTACCGGGGGATCATCGCTGCGCCGTGGCCCAACCGGATCGCCGATGGCACCTACCGGTTTGCCGGCGTCGAACACCAACTCCCCATCAACGAACAGGAGCGGAGCACGGCACTGCACGGGCTCTCATTCGACCGTTTGTGGACCGTTGAACGCAGCGGTGCCGACGCGGTGAGCCTGTCCTGTGAGATCCCCGGGGCCCCAGGGTATCCGTTCCACCTTCGGCTCCACGTGGACTACAAGCTGGACGACGCCGGGCTGCACACCACCGTCACGGCAAGCAACGCCGGCGACGAGGCGGCCCCTTACGGGGTTTGTCCGCACCCGTATCTGTTGGCGGGACCCGCACCGTTGGATGAGTGGACGGTCGGGATCCCCGCGGGGTCTTTCCTCGAGGTCACGCCGGACCGGCTCCTGCCGGTCGCCACCCGGACGGTGGAGGGGCATCAGTTCGACTTCCGGGCGCCGCGGGCAATCGGCGGCACGCAGATCGACCACGCCTTCACCGACCTTGAGTTCGACGACGGCGGCCGCGCCCAGCTGATCGCCAGGGACCCCGGCGGAAGCGGAGTGGGCATGGCCTGGGACCGGGCATGCCCCTGGCTGCAGATCCATACCGCAGACAAACCCGCCCCCGCAGCCAACAGGCTGGGCCTGGCGGTTGAGCCGATGACCTGTCCGCCGGACGCCTTCAACAGCGGCCAGGACCTGGTGCAGCTGGAGCCGGGCAGCAGCCACCAGGCCGGCTGGAGCATCTTCGCCGCCTGATGCCGCCTGATGCCACCTGATGGCGGCGCTGACACGCACAGAAACGGCCGGCCCCGGCAGTCTGCCGGGGCCGGCCGCTTCAGTGGACAAGCAGGTCAGTGGACAAGCAGGTCAGTGCACAATCAAGCCAGTGCACGCGCACGTCAGTGCGCCAGCAGCGTCTCGAGCGGTTCTCCGGCCGCGATCCGTGCCAGCAGCTCCGGCTCGGCCGCATCGGAGGCGAGCGCCTGCTCCAGGACAGCTGCCGTCTCCCGCGGGGACAACACAATCTCGCCGTTATCGTCGCCCAGCACCCAGTCGCCGGGGGCCACGTCAACGCCCCCGCATGTCACGGGAACGTTGACCGCAGACCGACGTGCGTGCCGGCTTGGCGTCGCCGAAGAACTCCGCATAGACGCGGTTGTACTCCTACAGCTGCCCCGGGTCGGTGAGGTAGGTGTTCACCTTGACTACCTGGGCCGGCCCGGATCCAGCGGCCTCCAGCACCGTGGTGAGGTTTCGGATTGTCTGGCGGACCTGTTCCTCGAACGTTTCGGGCTGGTGGTCCAGTTCCGTGATGGCGGGGATTTGGCCGGCCGTGAATACGAACCCGTTGGCCACCACTGCCTGGGAGAAGGGGCCGACGGCGGCCGCCCCGCCGGGGATCTCAGCGATCCGCCGAATGGTCCCCGCGGGGAGGCTGCCGTCACTTCGCCGCCGCCTCGACGGGGGACTCGTCGACGGCGTCGATGTTGCCGTAGCGGGTCTCCGTCAGAATCACGAGCGCCCCGAGCGACACCAGGGAGGCTCCCATGATGTACCAGGCGATGGACGAGCTCTGGTGCGTGACGCCCAGGAGCCAGGTGGCGATGAACGGTGTCGCGGCGCTGCCCAGGAGTCCTGAGAGCATGTACGCCACCGACACGGGGAGAGTGCCACGGCAGCCGATTCAGCTTCGAGCGCTTGCAGAATGCTGCCGCCCTCTCCAAGGCTGGTTGCCATTCCCTGCGGCTTGGCAGGACTGCTGAGCATGGCCCGCTGTGGCCCGGATCCGGGGTACCGCGCCACGGTGACATCCAGCACCGCGCCCGCGAGCTGCGGCGTCGCCAGCGCCTCGCTCTGGGCAGCAAAATCGAGGACGACGACGACCGTTCCGTCGGGTGCGCGGAGCCAGGTCCGCTGCTGCTGGAGCCGCCCGTCGTCGCTGCGGTGGGCGCCGAGCACCAGCCACGGCCCATGCAGTGCCTCGGTGCCCTGAACGTCGGCGGCAGGCGTGGCCCAGCCGACGGCCACCCGGAGATCCGCAAGCTCTTTGCCGCTCAAGGTGTCCCGCTTGCTCCAAGCCTTGGTCACTGCCCACCAGCGGCCCGCCCGCAGCAGCAGGTGATCTGCCCAATCGGTCCGTGCGTGCACATCCGATCCCATTGTCCGTACCTGTTCAGCCAAACCCGGGAGCTGGGCGTCGACGAGCCGTGCTGCCACTCCGTCCCACCAGGCATACGGCTGGGTGCGGGCAGTTGCCAAGCTTGTCCGCACCAGATCAGTCAGCCACCGGGCAAAGTCGTCCATCCCGGCATCCATCAGAGCTATTCGGTCGGCCAGCCGCTTGGCCTGGGCCGCCGGATGCACCGGCTGGTCAGGCTGGCGCCGCTCCCTTACGGTGGCCCGTTCCGCCCGCTGGGCCGCCCATTCCTGGGCGAAATCAGCGGTCTTCGCCCCGGCGTCGGCCGCTTCGCCGCGAGACCACAGAAGCAGCAGCGCCAGCGCGTGCTTGCAGGGAAACTTCCGGCTGGGGCAGGAACATCTGTAGGCAGGCGCGGCAGTATCCACGCTCACCTGGGGGGGAATCTTGCCGCTGCCTTGGCACTTGCCCCAGACCAGGACATCGTTGCTGCCTGTATCGGACCATGGACCCTGACGTGCCAGCTTACGGGCGGCTGCCAGGGAGGATGCGTCGGGAGCGGCGTTGATAACCCGCTCCTCGCTCCAACGCCCCATGAAGCACATTGTGCCCGATGCCACAGGAAGCGTAAGCGAGGCGGCGCGGCGTGGCGGCGGTGCGGGGGGCGGCAACCCGCGTTCCGGCCGGATCCGAAGCAAGATTGCCGGAATCTTGACCCAAACCGGCATGCTGGTGCACCCATTGCCGTTTAGGGTGGGCCCAATGGTTCAGGCGGCCGGATCAAAATCACCAGCGTTCGGAGCGCACTAAGTGGCCCAGAAAACGAAATCCTGCCTTCACCTTGGAGCGAAAAAGTGGACGACAAACCAGGCACCGCCGCGGGACACGAGGAAGATCACAATTGTCCGACGAGCCGAAGGCCAGGCCCCCTCTCTATGGCAATTACCAGGATCTGTGGCCCTAAACCGTCGGCTCAGCGCCGCTTACGTTTGGACCGTTGCTCCTCCCGCCGCTCGGAGCTGTCACGCTCTGCGGAACGCTGCGATTTCCCTGCCACCACCACCCTCTGGTGCCACTCGCGCTGGTAGGCCCGGCGGGCGGCGGCATCGGTGCGGCGGGCCAGGGCGGCGAGTTCGCGCTGGAGTTTGCCTTAGCTGAGCCAGCGGCGTTCGTCCAGCGTCCCGTCCGCCAAGGCCGCCTGCACGGCGCAGCCGGGCTCCTGCTGGTGGGCGCAGTTGGAGAACCGGCACAGGCCGGCGAGTTTCTCCACGTCCCCGAACATCTCGCCTAGGCCTTCATCGGCGTCGATCAGGCCGAATCCCCGGACGCCCGGAGTGTCCATGAGGACTGCTCCGTTAGGCAGCGGCACGAGTTCGCGCGACGTGGTGGTGTGCTTGCCTTTGAAGTCGCCGGAGCGGACCTCGCGGGTGTGCTGGACCTCGCGTCCCGCCAGCGCGTTGATGAGCGTGGACTTGCCGGCGCCCGAGGGGCCGAGGAGGACCAGCGTGCCGTGCGGCGGCAAGTGCGCCAGCAGCGCATCGATCCCGTCGCCGTTCTCTGCTGACGTTGTGACCATGTCCACGCCTGCCGCCTGCAGGATGACCTTCCCGACGACGTCGTCCGCTATGTCTGCAAGATCGGCTTTGGTGATGATCACCAACGGAACCGCGCCGGAATCCCAGGCTGCCACGAGTGTGCGTTCCAGGCGGTTGTGCGTGAGCGGCCGGTCCACCGGGACCACCACACCCACCACATCCATGTTCGCGGCCAGCACCTGCGCCTCCGATGAATCTTCAAAGGCGCGCTTCCGGCTGAGCTCAGACCGGCGCGGGAGGATCCCGGTGATCTGGCGGACACCCGAGCGGTTGGGCCCGATCCAGACCCAGTCGCCGGTGACCGGAACGCCGGCGTCGAGTGGGTACGGCAGGTGGAGCAGTTCGCCGCCAACGTTGGTTCGCTGGGTGGCGGGTCCGGTGTTGGGGCTGGTGGGCGTCGAAATGACAGGCGACGGCGGGGGAGTAGCCGTACCTTGTGGGCCCTTCGGGGCCGGGGGCTGAATCGGAGGTTGATGGGGAGTAGCTGTCCAAGCGTGTGCCTGAGGAATTGTTCAAGGTGAGTCCTCGGGAGAGTTCTCCAGACTCCGGAATCAGCGCAGCCCTGCGGCCGTTAGGCCTGTCCGTTGGTGTGTTGCGCGCTTACGCCGTGCGGATGCTGGAGACGTTGGTGATTGGTTTGATGCGTGCGTGGCACTCTGGGCGCGGGGCCGTAGCAGTCATCAAAACCACCTCCGTTTCTCTCCAGATGTCCGGATGCTGTCACGGACTCTCGGCTCTGAGTTTAGCTGCCCGGGGTTGAGTTGAATAGGGAAGCTTCCGCTTCGTCCGGCCGCGCCGGTTCCCGTCAGCCGGTGGGGCCGGTCAGTTGATAGTTCAGCAGCACGATGCCGGACGGAAAGGAGCGGCACTTCCGGAGCGCAAGCTTTTTCCATTCGCTGATCCTGCCGAAGAAGGGCACTCCGCCGCCGAGGATGACCGGCACGACGGCGACGCCCAGTTCGTCCAGCAGGCCCAACTCGATGAATTCAGTGATGAGCTGACCGCCGCCGAACACGCAAATGTCCTTCTCCTCAGGGATGGCGGGCTTTATCCGGGCGACAAGATCGCGCAAATCTCCGGAGTGCAGGTGCGTGTTCCGTCCCGTGGCCAGAGTTTCATCGTGGGAGAGGACATACGTTGGAACCGCGGAGCCCCGGCCGCCCATTGCCGCCATTTCCCGGTATGTATTGGCACCCACGACATAGGCTCCGGTTCTGCGCTCAGTTGCCTCGCATCCGTAGTCCTCGTTCTTGGCCATGGCATCGTTCAGCCATGACAGGTCCCCGCTCTCTGAACGGATGTAGCCGTCGAGGCTGACCGCCATGCCGCCAAACATAGTGCCCATAGTCGCGACGCTATCCAGCGCCGATGTCACGGTCAAGACCACCACTTCGCTAGCCGAAAACGCCGGCTGGCGCACCTCCGGTGGCGGCCTATTTGTGGATTCCGATGCCGCGGGTTTTGCCGCCCACCGCGAATATGAACACATCGAGCGGATCGGGGCTGCACAGATCATTTCGCGGCTGGAGCGCAGGACCATCCAAACGTTCGAGGTTACGGCGGACGCCTAGGTTTATCAGCCCCGGGCTGCAGCCACTACGCGCTCGCCGTTGAAGTATTCGAGGTGCCAGCCCTCGGTGGCATGGTAGTGGGCAAGGTTCAGCACCGCGTTGTCGATCCTGTGCAATGTGCGGCCGATGGCGCGGTTAAGGCTCACCCGGAGGAGTGTGCCGTGTGCGACCACAAGGACGCGGCGGGCGGGGAATTCTTCGGCTAGTGCTTCCAGTGCACCCAACCCGCGCGCAGCCGCGTCTTCCTCGCTTTCGGCGCCGCGGTAGCCACCGGGTATGCGCAGGGCCTCCAGCTCGGGGCCGGCCTGCAACCCCTCTGCCGGTCCGAAGCTGCGTTCGGCGAGCGCCGGAATGTGCCGCGTAACGCTCAGCCCCAGCCCGTCCGCAATCACGCTGGCGGTTTCCGCGGCACGGCTAAGCGGCGAGGACACGATCGCATCCCACTCGTAGTCTGACAGGACGTCGACGGCGTCGCGCGCCTGGCCGCGGCCGACGTCGTTCAGCGGAATGTCGGTGGCTCCCTGGAGCCGACGCTGCGCATTCCAGTCTGTCTGGCCATGGCGGATCAGGGCGAAGGTCGTAAGGGTCATGCTGTCTATTCTGCCCTGACGGCGGGCTCGGTCCGGGCGGCCGCGAAGATTAGGGCAACCTTTCTAGGCCCAAGGGTCCGGTCCGGCGTTGCGGTCGATGAAGTCCAGGACAGCCGGATGGGCGGGATCAATGAGATGCCCGCCCGGGACCAGAACCGTATGGGTAAAGGGCAACGCACCCGACAACCTTGCGTTCACGGACCGGCAGGCCTCGGGGGAGTCCTCGGCGGAGACGATCAGGGCGGGCCGGCGGATCCCGGCGAGTTGCTCCTCGTTCAGTTCCAATGCATCGTCGCTGAGATCCAGGCCGTGGCCGTTGATTTCGGCCAGGACAGCGTGGCTCGTGCCGGCAAACATCTGTTTGAGCCCGGGGGGAAACGACTCCCACGTCGCGTCCCCCAGGGCTTCCCGGATCACAATCTCGGCGGCAAGCCCGGGCTGACCGTCCGTGCGCTCAAGCACACGGCGGCGCAGGCCGCGGGCCCAGGCGTCGGCATCCGGAGCGATGGTGAACAACGCCGGTTCCAATAGGACCAGCGCTTTGACTTTGTCCGGGAAACGGCGGGCAAGTTCGACGGCGATCAGGCCGCCTGTGCTGCGGCCGATCACGATTGCCGGCCCGGCATGGAGCGCCGCCAGGACTGCCGCTGCGTCGTCGACATGATCCACCAGGTCCAAGGTCGCGAACGGCCGCGGCGGGGCACTGCGGTGGAAACCCCTGCGGTCGTAGATGATGCAGCGGCCATGCCGGGCGAGTTCGGTTGCGGCGTCCGCCCACATCACAGCCGAACTGGGTGTTCCGTGCACGCCTAGTATTGGCGTCCCTTGGCCGCTCTCTTCGTAGTAGAGATCAACACCGTTGACGCTGAGGTGGGGCATGTCGTCAGCCTGGAGTTCGCGCGCTCACCGCAGGACACCACCCGGGCTCAGGGGCCCGGCCAGTGTTCTCGGTCGAATCCATAGGGGTTGGGAGCAGCGTTCCGCTCAGCCGCTGCGGCGGGGCCGTTCCGTTCGTTGTCGTGATGAGGTGGCGGGGCGTGCGGGTCCGAAGCCTGCTTCAAGGGCACGCGGGGCGCGGTCTCTACGGGTGCATCTTCGGCCAAGGGGAACCTCACAGACACAGAAGGTTGGCCCGCTGCTTGAACCGATAGAGGCATCCTAACCCCAAGGGAGCGTTCTGTCGCTGGTAAATGCTCGTAGCCCGGCAGCTGCTTCCGTGTCAGGATCAGGTATGCCACACCGCCTGATGCTGCTTGATACTGCGTCACTGTACTTTCGCGCCTTTTATGGCTTGCCGGACACGATCCGCCGTGCTGACGGAACGCCGGTCAACGCGGTTCGCGGTCTCCTGGACATGATCGCCCGCCTCACCACGGATTACGGGGCAACGCATCTGATTGCCTGCTGGGACGACGACTGGCGTCCGCAGTGGCGCGTGGACCTCATCCCGACCTACAAGTCGCACCGGGTTGCCGAACTTGTGTCGGATGCCCCCGACGTCGAGGTCGTCCCGGACGCGCTCGAGGCGCAGCTTCCGATGATCCGCCGCGTGCTCGAACTCGCCGGCATCGCCATCGTGGGGGCCGCGGAACACGAGGCCGACGACGTCGTCGGTACTTATGCCAGCCATGCAGACCTTCCCGTCGATGTGGTCACCGGAGATCGTGACCTTTTCCAAACAGTCAACGATGACCGTCAGGTGCGGGTGATCTACACCGCGCGGGGCATGAGGAACCTCGAAGTCGTGACCGACGCCGTCGTCGTCGGGAAGTACCGCGTGCTGCCCCAACAGTATGCCGATTACGCCACCCTGCGCGGCGACGCCTCCGACGGGCTGCCAGGCGTGGCCGGCATCGGCGAGAAGACCGCTGCTTCGCTCCTTGGCGAGTACGGCACACTGGAGAACCTGCTCGCTGCAGCCGCTGACGGTGGCGGACTATCCGCCTCGGTTCGGTCAAAGCTGGCCGCGGCCGCCGACTACCTCACGGTCGCGCCAACGGTTGTGAAAATCGTGCGCGACCTCCCGCTTCCCACCCTCGAGGAAGCCGGAGCACAGCTGCACCCCGTCGGCGGGGAATCGCGCGCCGAGCTGGAGCGTCTCGCCGTCGAATGGAACCTTGGAGGCTCGGTCAAACGGCTGCTCGACGCGCTTGACCGGCAGTAGCGGTGATTGCTGCAAGGCCCAGCTAGACCGTTTGCGGGATTCTCCACTCCGGCCATGGCTCGTCGAGCGGTGCCTGTTGCCAGCTCCACTCCGGCACGGGATCGACAGGGCGCAGATCTGAAGCAGGCGGTTCGGCGGGCAGGATGTCTTCGGGCACGTCAGGACCAAGTTCCTGATGTCCTAGTCTGCTCATGATGTGGGGTGGCCAGTAGGGTGGTTCCCAGTCCTGTTGTTCGCTGGCGTACTGACGGCCTGTCGGTGAGATCCAGCCGGGTGGCTTGCCGGCGCTCGCCCCGGTGGGTGTCCAGGCGGTTGTGTGTTTCAGACTGTGGTGTTTGTGGCATGGCTGGCCGAGGTTGCTGAGGCCGGTGGTGCCGCCGTCGGCCCAGGCGAGGAGGTGGTCGGCCTCATTGTCCAGAGACTGGTTGGTGCAGCCGGGGAACGGGCATTTGCCGTCCCGCAGGCGGAGCCATTGCCGCATGCTGACGGGGATGCGGTAGCTGGTACGCCCGATCTCCAGCGGTGCCCCGTCGCGGGGGTCTGTAAGGACCCGGTGGAACGATGTGGAACTTTCGGCCATGAGCCGGCTGGCCATCGACGTCGGGATGGGCCCATATCCGTCGAGCATGGCGGGCTCGTCGGTGAGGCCCATCAGGGCGAACACCGGCACAGTCACCAGAACCTGCGCCGACGGTGACGGCACGTGCTCCGCAGTGCCGCCAAGGAGCCACCCGGCGGCCACGTCGGCGCGGATTTGGCTCAGGTTCCGGTCCTCATGGGGTCCTTGGAGGGCGCGGGCCGCCGTGGTGGTGCGGTCCCAGATCCCGGCCGCCTGGTCCGCGGGGAGGTACGCGCTCAGCCAGGCCATGCCGTCCCGGTCCGGGGCGAACTCCAGCCGGCGATCCAGGGCGCTTTTGGTGTGGCGTTTTTCGATGCTGTCCGGATGGTGGCGTTCGCGCCAGGTCCGGGCTTTGTGCCGGAACCTGGACGGAACGAGTTCCCCCGCGGGACAGCATTGTGCCGGGTTGGGTGCGTCCGGGTCCAGGAAGTGGGCTTCCAGGGCGGCGGCGCCAGCCGGGTTCAGGCTGGCGGTTTCGTCGACCATGGCCCGGGCGTGCTGCCACGAAATGTTCCCGTCCTGCAGGGCGGCCAACGTCAGCGGGAGGGTGGTTGTCAGTTCGTGGGCCTCGGACAGAAGCGCACCGGCCGTCCGTTCGCTGACCGTCAGGACGCACGCCACCTCAGCGACTACCGCCATCTCCTGAGCGATGCGGCCCTGCGGCAGCGCGTTCGGGGAGGCCATCGCCCGTGTGGTGTCTGTGAATCCGGCGGCGGCGTGGACCACCAGGGCAGCCGTCGCAGCTTGCAGTCGTGCGGCCACCGCGAGCGTGTCCAGCCAGCCGTCAGACTGCTGCCGCAGCGGATCCGGATCCCCTGGACCGGTGAAGCCTGCGCCAGGGATCACCTCAGCAAGCGCAGCGACAGAAGCCTTGATGGCCTCCAAAGCCTCCACCGCTGTTGTCCTTTTCATACTCACATCATCTTGCGAGCCACTGACATTTAAGGTCCCCTCTAGCCAGTAACGAGAAATACTTTGGGAAAGTTTTTCGCGTGGGGCCTCAAGTGTCCGTTCGCGCAGGGGTGTGGGGGAGTGGCCGCAAGGGTCCGTTCGCGCAGCGTGCGGGCCTGGAACGGTGCCGCGCTCTGACGCGTTGGCAGCTCAGTCAGCCGCAGAGAGGAACCGGCCGTTCCTGATCCGCGACGGGCCAAAGACGACGGTCAGCGGGGCAATCGTCCGCGGCCGGTGATCCCGCGACAGGGGACGGCCGACGGCGACATGGGGCACCCAGTGCGGGTACCGGTAGCCCAGCGCCGGGGAGCTGAGGATGAAGTCGTCCATATTGTCCACGAGGAGCCGGTCCAGGAGATCATGCAGGCCCTGCACCAGAAACACCTGGTAGTCGTGCACGCGATCGGGCACATCCACTTCGAGCCCGGAAATGCCGCCGCCACCCAGCACGATCACTTGTTCCGAGGTGCCCGCAAACCCGTCCAGAACGGGCAGGCCCTGCAACCAGCCCGTCGTGCGCCGGGCGGCTTCACCGGCCGAGGTGATCCCCTTGGTCCAGTCCGCGACGTCCTGCGCAAAATCCGCCAGGATGCCGATATGCAGCAGCGTCAGGTGCAGCCCCTGCGGCCTGCGCAGGGCATTGACATAGCTGGCCAGCGCATCGTAGTCGGACGGGCCCGCACCAACCGTGAGGACGGGAACCTCCACTGTGATGCGCGGAACCGGCTGCATGGGACCCCCTCACAGTGGCACGGACTCTTGGGCTCTGGCTGCCATTATCCTCCGCTGCGGCCACCCCGTCCCGGCGCGTGCTCTTGCCCTTGCGCCCGCCAGGGTGTCGAATCAGAGAAACATGATTCGGCCCGGTGCATGGCAAAGACGCCAGGAGGTTCCCATGTCAGTGAAAGCCGCAAAGGACGCAGCACGGACACCGGGGCGGGGAGGGCCGGAGGTGCGCCGGGCTGATGCTCCGCACGGCATCGCGGCAACAGATCCGGAACAGGTGCGCAACGTGGCGCTCGTGGGGCATTCGGGAGCCGGGAAGACCCTGCTGATCGAAGCAATGCTGGCCGCCCACGGCATGATTTCACGCAAAGGCTCCATCGCGGAGGGCACCACCGTCAGCGATTCTGACCCTTCGGCAGTGCGGCAGCAACGGTCGGTCACGCTGTCCCTGGTTCCGCTGCTCGTCGACGGGACCAAGGTGAACCTCCTGGATACTCCGGGATATCCGGACTTTATCGGCGAACTTCGGGCGGGGCTCCGGGCTGCGGACGCCGCCCTCTTTGTTGTCTCCGCCGTTGACGGCATCGACGCCACCACTACGGCGCTCTGGGGCGAATGCGAAAGCCTCGGGATGCCGCGGGCTGTGGTCATCACCCGCCTGGACCACCCTCGGGCAGATTACGACGGCGTCCTGGCCGCCTGCCAGCAGGCGTTCGGCGACGCGGTGCTGCCGTTGTACGTCCCGGTCAGGTCCGGCGGCGAAACCAGCGGGCTGCTGGGACTGCTGACGGGCACAGTCTCTGACTACTCCGCCGGGGAGGCGGCGGCAGGTTCCCGGGACGTTGACGCCGGCGAGCGCGCGGCGTCGGAAGCCGCCCGGGGCCGGCTCATCGAAGGGATCATCGCCGAGAGCGAGGACGAGACCCTGATGGACCGCTATCTGGGTGGTGAGGACATCGATACCGATGTCCTCACCGCGGACCTGGAAACCGCCGTCGCCCGCGGTTCCTTTTTCCCGGTGGTGCCGGCCTCGGCTGTCACCGGACTCGGCACGGCGGAACTGCTGGAAGTCCTGACCCGGGGCTTCCCGTCGCCGGTGGAGGGCGGCCTCCCGGAGGTGACTGACCTGGCGGGCGCTCCAGCGGCGGCCTTGGCCTGTGACCCGGACGGGCCGCTGGCCGCTGAGGTGGTCCGCACCACCATTGATCCGTTCCTGGGGAGGGTCTGCCTGACGCGTGTATTTTCAGGTACTTTGCGTGCTGACACTCCAGTGCACGTCGGCGGGCACGGGCTCGCGGACCGCGGCCATCAGGACCATGACACCGACGAGCGCGTCACCCACCTGTATTCTCCGCTGGGCCCCAACCTGCGTCCGGTGGCGCACTGCGTGGCCGGTGACATCTGTGCGGTGGCGAAACTGGGAAGCGCCGAAACCGGGGACACCATTTCGGCGAAGGACCAGCCGCTCCTGCTGGCTACCTGGGAGATGCCGGAGCCGCTGATGCCGGTGGCCGTCGAGGCGGACTCGCGCAGTGACGAAGACGCGCTGGCGCGGAGCCTGGCGAAGGTGGCCGCCGGCGATCCCACGCTGCGTGTTGAGCGGAACGCGGAAACACACCAGCTGATCCTCTGGTGCATGGGGGAGGCCCATGCCGACGTGGTGCTGGACAGGCTGCGCGACCAGGGCGTGAAGCTGCACACCGTTGACGTAGTGACGCCACTGCGGGAAACGTTCGCCGCCCCGGCAACGGGCCACGGCCGGCACGTCAAACAGTCCGGCGGCCACGGGCAGTATGCCGTCTGCGACATCGACGTGGAGCCGCTGGACCGTGGCGGCGGGTTCGAATTCGTCGACAAAACGGTGGGCGGGGTGATCCCAGGAACGTTCATCTCCTCCGTGGAGAAAGGGGTGCGTGCGCAGATGCAGAAAGGGCTGGCTGCCGGGTTCCCCGTGGTGGACCTCCGCGTCACGCTGGTGGGCGGCAAGGCCCACAGCGTTGACTCTTCCGACGCCGCCTTCCAGGCGGCGGGGGCCCTGGCGCTCCGGGAGGCTGCCGCGGCCGGTCGCATCCAGCTGCTCGAGCCGGTTTCCGCGGTCAGCATCACCGTGTCCGAGGCGCACGTGGGGGCCGTGATGAGTGACCTCTCAGCACGCCGCGGACGGCTCACCGGCACGGCCACCTCCGGTAGTGAGCTGACCGAAATCAGCGCGGAAGTCCCGGACCAGGAACTGCTGAAGTACGCTGTGGAGCTGCGGGCGCTGACTGCCGGGACCGGCCGGTTCCGGCGCCGGTACCTCAGGCATGACCCGGTGCCCAGCGGCTCATCAACGCCACGTTTATGAACGCCACGTCATGAACGGATCGTCATGAACGCCGCCGCGCGGAAGATCCAGCGCATCTACCTCACCCTGACGCTGGGCAACACCCTTGCGGCCTCCTTCATCTGGGGCATCAATACGCTCTTTCTGTTGGATGCCGGGCTGAGCAACCTGGAAGCATTCGCGGCCAACGCCTTTTTCACGGCCGGCATGGTCCTGTTCGAAGTGCCTACCGGGGTCATCGCGGACGGTTGGGGACGCCGGGTCTCATTCCTTCTCGGAACTGTGACCCTGGCTGCCTCCACCTACCTGTACTACCTGCTCTGGCAGTTGTCCGCTCCCTTCTGGGCCTGGGCAGTGGTGTCGGTCCTGCTGGGCCTGGGCTTCACGTTCTTCTCCGGGGCCGTGGAGGCTTGGCTGGTGGATGCGTTGCGTTTCTCCGGCTACGACGGTGAGTTGGAGGCAGTGTTCGGGCGGGCATTGATGGTCTCCGGCATCGCGATGCTCGTCGGTTCGACGGCCGGCGGCGTGATTGCCCAGGCCACCGACCTCGGCGTGCCGTTCCTGTTGCGCGTTGGAGTGCTCCTGGCGATGTTCGGGGCGGCCTTTTGGCTGATGCGCGATGTGGGCTTCACTCCGGAACGTTCTCCCCATCCGCTCAAGGCGAGCCGGGACGTGCTGTCCGCCTCCATCGACAACGGCCTGAAAAACCCGCCCGTACGGTACATCATGCTCGCAGCGCCTTTCAGCGCCGGCGTCGGGATCTATGTTTTCTATGCCCTGCAGCCCTACCTGCTGGAGCTCTTCGGTGACCCGCGCGCCTACTCCGTCGCCGGCCTCGCGGCGGGCATTGTGGCCGGGGCCCAGGTGGTG
Source organism: Pseudarthrobacter sp. MDT1-22 (assembly GCF_054511035.1). Lineage (NCBI taxonomy): Bacteria > Bacillati > Actinomycetota > Actinomycetes > Micrococcales > Micrococcaceae > Pseudarthrobacter > Pseudarthrobacter sp. MDT1-22. The sequence continues at coordinate 253,224 of NZ_JBTNDK010000002.1, read as the reverse complement.
GGCGGCTGGCTGGCGCCCATGGTCCGGCGCCTGGTCCACAAACGCACCACGGTCCTGGTAGCGAGCAGCAGCATGGGCGCCTTGATCCTAGTGGCTCTCGGTATCACGCGTGTGTTTTGGGTGGCGTTGCTGCTGCTGGTGTTGTGGGCGCTGATCTCAGCGGCGGGCACTCCGGTGCGGCAGGCCTATTTGAACGACATGATTGCTTCAAAGCAGCGGGCAACGGTGCTCAGCTTCGATTCACTCATGGGATCCAGCGGTGGAATTGTGGTGCAGCCGCTGATGGGCCGGGCAGCGGACGTGTACGGCTACCCCCTTTCGCTTGCCATCAGCGGTGTGATCGAACTGTTCGCCGTGCCGTTCCTGCTGGCGAGCCGGCGGCGGCGCTCGCCGGCCGACACAGCAACCACCGAAGCCGGCACACCGGCCTGAAGCCATGGCCTCGGCACAAAAAAGTTGAGCCTTGAGAGTCCCAACCCGGCGGAGTATCGTGGCGCAAACCCACCCTGCGCAACACCCCGACTTGGGAGAGATCATGCCTAGTGTGCGACGTCAATTAGCTGCTGTAACGGCTGTTCTGGCCTTGAGCGTGACGGGTGGGGCGGTGACCAGCCCCGCGTTCGCAGATCCCCGCGCGACCGATAAAACACCGATGGCGACCGGGTACGGCGGGGCGGTGAGCACCGTTGACCCGGAGGCGTCCGCTGCGGCTATCGAGGTCCTGCGCGACGGCGGCAATGCGGCGGATGCCGCCGTGGCCGCGGCCGCGACCCTGGGTGTGACCGAGCCATACAGCGCCGGCGTCGGCGGAGGCGGATACTTCGTGTTCTACGACGCGAAGACCGGCAAAGTGGGAACCATCGATGGTCGGGAAACGGCTCCGGCAACGATGCCGACCACTGCGTTCGTGAATCCGGCCACCGGCGTCGTATACACGTTCGCAGAGCTCGTCTCGAGCGGCGTCTCCGTGGGCGTCCCCGGAACGCCGGCGACGTGGGAACGGGCGCTGGAGCGTTGGGGGACGCTGGACCTTGACGAGGCCCTCGAACCTGCCATCAAGGTGGCCAACCGCGGCTTCGTGGTGGACGAGACCTTCCGCCAGCAGACACTCGACAACAAAGTCCGGTTCTCGGCCTTCCCCGCCACGGCGAGTCTCTTCCTGCCCGGCGGTGACGCTCCCGCCGTCGGCAGTATTTTCCACAGCAAGGACCTCGCCAAGACGTACCGGCTCCTCGCGAAGGAGGGAACGGATGCCTTCTACGGCGGACAGCTCGCGACGGAGATCGCGGCAACTGTCAAGGACCCGCCGAAAGACCCCGCCTGGGTGCCTCCTGTGACTGTCCCGCCCACCAGCATTCCAGCCCTTCCGGGCTACCTGACGACGGCGGATCTCGCCGCATACCGGACGCTGGACCAGGAACCCACACATGTGGAGTACCGCGGCTACGACGTTTACGGCATGGCGCCCTCCAGCAGCGGTGGCACAACTGTGGGCGAAGCGCTGAACATCCTGGAACCGTTTGACTTGTCGCCCACGGCTAAACCAGCTGCCCTGCACCACTACCTCGAAGCCAGCGCGCTCGCCTTCGCAGACCGCGGCAAGTACCTCGGGGACCCGGCATTTGTCGACGTCCCCACCGAAGCCCTCACCGACCCGGTGTTTGGCAAGGAGCGGGCGTGCGCCATCGATCCGGGGACGGCGGCAATCAAGCCGGTACCGGCAGGGGACGTGTCAGACTACAACGGCGTGTGCCCGGTTGCACCTGCGGCAGCCGCAGACGAGAAGGACACCGAAAACATCTCCACGACCAACCTGACTGTCGCCGACAAGTGGGGGAACGTGGTGGAATACACTCTCACCATCGAGCAGACTGGCGGGTCCGGCATCGTGGTGCCCGGCCGTGGGTTCCTGCTCAACAACGAGCTCACCGACTTCTCCTATACGTCGACCAATCCGGAGGACCCGAACCGGATCGAGCCGGGGAAGCGTCCGCGCTCGTCGATGTCTCCCACCATCATGCTCAAGGACGAAAAGCCGTTCCTGGCGCTCGGTTCGCCCGGCGGATCGACCATTATCACCACGGTGCTGCAGACCATCCTCAACAGGGTGGACTTGGGTATGAGCATTTTGGACTCGCTCGCGGCCCCGCGTGCGTCCCAGCGCAACACAGCCAATGTCACGGCCGAGCCGGAGTTCATCAAGCAGTACGGAGACGCCTTGGCACCATACAAACACAAACTGGTACCCGCAGGTGACGCCTTCACGTCGGCTGCAGAGATCGGCGCCGCGACGGCCATCGAGTTTGGGCCCGGCAAGAGCATGACCGCGGTTGCCGAGCCCCTGCGGCGCGGTGGCGGTTCCGCGATGGTGGTCAAACCGTCGCGGTGAGACGGGGTGCCGCGGTGAGCCGGATGGCCGGGGTGGGCCGGGTTACTGCCCCATCCCGGGCCGGACGGGGACAAACTCGATGCTGGTCTGCACCTTTTTCTGCGGGCCACGGGAAAAACCTTTGGCATCAAGGTGGTTCTGGGCGCGGTACACCGCCAAGGCGTCGTCGTAGATCTCGTTGAGCCGGCGGCCGGAGAATTCCTCTTGGGAGCCGTCGCTGAACGTGACTGTCACGGCGGCACTGGCTGGAAAGTGCCTTTTCATGCGGATGAAGCCTTCGGAGTCCTGCTGGAGGTTGATCAAGGGAAGTCCTGCTTTCGTGGTCGATGACCTCCAGTCTGACCTATCCCACCCGCACGTGCGCTGACGGCGGTGGGGGATTGCGGCGACAATGGACGGGTGACATCGCCAACCGACTCCGCCGCCGTCCCTGCTGGCCCCTCTGGTGCCGGCACCTTTGATCTGGCGGTCATCGGCACCGGTCTTGCCTTCGCCGAATCGCTCGCCGAGTTGTCGTCTGTGCTGCGCGCCGGCGGTGCGGCGGGTACGGCAGTGGTGCAGGCGCCGCCCGGCACCGGCAAAACAACGCTTGTCCCGCCGCTGCTCGCCAACCTTGCCGCGCCTGCAGGAATGGCCAAGCGCGTGGTCGTCACCCAGCCGCGGCGGGTCGCTGCGCGTGCCGCCGCCCGGCGACTGGCCTCATTGGACGGCAGCCAGATCGGCGACCGCGTGGGGTACACCGTCCGCGGTGAACGCCAGGCCGGATCCGCCACCCTGGTGGAGTTTGTCACGCCGGGCATCCTGCTGCGGCGCCTGCTCGATGATCCCGGCCTGGAAAGCACGGGCGCGGTCATCCTGGACGAGGTCCATGAACGCGGCCTCGAAACCGACCTGCTGCTGGGGATGCTCGCCGAAGTTCGGCAGCTCCGCGGCGACCTCACGCTGGTGGCCATGTCCGCCACCCTGGACGCGCCCCACTTCGCCGCCCTGATCGGGGGTGCAACCGCGAATGCAGGGACAGGACAGGCAGGGACAGCGGACGACGACGGCGGGCCAGCTCCCGTCGTCGACTGCCCCTCAGCGCTGTACCCCCTGGCAGTGGAGTGGGTACCCGCCGCCGTGGCGCGGCTGGATGACCGTGGGGTCACACGCGCGTTCCTGGACCACGTGGCCGATACAGCCGCGCAGGCCCATACCGCGGCGGTGGGGCAGGACGCGGGCACCGATGCGCTGGTTTTTGTCCCGGGAGCCTGGGAGGTCTCCTATGTGGCGGCTCGCCTCCGCGGCCGGGCTGCCCCCGGAACCGACGTGCTGGAGCTCCACGGCCAGGTCAGCCCAGCCGAACAGGACCAGGCAGTTTCGGGGCGCCGGCCGGGCGGCCCGGCACGGATCATCGTGTCCACGGATCTGGCCGAGTCATCCCTGACCGTCCCTGGAGTGCGCCTTGTCATTGATTCCGGGCTGACCCGCGAGCCGCGCCGTGATGCCAGCCGCGGCATGTCCGGGCTGGTCACTGTTTCCTGCTCCCGGGCATCAGCCGAACAGCGGGCCGGCCGGGCCGCGCGGCAGGGTCCGGGCCGGGTGGTCCGGTGCTACGACCAGCGGACCTATGGCGCCGCGCCGGCGCACGTGACGCCGGAGATCGCGGTCGCGGACCTGACCGGTGCTGCGCTGGTCCTGGCCTGCTGGGGATCGCCGGGCGGCGCCGGGCTGGCGCTTCCGGATGCACCTCCGGCAGCTGCCATGGGCGAGGCTGTTGAAGTCCTCCGCGAACTCGGAGCCGTGGCGCGTGACGGACATGCCACCGCGGTGGGGCGGGCGCTGGCCAGGGTCCCGGCCGATCCGCGGCTGGCCCGCGCACTGCTCGACGGTGCCGCGGCCGTAGGTCACCGCGCCGCAGCGGAAGCGGTGGCGCTCGTAGCCGGGGACCAGCGGGCCCCGGGGGCCGACCTCACCCGGCTCCTGTCCGGCCTGCGCGCCGGAAAGGACCCCGCCGCCAGGCGCTGGGCGGAGGACGTCCGCCGGCTGGAGGGCATTGCGCGGACTGAAGGCGCCGCCATCGGCACGTCCGGCATCGCCTCCCTCGTCAGCACCGCGCCGGTGACCGCTGCGGAGGCGGTGGGCGTCGTCGTCGCGCTGGCGTTCCCGGACCGCGTGGCCCGGCGCGTCCCGGGCGATGGCCCGGCCCGGTACCTGCTGTCGTCCGGCACTCGTGCGGGATTGCCGGCGGGCAGTCCGCTCACCGGGCATGAGTGGCTGGCCGTGGCGGAAGTTTCACGCGCCGCCGGCCGGGACGCAGCCGGTACCGGCGCGGTGATCCGGTCCGCCGCGCCGCTGAGCGCCGACACCGCCGAGGCGGCCGCCGGGCACCTCTTGACCGACACGGTGGAAGCGCAGTTCAGCCAGGGCCGGGTGAAGGCCAGGCGGGAACGCCGGCTGGGTGCCATCAGCCTGTCCTCCACCCCCATCCGCCCCTCCGCCGAGGAAGGCCGTGCCGCCGTGGCCCGTGCCCTCGCGAAGGAGGGGCTGGGAACCATCGGATGGTCGACGGCGGCCGATGTGTTGCGCCGCCGCCTCGCCTTGCTGCGCCGCGAACTTGGCGAGCCGTGGCCCGACGTTTCCGAACCGGCCCTGCTGGCCCGGCTGGACTCCTGGCTGGGACCCGAGCTCGAGGCACTGGCCGGCGGCGCCGCCACCAGCAGCATCGACCTCACCAACCCCCTACGGAGGCTGCTGCCCTGGCCGGAGGCGGTCCGTCTGGCGGAGCTGGCACCGGAGGCACTGAAAGTACCCAGCGGATCGATGGTGCGGATCGACTACCCCGAGGTGTCGGACAAAGCGGCGTCAGGCGGTGCCGGGTCAGGCTCGGCCGCGGCGGACCAGGCAGGACCCGGGCAGGAAGCGCCTCGGCAGCCACGCGCGGACGACGGCGGCCGGCCGGTTGTCGCGGTCAAGCTGCAGGAGTGCTTTGGCTGGGCTGAGACCCCACGGCTGGTGGACGGCAGGGTTCCTGTCCTCTTCCACCTGCTGTCGCCCGCGCGGCGGCCGCTCGCCGTGACGGACGACCTGGCATCGTTCTGGTCCGGGCCGTACGCGCAGGTGCGGGCCGAGATGCGCGGCCGCTACCCCAGGCATCCCTGGCCGGAGGATCCCTGGACGGCACTGCCGACGGCCCGGACCAAAGCCCGCATGTAGCGCCGGACCGCCGGCGGCCCTTCTTTCGCTGGTTGCACCGGTGAGATGTCCGATACCTCGCCGAAACGTTACGTCGACCCGCTGAAACATGGCACAGTTAGGCTCGTTCCTACTTGGACAACGTGGTCCAGACCACCACACGAAGGGACACACATAATGTTGCTTTTGAGTAGCCTGAACTTCCTCTTTGACGCCGGCCGCGGAGAGGGTAGCCGCCCGCACAATGGCGGGATCGGGAAGGCCGATTTCCCCACCGGCCGGCTGACCTCCACCGCCTGGGAAGGCTGGTGGCACGAGGACGCTGCGTAACCGGTCGGGACACGTGGCCGTTACGGCTGGCCGGATGGGTTAGCCGCGGCTCCGCATGAACCCGGCCACCTTGGGCGCCAGCGACGCTCCGATCTCTGCAGCGTCGCGTTTCTTTCCTGCGACGGCGAAGGAGTGGTCACCGCCGTCGATCCAGTCCAGGACAGCGGACGGACCGATCCGGGAGACCACACCCTCCAGCAGATCCGGCGTCGCAAAGGTGTCGCGCGTGCCCTGCAGGAACAACATGGGGAGCGTGAGCCCGAAGAGGTGCTCGTCGCGGAGCTTTTCGGGCTTGCCGGGCGGGTGGAGGGGATAGCCGAGGTAGACAAGGCCGGCAGTGTCCATTCCCTCGGCAACTGCCATGGACGCCATCCGGCCGCCAAACGATTTGCCGGCAGCCCACACCGGTCCCGTATCACCGTGCTCGGTTCCTCGCCGCATTGCTTCATGCATGGCGGCGCGCCAGGCGGCGATGGCTGCCGGCGGCCGGTCCGGGAATTTTCGGCCAGCCTCGCGGTAGGGGAAGTTGAAGCGCAAGGTGGCAACGCCGTCGTCGTTCAGTCCACGGGTGAAACCGCTCATGAACGGGTGCTCCATACCGGCGCCTGCCCCGTGCGCCAGCACCAGTGTGGCGAAGGGGCTGTCCGGGCGGGCGTAAACGCCGGAGACCTCAACGTCGCCGACGGGAAAGGTGACAGGGGATTCAGCTACGGCCATAGGTCCATGATGCCGGATCACCGGCAGCCCTGGGCGCCGGGGTGCTGACGCCACGCGTGGCGCAGGGTAGGTTGTCCCCATGGCGAGCGAACAGACCACCCTCACTGTCCCGGGACCGCACGGCGAGCGCGAGATGCGTGTTTCCAGCCCCAGCAGGGTGCTCTGGCCGGAGCTGGGTCTGACCAAGCTGGACCTCGCACGCTACATGGTGGATGTGGGGGAGGCGTTCATTGCCGCGAACGGTGACCGGCCGGTGGCGCTGCAGAGGTTCTCGGAAAACGTCGAGGGGGACCAGTTCTTCTCCAAGAACCCGCCCAAGGGAACCCCGGACTTCATCCGGTCGGTGAAGGTGGTCTTTCCGAGCGCGCGCTCGCACCCCATGCTGGTCCTTGACGAACCCGCCGCGGCAGTATGGGCGGTCCAGATGAATACGGTGGTGTTCCATCCGTGGCCGTCACATGCGGAAAACACCGATAACCCGGACCAGCTGCGCATCGACCTTGACCCGCAGCCGGGCACAGACTTCGACGACGCCGTCCCGGCTGCACTGGCGCTGAAGGACGTGTTGGCGGAGGCCGGGTTGGACACGTTCATCAAGACATCGGGGAACCGCGGCCTGCACGTCTACGCGCCCATCGAGCCCACCCACGAATTCCTGGACGTCCGCCACGCAGTGATCGCTGCGGCCCGCGAGCTGGAGCGGCGGATGCCGGACAAGGTCACCACGGCCTGGTGGAAAGAGGAACGCGGGGTGAAGGTGTTCCTGGACTTCAACCAGGCGAACCGGGACCGGACCATCGCCGGCGCGTACAGCCCCCGCGCGCTGGCCCATGCGCCGGTCTCCTGCCCCATCAGCTGGGACGAACTGGGCAGCGCGGATCCCAAGGACTTCACCATCCTGACGGTCCCCGAGCGGCTCAGGACCATCGGCGATCCCTGGGCAGACATGAAGTCGCATCCGGGCACCATTGACGTGCTGTTGGAGTGGTGGGAGCGGGACCTCAAGACCGGGCTCGGCGAACTGCCGTTCCCGCCGGACTACCCGAAGATGCCCGGTGAGCCCCCGCGGGTGCAGCCGAGCCGGGCCCGCAAACAGGACTGAGTCCGTTCGAGCCGGCTACTCGAACCGGGACGGGTCGCCGGTGCCGCGACGCACCACCTCGGCCACTCCGCTGGAATAGTCGATCACCGTGGTGGGCTCTGCCCCGCAGTCGCCGGAATCGATGACCGCGTCCACCTCGTGCTCAAGCCGTTCCTTGATTTCCCAGCCCTGGGTCAGCGGGTCTTCCTCGTCCGGGAGCAGCAGGGTGCTGGAGAGGAGGGGCTCGCCGAGTTCGGCCAGCAGCGCCTGGACCACCCGGTTGTCCGGGATGCGCACGCCCACGGTCTTTTTCTTCGGGTGCAGCAGCCGGCGCGGCACTTCCTTGGTGGCCGGCAGGATAAACGTGTAGCTGCCGGGCGTGACGGCCTTAATGGCGCGGAAGACGTCGTTGCCGATGTTCACGAACTGTCCCAGCTGGGCGAAATCCTTGCACACCAGCGTGAAGTGGTGCTTGTCGTCGAGCTTGCGGATATTCCGGATCCGGTCCAGGGCATCCTTGTTGCCCAGCTGGGCCCCGAGGGCGTAGCAGGAGTCCGTGGGGTAGGCGATCAGCCCGCCGTCGAGCACGATCTTCACGGCCTGCGTGATCGCGCGGGGCTGGGGATCCTGGGGATGAACATCAAAGTATCTGGCCATGCTCCTGAGCCTACGACAATTGGCGCCCTGGCCAGTAGACAGGCACGGCGCCGTGCGTGCAACGCCGAGGGAGGATAGGTTCAGGGCCTATGGGTTCAGTCAGCAGGGTGAGTCCCGTGCGGGGCGAACGAAAGGTGGCAGCATGCCGGTGTGGCTTCAGGCGTTGATGTGGGGAACCGTGGCCGGTGCCGCCCTGGTGCTGGGGGCCGCCGCGTCGTGGAAATGGGCCATTCCGTCCAAACTAGTCTCCTCGATCATGTCCTTTGGGGCGGGCGTGCTGATTTCGGCACTGGCGTTCGAGCTCGTCTCCGAGGCGGTTGATGGCGGGGGCCTGTGGCCCACCGTGACCGGATTCCTGGCCGGCTCCGTGGTCTACGTGGGAGCGAACATGCTCCTCACACGGGCCGGCGCAAAACACCGCAAACGCTCAGGCAGCCAGCAACCGTCGGAGCAGGACAGCCCGGGCAGCGGCACGGCCATCGCCTTCGGCGCCCTCCTGGACGGGATCCCGGAGTCGATAGTGCTCGGCGTCGGACTCGTCACCGCGGGATCGGTCAGTCCGGCCATGCTTGCGGCTGTCTTCATTTCCAACGTTCCCGAGGGTCTTTCCGGAACTGCCGGGATGAAAAAGGCAGGACGCAGTACCGGCTACATTTTTGGGGTGTGGGGAGGCATAGCCGTCATGTGCGGGTTCGCCTCACTGCTCGGGTATGTGGCGCTGGAGAACGCTCCGGACGCCGTCATCGCCTTCATTACCGCGATCGCGGCGGGCGGGATCCTGGCGATGCTCGCCGACACCACGATCCCCGAGGCGTTCGAAGAGCACCACAACCTCACCGGGCTGACCGCATCCGTCGGGTTCCTGACGGCCTTCACAGTCCACCAGCTCGGGGGGTGAAGTCCCGCCGTCGTCAACGGTCAACCCACGTGCACCCACGGCCGCTTGGTGACATCCGGTTCGGCCTCGCGGAGGATCTCGCGGGTCACGGGGGCGATCTCGCCTTCGCCCAGCACCAGGAATTTCAGGAGGTTCACGGCAGGATTTCCTTCGGTCCAGCGGAAGTAGACGTGCGGCATCAGCCCGGTCACATCGCGGATGTGCAGGAGCACCGAGGCGATGGTGTTGGGCACAACCGGTCCGTGCACTTCCAGGACGGCGAACCCGTGCCGCACCACGCCGCGGACTTCCAAGGCCGTCTCGAAGTCGGAGGAGTCATCCACTGTCACTTCCAGGAACAGGGGCCGGTAATCAGAGGGGAAATGGCTTGCTTCGGTGGCGGACGCCAGTTTCTGCCGGTATGCGTCCGCCGACTGGCGAAGCGGTTCGTGGGCGATGATCCCGATGGGCCCGCTCAGATTCTCCGCCATGAACTCCAGGGCCTGGGTGTCCAGCCGGACGTGCGTGGCGTGCAGTTCGAAGGATCGCAGCACCCTCGAGAGCAGCGAGATGCTGATGATCCCCAGGATGAAGAAGCCGGCAATCCGGATGCCTTCGGGACGTTCAAAGATATTGGTGACCGTTGTGTAGACAAACAGCACCGTGATGATGCCGAAGCCGATGGTCCGCTTACGCTGCTGAAGCCGGCGGGCCGAGAGTGTCACAGCCACTGCAGCCGAGGTCATCAGCACCAGGACGCCGGTGGCGTACGCCCCGCCCTGGGCATCGACGTCGGCCTCAAACAGCCAGGTGATCAGGAACCCGATCAGCGTGAAGACAAGCACGAGCGGCCGGACTGCCTTCGCCCACGCAGGGGCCATGCCGTACCGCGGCAGGTACCGGGGGACAAGGTTCAGCAAGCCGGCCATCGCGGACGCACCGGCGAACCACAGGATGGCGATGGTGCTCACGTCATACACCGTGCCGAAGCCCGGCCCGAGGTATTCGTGGGCCAGGAACGCCAGCGCCCTGCCGTTGGCTTCGCCGCCCGGCAGGAACTCAGCCTCGGGGATCAGGACAACCGTGGTGAAGCTGCTGGTCACCAGGAAGGAACTCATGATCAGGGCGGCGGTGGTCAGCATCCGCCGGGTCCCCTGGATCCGTCCGGCCGGGTTCTCCTGGGTGTCGGCCGCGCCGCCGCGGACCTGCGGCATCACCGCCACACCGGTTTCAAAGCCGGACAGCCCCAGCGCCAGCTTGGGGAAGACGAGCAACGCGATGGCCACCGCCATCAGCGGATTCCCGTGGGAGGTATTAAGAGTCTGCCACCAGTCACCGACGGCCACCGGATGGGCGGCTGCCTCCGCGAGCGACCTCGCGATGACCACCACGTTGAGCCCCAGGTACAGGACCACCAGCACAACGGCGACGCCGATGGCCTCCTTGAACCCGCGCAGGAAAACGGCAGCGAGCAGGGCAAGCAGGACCAGCGTTACGGCCACCTCCTGGCCGTGCAGGGCGTCCGGTGCAAACGGATTCTCGATCAGGTGTGCCGTGGCATCGGCGGCGGACAGCGTCATGGTGATCATGAAGTCGGTGGCCGCGAAACCCAGCAGCACCAGCACCAGGAGCTTGCCCCGCCACTTGGGGAGCAGCCGCTCCAGCATGGCAATGGACCCTTCGCCGCGGTGGCTCTCGCCGGCAACCCGGCGGTAGACGGGGAGGGCGCCGAACAGCGTCACGGCCACCAGGACAAGCGTTGCCAAGGGGGAGATGGCACCGGCCGCGAGCGCCGCGATGGCCGGCTGATAGCCCAGCGTGGAGAAGTAGTCCACGCCGGTCAGGCACATCACCTGCCACCAGTGGTGCTTCTTTTGTTCGTCCGCGAGCCCGCCCGGCCCCTGATGGGTGCCCTTGGCATCCTCCAATCCATGCATCAGCCAACTGCCAAGGGCCTCCTTCCGCGTCGCACGGAGTGCCGAGGGATCGGCAGGGGGTCTGCTCATGGTGGTCATGGAAGCCTTTCAGCCTGCGGCACAGCACCGCGGGCACAGCCGAATCTAGTACTGCCCACTCGCCTTGGAGCCGGATTCGGGCGGATCTTGACGCATCCTTAACGTCCGCATGACCAAAGCCCTAACCCCGGGAAAGGCCCGCACGGGACGTCGGGATCCGGGTGGGAGAATGGCGGCATGGCACGGGAACGGATAGTCATTGGCCTCAACGGCAGCGATGACGCAGAACTGCTCATCCGGCGCGCCGCCAGGATTCTCGAAAGGACCGACGGCGGCGAGCTGGTGGCCGTCCACGTCCGCACCACAGGGGGTGCCGCGGGCGAGTCTCCCCAGGTTTTGGAGGCACAGCGGCGGCTGGTCAATGACCTGGGCGGGACCTACCACACCGTCTCCGCGACGGATCCGGCCCGGGCCCTGCTCGATTACGCCCGCAAGTCCAGTGCCACCCATATTGTTGTGGGGCAGTCCCGCCGCGGACCGCTTGCCGGTGTGCTGGCAGGGTTGTTCGCCGGCGGCACCGTGGAAGCCCGGGTGGTCCGCGGTGCGGGCGACGTTGATGTCCAGGTAGTTCCCCGCGTCCCGCACCAGCGGAACGCACCACGCCGGCGGCCTGACCTGGGCCGCACCAGGGTTGCTATTGGCTTTGCGCTCGCAGCAGCCCTGCCCGCCCTGCTGCAGCTGCTGCTCGCAGCCTTCGACCACAGCGTTGCCACCGCCGTCCTAATCCAGCTTGCCGGCGCCGTTGCGGTGGCGCTGGTGGGCGGGTTGTGGCCTGCCGTGGTCGGCGCGCTGTGGAGCAGCGTGCTGGTGAACTACTTTTCCACGCCGCCCCTGGGGGACCTGGCGATCAGTGATCCCCAGGACCTCCTGTCCCTGGCCGTTTTTGTGGGGGTGTCAGTGGCAGTCGCCGGGGTGGTGGACGGGTCTGCCCGCCGGTCCAAGGAGGCTGCCCGCGCACAGGCGGAGGCGGCGACGCTGGGCGACCTCGCCCTGGGCGCCTCCCGTTCGGAGGACACCCTGGACGGGATCCTGGCGGAGGCCCTGGACGTTTTTGGTGCCACCGGTGCCGGTGTGTACAGCAGCCGGAAGGGCACAGCGCAAGGTTCCGTTCCGACGTCGGGACCCTCCGGAGTCCGCGGCGCGGACGGCAGGATCTGGTCGCTCGTGGCCGCTGCGGGGGATACCGCCGGGTGGGAGCATGGCGTCACCGGACTGCCGGGCAGCACCGCAGAACCGGTCGACGCCGACACCCGGCTGGTGCTGTTCGGCCGGGAGGTGCCGGCAGTGGAAAGCCGGTTGCTGGGTGCGTTTGCGGTCCACGTGAAAGCCCAGCTGGAACGCCGCCAGCTGGCCGTCAGCCGGCGCGAGGTGCTGCGGCTGGCCGAAGGGAACTCCATGCGCACGGCGATCCTGCGGGCGGTGTCCCACGACCTGCGGACGCCCCTGGCGGGGATCAAGCTCGCCGCCGGTGGCTTGCTGCAGCGGACCGTCACCTATACGCCCGCGGAAGAACGGGAGCTGCTGGAAACCATTGACGAATGCACGGACCGGCTGGACCAGCTGGTGGGAAACCTCTTGGACATGTCAAGGATCACCGCCGATTCCGTCCGGCCGCTGCTGGGACCCGTGCGGTGGAGCGAGGTTGTTGCCCCGGCCCTGCGCGGGCTCCCGGACGGTACAGTCCGGGTGGAGCTGCCCGCCAACATGCCCACTGTGGAAGCCGATCCGGTGCTGCTGGACCGAGTGATCGCGAACATTGTGGAAAACGCCGTCAAATACGCGCCGGGTTCGGGGATCACCATCACCGGCACTTCCGACGGCATGGGTGCAGCCACGCTGGATGGCTATCCGTCCGGCGAACTGCGGATCATCGATCACGGCGCCGGTGTGCCCGCCGGGAAGGTGCTTGAGATGTTCCAGCCGTTCCAGCGGCTCCACGACCGGCCACAGGCCACCGGAGTGGGACTGGGCCTGGCCGTCGCCGACGGGTTCGTCAGGGCCATGGGCGGCACGCTGACTGCACAGGAAACTCCCGGCGGCGGGCTGACCATGGTGATCAGGCTGGCCCTTTCCACCGGCTCGCCGGGCGCGCGTCACGCGGCCGGCCAGCCGCGTCAGGAGGCCACGTGAATTCGGACCAGGCTGATTCTTCCGGCACGCAGGGCGGCCGCCGGACCAGTGTGCTGGTTGTCGACGACGATCCCCACCTGCTGAAGGCACTCCGGATCACACTCCAGGCCCACGGCTACGCCGTGGAGTCAGCGGCCGACGGCGGCACAGCCTTGCGTGCCGCTTCCCACCGTCCGCCGGACGTGATGATCCTGGACCTCGGACTGCCGGACCTGGATGGCGCGGAAGTCCTGCGGGAACTCCGTCGATGGAGCAACCTGCCCGTACTGGTGCTGTCTGCACGCCACGGCTCATCGGACAAAGTCGACGCCCTGGATGCAGGTGCGGACGACTACATCACCAAGCCGTTCGGACTCGACGAGCTGTTGGCCCGCCTGCGTGCGCTCCTGCGCCGCGTTCCGGATCCGGCGTCGGCACCCACGGTGGCCGCTTCCTCGTTCACTGTGGACTTGGCCCAACGGCAGGTCACGAGGGACGGGGACGTTGTCCGGCTGACGCCGACCGAATGGAACATCTTGGAACTGCTGGTCCGGAACCCTGCCCGGCTGGTGACCCAGCAGCAGTTGCTGCTGGACGTCTGGGGACCGGCCTACCAGACGGAAGCCAACTACCTGCGTGTGTACATGGCCCAGTTGCGGCGGAAGCTGGAGGCCGATCCCGGGAAACCCCGCCACCTCCTCACGGAACCTGGTGTGGGATACCGCTTTATGCCCTGAAAACTGCGGGGCAATCAGGTTCCGTGAACCCTATGAACGCGGCGGGAAGTGCGGCAGGATGTTGACTGTTTCGAATCCGAATCAGTTCTGTACTTCAAGGAGACCCGGCCATGCCAACGACGCTCAACCCCTACCTTGGCTTCCGCGAGAACGCCCGCGAGGCGATGACCTTCTACCAGTCTGTCTTCGGCGGCGACCTGGCCCTCAGCACGTTCGGGGAGTTCCACGCCAGCGAAGATCCGGCGGAAGCCGACAAAATCATGCACGGCATGCTGACGGCCAGCAACGGCGTGGTCCTGATGGGGGCGGACACGCCGAACGGCATGGACCTCGCGACCGGCAGCTCCATTTCGGTTTCGCTCAGCGGCGACGACGAAGCCGAACTGCGCGGCTATTGGGAAAAGCTGTCCGCCGACGGCGGCACGGTCACCGTTCCGTTGGAGCCGGCGCCCTGGGGCGACATCTTCGGCATGTGCACGGACCGGTTCGGGACTGCCTGGCTGGTCAACATCAATAACCCCCAGGCCGCTCCCGCCTCATAGGCTCCACTCATTAGAACGGGACATAGAACGACGGAACAGCGGCGGGTTATCCCGCCGCTGTTCCGTTATCCTGACTATTTGCAGTGCTTTTCGGCTGCCCGAAGGTCACAGGCTCAGATCCATTTGGGGGCTGCGGGCGTTTCGTCCAGGGGTGTTCCGTTGTGTGTTGCGGTGACGCCGCGGGTGCCGCGTCCGGTGGCCCATTGGGTGATGCCGGGCAGGGTTCCGGTGATGAGCGTCGGGTTCTGGGCGGTGGTGTCGCCGAATGTCAGGTCCGGTCCGGTGACGTTGATGAGCAGGCCGGTGTCGGTGCCGCGGGTGTGCCACGCGGTGGTGATGTCTGTTAGGAGCCGTTCGAGCACGGGCGCGGGGATGTCGGAGAACGCCGCTCCGTTGTCCAGGTCGATGGCGTGGGTCCAGACTTCGCGGGTGCGCATCCACACGGTTTCCGTGGCGGGCACAACGCGGCCCTGAGCGGTTTTGACCTGGTGGTGCCAGGCCTGTGCCGGGAGGTCGCGCCATTCGACGTTCAGGTGCACCGCGGAGTGGTCGAACAGGTACCGCAGCGCGATCGGCGGCAGGGTCGCCCCGAAGCTGATTTCGTGGTCCCGGGCTTCGGGCGACGCGTACATGGGTGTTTCGGTCCCTGTTGCGGCCCATTCGATGAGGCGGGCGATGGCGCGGGCGTTGTAGCCGATGTGCGCGGTGACGTGCCGGCGGTTCCACCCCGGCAGCAGCGAGGGGCCGTCGAGGTCCTCGTCGGAGAGCTCGTTGAGTTTCCGGGCGAAGAACGCGGTCCCCCGTCGGGCCTGGAGCAGCGCCTCGAGCAGCTCCGGGTCCGTCGTCTGGTCCTGGCGGGCGGTCATCAGGCTTCCTTGACCACTCGGTTGGTCAGCTGGCCCAGGCCCTCGATGGTGGTGACCAGGAGTTGGCCTTCCTGCAGGTAGCGCTTGGGGTCCTGGGCGTGGCCCACCCCGCCCGGGGTGCCGGTCGCGATCACATCTCCCGGGTTCAGGGTGATGATCGTGGAGATGTAGGAGACCAGGAATTCGGGCGTGAAGACCAGGTCGGAGGTGGGGGTCTGCTGCTGGATTTCCCCGTCCACGGCGCTGGTCATCAGCGGGCCTGCGCTGAATTCGTCCTGCGTGACCAGGGCGGGTCCGAACGGGGTGGACTTCTCCCACGTCTTGCCCTGGAGCCACTGGACGGTCCGGAACTGGTAGTCCCGCATGGACACGTCGTTGAGCACGGCGTAGCCGGCGATGTGATCCTTGGCGTCGGCCTCGGCGATGCGTCGGCCTGTCTTGCCGATCACGACCGCAAGCTCGGCTTCCCAGTCCACCGCGTCGGACTCCTGCGGCAGGGCCAGGTCGTCATTTGGCCCGATCAGGGACTCGGCGTACTTGGCGAACAGGGTGGGGTACTCGGGGACTTCCCGGCCCATTTCCTTGATGTGGTTGCGGTAGTTGTGGCCCACGCAGATGATCTTGCCCGGGGCGGGGATGACGGCGGCGAGGTCGGCGCCCTCAGACGGGTGGGTGGCGCCGTTGGCGGCTTTGGCGATGGCCTCCCAGGCGGGGTCCTTCAGGAGGGCCCCGACGTCGGTGAATCCGTCGATCTCGGTGAGGGTGGTCCCGTCCTGGCGGACCGCGACGGTGTTGGTGCTGATGCCGTTGCTGGTCTGGGTGCGGAGGGTGAGGAGTCTCATGCGTTCTTGCGTCCTTCGGTGTAGGTGCGGCTGAAGTTCAGGCGTTCAAAGATGGGGGCGTCGCTGAATCGGAACAGATCAAACTCTGCAGCCTCGTCGGCGGTCAGGGACCATTCGGTCCAGGACGGGACGACGAACAGGTCGCCCTTGGCCAGAGACTTGGCCTCGCCGTTCAGGACCGCGGTGCCGGTGCCTTCGAAGACCTGCCAGACGCTGGAGCCGACTTCGCGCAAGGGCTCGGTGGTGGCGCCGGGCCGGAGGCGGTGGAATTCGGCCCGGATGGTGGGCATGACGTCCCCGCCGGTGGTCGGGTTCGAGTACCGGACCGCGGCGTGGCCCTGGGACACGGTGGCCGGATGGCCCTCGTCCTCGAGGAGTAGCTGTTCTGCCAGGGCGGCGTCGGTGTGTTCCCACCGGTACGCCGCGATGGGGGAGTTGGCCGTGTCCTGGAGACCCGAGAGCGGGCGGAGGCCGGGGTGGGCCCAGAGCCGCTCGGACCGGGAAATCTCCGGGGTCGCTTCGTCGGTGACGCGTTCGGTGCCGAACTCGAAGAACCCGGCGTCCGCGTAATGCACAAACGGGATATCCAGCCCATCGATCCAGGCCATCGGGGAGTCGGTGTCGTTGTGGTGGCCGTGGAAATTCCAGCCCGGCGTGAGGAGGAAATCACCGCGGCGCATCGCCACCGGATCCCCGTTCACCACCGTCCACACGCCTTCGCCCTCGACCACGAACCGGAACGCGTTCTGGGAATGGCGGTGCTCCGGGGCGGTCTCGCGGGCCCCTAGGTACTGGATCGCAGCCCACAACGTCGGGGTCGCGTACGGGGTCCCGGCAAGGCCAGGGTTCGCCAACGCAATCGCCCGGCGTTCCCCGCCACGCCCAACAGGGACCAGATCCCCCGCCCGCGCAGCCAACGGATACAGATCATCCCACCGCCACACATGCGGCACAGCCTTCGGCGACGGGACCATCGGCATCAGATCCCCGATCTCCGTCCATAACGGGACCAGGTTCTCACTCTCAAAACCCTGATAAAGCTTCACCAGCTGCGCAGCCTCCTCCGGCGTCGGCTCCGGAACAATCTGGCCGGCGGCAACAGAAGCATGCGTAAGATTCTCGGCGCTGACGGACATGGGGGCCTCCTTGATGGTGCGATGAGCGTTTGGGCGTACGAACGACTCTAGGGAGCGGAGTATGTGACCTCCAACATATTCTGCCTAGCAGAATCACCGGGCAAGGGCCCGGTCTGTTGGATCAGTCCCTGTTGAAAGGGTTGGCGGCAATGTCGATTTCGAGCTGGCGCCGGGTCTCCATCATGACGCCAACCAATCCTGCGTCAAAGAGTCGCCGGAACCTTGCAACCGGGGTGGCTACGCTCAATGCCCCGACGACGTCGCCGGCGCGGTTGTGCAGGGCCATCCCCAGGGCGCTGATGCCTTCCTCGGTACCTTCGAAGTTGGCGGCGAATCCGTTGCCGCGGATGGTTTGAAGTTCCCGCAAGAAGGCCGGGTACTCGGCGTCGGGGATGTTGTCGCCGCCGATCTCCGCGTTGCTGCTGCGGAACAGTTGGTCGACCATGGCGGGTTCAAGTTCCGCCAGCATCGCCTTGCCGCCCGAGGCCTTGTGGGCCGGCAGGACTGTTCCTTGGCGGTCGCCAACGCGCAGGGCGCTGGTGCTCTCGACGGTGTCCAGGAACCTGACCTTCGTGCCCACGCGGATCATCAGGTTGACCGTTTCGTTGACCCGCGAACACAACATCTCCATATGCGGCCTGGCCACTTCCCGCAGCAGGCGTGACCAACTCACGCGGGCGGGGCCTGCACCCATGGCCGGCCCGGGAACATAACGCCGGGACTCGTCCTGGACCGCGAAGCCCCGGTATACCAGCATGGCCAGGAGCCGATGGGCGGTGGAAGGAGCCACGCCCAGTTCGTTGGCGGCATCCTTGAGCCTCAGGCTGCCCCCGTCACGCAGGAGTTGAAGTAACAGCAGGGCGTTGTCCACCGTCTCGATGGGGTAGGTAGGTTTTCGTTGGACCGGTAAGTTCTGCATGGCAGAATTATATAGCGAGGCCGTATGAGGTGGCCGACAGTGGTGGGATGAATCACACACCTACCGCCGCGGCGCCGGGAATCACAGGCGGCGCCGGCCTTTTCTCCTCTGGCGCATCGCGGTTCTCGAAGCAGTCCGCCATGGCTGTGCTGGTCTGCTGGCTCCTGGTGGTCTTTGACGGCTACGACCTCATTGTTTACGGCACGGTGCAGTCGTCCCTTATCAATGACACCGGCTGGGGGCTGACGAAGGCCACAGCTGGGACCGTCGGCTCGATGGCGTTCGTTGGCATGATGATAGGCGCCATCTTCGCGGGTCGGATGTCGGACACGTGGGGACGCCGCCGGACCATCATCGGCTGCGCCATTCTTTTCTCCGTCTTCACCATCCTGTGCGCGTTTTCCCCCAACGCCGTCGTCTTCGGTGCCCTCCGACTGTTGGCGGGCATCGGCCTGGGTGGCCTCGTCCCCTCAGCCAACGCGCTCGTGGCAGAACTGGTCCCCACAAAGTGGCGTTCAACGGTGGCCACGCTCATGATGTCTGGCGTACCGATCGGCGGCTCCATCGCCGCGCTGGTAGGGATCCCGCTGATTCCCGCCTTCGGCTGGCCGGCGATGTTCCTGGTCGCCGTGTTGGCCTTGATAGTGGTCATTCCGCTGGGACTCCGCTACCTCCCTGAAACCCTGGCACCGTCCGCGTCCTCCGACGCTGCAGTAGCCCGGGAACCCGCCGGTTTCGGGTCACTGCTCCGGGCGCCGTTCCTCGGCATGAGCCTGCTCTACGCATTCGCCACCTTGGTGACCCTGTTCGCCTGGTACGGCCTCGGCACGTGGCTGCCCAACCTGATGCAGCTGGCCGGTTACAACCTCGGCTCAGCATTGACTTTCGCCCTCGCCCTGAACGTGGGTGCCGTAGCGGGATCCGTCATCACCGCCTGGGCCGGGACCCGGTTCGGCCCGATCCCGACGGCGATCGCCGCCGCCGGCGTCGCTGCCGCCGCGCTGTTCGTGCTGGTCACCGGCCCGCCCGTCGCCGTCGTCTACCTCATGCTGGTCCTGGCCGGCGTGGGAACCCACGGCACGCAGTGCCTCGTCATTGCTGCAGTGGCCAGCCACTACCCTGCGCACCTGCGCGGAACGGCCCTTGGCTGGGCCCTCGGCGTCGGCCGCATAGGCGCCGTCGCGGCACCGCAGGTGGGCGGGCTGCTGCTGGCTGCCGGGCTGGGCGTCAACTCCAACTTCCT
This sequence comes from Pseudarthrobacter sp. MDT1-22, assembly GCF_054511035.1. Classification (NCBI taxonomy): domain Bacteria; kingdom Bacillati; phylum Actinomycetota; class Actinomycetes; order Micrococcales; family Micrococcaceae; genus Pseudarthrobacter; species Pseudarthrobacter sp. MDT1-22. Next base: position 233,590 of record NZ_JBTNDK010000002.1, on the reverse strand, counting down.
GGCTTTCGCCGGTGCGGCAGCCGTGGCAGCCGTCCTGCTGGCAGCCATTTCCGCCAAGATCAATTCCACTACCAAAATCTCTGAAGGAGACAGCAATGTCTGACCTGAAATCGTCCACCGAAGTCCTCGTTATCGGCGGCGGAATGGCCGGCCTGGCCGGGGCCCTCGCGCTGCGGGAGAACGGCGCCGAAGTGACTCTCGTGGAGCGTGCTCCTGAGTTCGGCGAAGTGGGCGCGGGCCTGCAGATGGCCCCCAACGCCTCACGCGTACTGAAGCGTTGGGGCCTGCTGGAGAAGGCCCTCGAAATCGGCGTCCGCCCCAAGCACCTCGTGTTTCGCGACGCAGTGACCGGCGAGGAGCTCACCAGGCAGACGCTCGGCGGCGAATTCGAGGAACGCTATGGCGCTCCCTACGTCGTGATCCACCGCAGCGACCTGCACCGGGTCCTGCTCGACGGCTGTGAGGCGGCGGGCGTCAAACTCGTCAACGACGTCATGGTGGAGAGTGTGGAAACCGTGAACGGCCGCGGCATTGCGCACACCGCCGCCGGCGTTGACTATGAGGCGGACGCCATCATCGGCGCCGATGGACTTAAGTCCACCCTGCGCCCCCTCGTTGCCAACGACGAGCCGGTTTCCTCGGCCTACGTGGCGTACCGCGGTACCGTGCCGATCACCGAAAACACGCCCAAAGCCGACCTTGAAGACGTCATCGTCTACCTTGGACCGGACTGCCACCTGGTGCAGTACCCGCTGCGCAAGGGTGAGCTGCTGAACACCGTCGCGGTGTTCAAGTCCCCCTCCTTCGAACGCGGCGAAGAGCAGTATGGCGGTGTGGATGAACTCGAAGCGGCTTACAAGGACTGCATTCCGGCAGTGCAGGAGGCACTGAAGAATCTTGGCACCGCCATGCGCTGGCCCATGTACGACCGTGACCCGATCGAAAACTGGGTGGCCGGCCGAATGGTCCTGGTGGGTGACGCCGCGCACCCCATGCTCCAGTACCTGGCCCAGGGCGCCTGCCAGGCCCTCGAAGACGCGGCCGTGCTGCAGGACGTCACCAACGGCACCGTCTTCACCGCGGACGGCGTCAACCCCGCAGCCTGGGATGGTGCCATCAAGGAATTCAACACCATCCGTGCCGGCCGCACGGCCCGGGTCCAGCGGAATGCCCGTGTATGGGGCGAGTCGTGGCACGTCTCCGGCCTGGCCCGCACGCTCCGGAATCTGCTGTTCAAGAGCCGGACGGACAACAACTTCCAGTACAACGACTGGCTCTACGGCCATGACCAGCACGGAAGCCCCGCCCGCCCTGAAGCCGCCCCGGCCAAGGCGTTCTCTGCCTAGGACACACTCCTTATCCGCGAGTCCTTGAGGAGGGGCTGGGCGCAGTGCAACCATTGATGCGTGCAGCCCCTCAATCGCTTAAGGGCCGTTCCGGGCCTGCCGGCCTGACCGGGAGCGGCAGTGCGGAACGTCACCCTGTACCTGGACGTCGACGGCGTCGTTTGCCCGTTCGGAGCGACGGGCACGACGCCATGGGGTTCCGGCTGGATACTTGCGAACGCCGGCGTGCTTGAGGTGGCATATGCGGGCCAGCTGGTTGACGGGCTGAACCGGCTTTCCCGGTTGCCTGGAGTCCGGTGCGTGTGGCTCACGAGCTGGGAGGAGATGGCCGCGGAATACTTATGCCCTGCCATCGGACTTGCAGGTGGCCACTGGCCCTGCCTGACAGCGGATGGTGCCGGAACGGGGGAGGGCTGGTGGAAGCTTGCCGCTCTCCAGGAGGACCTGGCGGCCAACGCCCCGGATGGCATCGTGTGGATTGACGATCAGCTCCGCTATGAACAGGAAGCACTGGCGTGGGCCGGATTCCTGGGCCGACGCATCCTCACGGTGTCGCCCGATCCGCGCCGGGGAATCTCTCCCGCCGAGCTGGCCGCCGTCGGTGGGTTTGTCACGGAGCAGCTGTTTTTGACCTGATGCCATGGACGCGTACGATCGATAGGCTTTTACGCCGGTTCCGTTAACTCCACAGGTCATTTCACATGAACTGTAGGTGAAGTATGCGTTGCAGGGCACGGCGGGTAGTGGAACTGCTGAACGTCGACTCAGCAGATTGGGCAACAGGTGGATATCACCTTTATGGTGGCGCTGGTCATCGGACTGGCATTATTTTTTGACTTCACAAATGGATTCCACGACACCGCCAATGCGATGGCTACGCCCATCGCCACCGGTGCCATCAAGCCGAAGACCGCGGTGACTCTCGCGGCAATCCTGAACCTGGTAGGTGCCTTCCTCTCGACGGAAGTGGCCAAAACAGTCTCCGGCGGCATCATCCGGGAAGGCTCGGACGGTGTCCAGATCACGCCGGACATTATTTTCGCCGGGCTTATGGGTGCCATTCTCTGGAACATGATCACGTGGCTCAAGGGACTGCCGTCCAGCTCATCGCATGCGCTCTTCGGCGGGCTGATCGGCGCGGCCATCGCCGGTATCGGGTTCAATTCCGTGAACCTGGAAACGCTGCTGCAGAAGGTCATCCTGCCCGCCATTTTCGCCCCGCTGATTGCCGGCCTGGTGGCGTACCTTTGCACGCGGCTCGCGTATGCCCTGACGTCGCGGCACGATCCGGAAACCGGCAGCAAGCTGACGCAGAAGCGGGGCGGGTTCCGCACCGGCAGATCTTCACGTCCAGCCTCGTGGCGCTGGCCCACGGAACCAACGATGCACAGAAGACCATGGGCATCATCACCCTGGTGCTGATTTCCGCCGGCACCCAGTCCCCGGGTTCGGGCCCGCAGTTCTGGGTCATCACGGCATGCGCCCTAGCCATCGCGGTCGGCACCTATGCCGGTGGCTGGCGCATCATCCGGACCATGGGCTCCGGGTTGACTGAGGTCAAGCCCGCACAGGGGTTTGCGGCCGAGACCAGCACCGCCTCAGCCATCCTTGCGTCCTCCCACCTGGGTTTCGCTCTTTCCACCACGCAGGTGGCGTCCGGCTCCGTCATCGGGTCAGGCATGGGCCGTAAGGGCACCACGGTGCGGTGGAACATGGTGGGCAAGATCGCCCTGGGGTGGCTGTTCACGCTTCCCGCGGCCGGCATTGTGGGCGCGCTGACCGCGCTGCTCGTGAAGACGGGGGTGGTGATTGCCGCCGTCGCCGGCACCGCCGCGGTGCTGTTTATGTTCTTCTACTCCCGCAAGTCCTCGGTGGGCCACCACAATGCCGTGGAAGTCGAAGAAGCGGGCCAGACCGTCCGCTTCGCCAAGAAGAAAGCCCTCGCCCGGGCCCGCGCCAAGGCGAACCAGCACAAGGACGCTCAGCTATGAAGTGGTTGGAACTCTTGACTGTGGCCGGCACCACCCTGGTGTCCGCGGTAACGGTTGTGGTCCTGTATTCGCTGGGCGTGCGGCTGACGGCCATCGCCGGCGACGCCCAGCAGGCCTCACCCCGCGCCAAACGCTACTTCGCCTCCGCCTGCTTCGGCCTCTGCGGCCTGGCTGTGATGTTCGGGCTGTACCTGATCATTCCGTACTTCAGCAAGTAGCCCTTCAGCCCGTCCACACCGCAGCGCTACTCTGGTTCCATGTCCAGGATCCAGTATTTTGTCGCGGCCTCCATCGACGGGTTCATCGCCACCACGAAGGATGACCTCGCCTGGCTTCTTGAGTTCGACGGCTTCGAGGGCGGCAAGGAAAGCTACGAAACCTTCATGGCCGGCGTCGGCTGCATTGTTATGGGCGGCGAGACGTACGCCTGGCTGATGGAGCACGAACCCGGCAACTGGCCGTACCCTTCCACACCCTGTTATGTGTTTACCCGGCACGAGCACGTTGCCCCGGCCGGCACGGACATCACGTTCGTCCGCGGACCCGTCCAGGAGTTCATCCAGGACTTCAGGGACCACGCCGGCGGCTTGAACGTCTGGGTGGTGGGCGGCGGCAACCTCGCTGCGCAGTTCGCCAACGCGGGACTGCTGGATGACCTCATCCTTTCTGTCATCCCCGTGGTCCTGGGCGACGGCAAACGGCTGCTGCCATTGGAGGGCCCGACGTCGCCACTTGAGTTGACGGCGTCCCGCACCTTGGGACGGGGCATAGTGGAGCTCCGCTACACCCTCACCTCCCCGGTTCCGGCGCGCTAGGGAGCTGAACGGACTGAGGCGCTTAGGCCTCCGCGGGCTCGTTGTCCCGCAGCATGTTGGTGAGGCGTGCGGTGGAGAGGCGGCGGCCTTGTTCGTCGGTCATCACGATTTCATGCGTTGTCAGTGTCCGGCCCAGGTGGATCGCGGTGCACGTACCTGTCACGGTGCCCGCGGCGATTGCACGGTGGTGGGTGGCGCTCACTTCGATGCCCAGGGCGTGCCTGCCTGCGCCTGCGTGCATCCCGGCGGCAAAGGATCCCAAGGTTTCGGCCAGCACCACATGGGCGCCGCCGTGCAGGATGCCTGCCACCTGGGTGTTCCCTTCCACCGGCATGGTGGCCACCGTTCGTTCCGGGCTCATCTCGAGGAAGTGGATCCCCATCTTCACCACCAGGGCACCGATGCCCAGGCGGCCGAGCCAGTCGTGGAGGTGCGCCGGGATGCCTGCTGTGACCAATTCCTCAGTGAAGGGCCCGGGCGTGAAATTGTCCATCATGGGAACTAGGCTGGCACCTGTGAGTGAAACTACCAAACCGGCCCCCTTCCCGTCCGAGACCGCAGTGCTTGACGCTGATGCTGCCCTGCAGGACATCAACGTCCTGCCGGCCGGAGGCCAGGTTTCCGCCACGGAAGGCCCCGTGGTTCCCATCACCGGCCAGCCGCGGCTCCTGGTTCTGGACGGCCACTCGATGGCGTTCCGCGCGTTCTTCGCCTTGCCGGCGGACAAGTTCTCCACCGCCAACGGACAGCACACCAACGCCATCCACGGTTTCACGTCCATGCTCATCAACCTGATCAAGGAACAGAAGCCCACCCACATTTGTGTCGCCTTCGACGTCTCGGATGACACCACGCACCGCAAAGCCGAGTACAGCGAGTACAAGGGAGGACGCAACGAAACGCCCCGTGAGATGAGCGGCCAGATCGACCTCATCGACAAGGTCATGGGCGCCTGGGGCATCAAAACCATCAAACTGCCCGGCTATGAGGCCGATGACATCCTGGCCACCCTCGCCGCCATGGGGGAAAAGGCCGGTTTCGAGGTGCTGCTCGTCTCGGGCGACCGTGACGCCTTCCAGCTGATCACGGACAACGTTTTTGTGCTTTACCCGAGGAAGGGCGTCAGCGACATTCCCCGGATGGACGCGGCAGCCATCCAGGAAAAGTATTTTGTGACGCCCGCGCAGTATTCGGACCTTGCCGCTTTGGTGGGCGAGACCGCGGACAATCTTCCGGGCGTTCCGGGCGTCGGCCCGAAAACCGCGGCCAAGTGGATCAACCTTTACGGCGGTCTTGAGGGCGTCCTCGAGCACCTGGATGCGATCGGCGGCAAGGTGGGCGATGCCCTCCGGGAAAACGTGGAGGACGTCAAACGCAACCGACGCCTGAACAGGCTCCACACGGATCTCGAACTTCCGCTCACCCTGGATGATCTCGCGGAACCGCGGCCGGACGAAGCCGCGCTGGAGGCTTTGTTCGACGAACTTGAATTCAAGACCATCCGTTCCCGGCTCTTTGCCCTGTACGGCAGCGAGGACGTGGAATCTGCGGAGCGCGAAACCATCGCCGCGCCGGACTTCGTGATTCCCGCCGGGGCCGCCGAGCTGGGTGCCTTCCTGGCGGCGGGCGCTGGCAAGACGTCGGCAGTCGCCGTCGACCTGGTGCCCGGGCGGATCGGCGAGGACGCCGCCGCACTGGCCATCGTCCGTGACGATGCCGCCGTCTATATCGACCTCGCCGCGCAGGACGCCGCAGCCGAAAACGTCCTGGCGGACTGGCTGCGCGATGAAAGCTCGTCAAAGGTCATGCACGGCTACAAGGCTGCGTTGAAGGCCCTGTCCAGCCGTGGCCTGGGACTGGAAGGCGTAGTGGATGACACGTCAATTTCCGGATACCTCATCCAGCCGGACCGCCGCACGTATGAACTCGCCGAGTTGGCCCAGCATCACCTCAACGTCAGTGTTCCGTCCGAGGCCTCCAAGGCGGGCCAGCTGGAGCTGGCGTTCGACGACGCCGCCGCCGCCGGCGCGCTGGTCCAGGTGGCGGCCGTGGTCCAGGCCCTGAGCCGGCACTTCGCATCAGAGCTCACCGAACGCAAGGCGGGGGACCTGCTGACCACCCTGGAACTGCCCGTCAGCCGGGTGCTGGCCGACATGGAAACAGCGGGCATCGCCATCGACCTGCCGCGCATGGACGAGCAGATCGCCGATCTGGCCAAAGTGATCGACAACGCGCAGGAACTTGCCTTCGCCGCGATCGGCCACGAGGTTAATCTCGGATCGCCCAAGCAGTTGCAGACCGTGCTCTTTGACGAACTCGAATTGCCGAAAACGAAGAAGATCAAGTCCGGCTACACCACCGATGCCGCGTCGCTGAAGAACCTGCTGGAAAAGACCGGCCACGAATTCCTGGTCCAGCTGATGGCGCACCGGGAGTCCTCGAAGCTGCGCCAGATGCTGGAGTCGCTCAAGAAGTCCGTGACGGAAGACGGCCGGATCCACACCACCTACGCGCAGAACGTGGCAGCGACGGGCCGGATCTCCTCCAACAATCCCAACCTGCAGAACATCCCCATCCGCAGCGAGGAAGGCCGTCGCGTCCGCGGCATCTTTGTGGTCAGCGACGGCTACGAGTGCCTGCTGTCCGCGGACTACTCACAGATCGAAATGCGGATCATGGCGCACCTTTCGGGCGACGCAGGCCTGATCCAGGCCTACCAGGACGGCGAAGACCTCCACCGGTTTGTGGGCTCGAACATCTTCCACGTGCCCACCGAAGAAGTCACCAGTGCCATGCGCTCCAAGGTCAAGGCGATGTCCTACGGCCTCGCCTATGGCCTCACATCGTTTGGCCTGTCCAAGCAGCTGGAAATTTCCGTGGACGAGGCCCGCACGCTGATGAAGGACTACTTTGACCGGTTCGGCGCCGTCCGCGACTACCTCCGCGGAGTGGTGGACCAGGCCCGGGTGGACGGCTATACGGCCACCATCGAGGGGCGTCGCCGCTACCTGCCGGACCTCACCAGCACGGACCGGCAGCTTCGCGAAAACGCGGAGCGCATCGCCCTGAACTCACCCATCCAGGGATCGGCCGCGGACATCATCAAACGCGCCATGCTGGGCGTGCACGCTGCACTGGCGGCCCAGGGCCTGAAGTCGCGCATGCTCCTGCAGGTCCACGACGAACTGGTCCTTGAAGTCGCCGCCGGCGAACGTGTTGCGGTGGAGAAGCTCGTCACCGAGCAGATGGGCTCCGCCGCGGACCTCAGCATCCCGCTGGATGTCCAGATCGGGGTGGGCCCCAGCTGGTACGACGCCGGCCACTAGGCTGCTGGGAACGAATGGGTGGGGCGCGATGGACAAGTACGACGTCAAGAAACAGTTCAAGGATCTGTACGCGCCCCGGGCCCGGGACTTCGAAGTGGTCACCGTCCCTCCGCTGAGCTACCTGATGCTGGACGGGCAAGGTAATCCGGGGACGGCCCCCGCCTACGCCGCCGCCCTCGAGGCCCTGTATTCGGTGTCCTACGCCGTCAAGTTCGCCAGCAAGCACGCGGGCCGGGACTACGTCGTCGGGCCGCTGGAGGGCCTGTGGACAGCAGACGATCCTGACGCCTTCACCCGGGGCGAGAAGAACAGCTGGAAGTGGACCATGATGATCCATCAGCCAGGCTGGATCGGCGCCGCCGAGGTGCAGGACGGTATCGCGGAGGCGGCGGCGAAGAACGTTCCGGGGCTGGACCTGCTCCGCCTTGAGACCCTCGATGAAGGCCTCTCGCTGCAGATCCTGCACATCGGCAGCTACGACGACGAGGCCCCCACGCTGCACCGCCTGCACAGTGAATACATTCCGTCCAAGGGCTTCGGATTTGCCGGCCTGCACCACGAGATCTACCTCAGCGACGCCCGCCGGGTGGCACCGGAAAAGCTCAAAACCATCCTCCGCCAACCCGTGCGGCGGCTCTGAGCCATTTCCCGCCGGCTCTGCGGAACTTCCTGCCTGCGAGCGTGTTGCTGCTGGCCAGGCGCCGGAATCATTGGTTAGGCTCGGCGGTGTGGCCGAACTGAGTGATGACTATGAAATCCGGCGCTTCCCAGCGGCATCCAAAGGCGAGGCGGGTTATCCCGACGCCGAATCATGGGTGAAGGCGGTCGCCTTTGGCTTCCACGAATCCACGCGGACACCGGAGCATGTTGCCAAATCCTTGGAGACCTACGCAGCTGACCGGCGGATCTTCACCGGCGCCTACCAGACCCGGGAAGTCGCGCCTGGGTCGCTCCCCGCGGAGGTACCGGTGGCAACCTTCGGCACCCTGCGCAAAACACTCAACATCGGCTTCGGCCGGCTGCTGGAAACGCAACTGGTCACAGCTGTGACGGTCCGGACCTCACATCGGCGGCGCGGCTTGCTGCGCCGGATGATGTCCGAGGACCTGGCCATGGCGAAAAACGATGGCCCGGCAATGGCCGCCCTGACAGCGTCAGAAGGCTCCATCTATGGGCGCTTTGGCTACGGCGTGGCCAGCTTCGAACGGACCGTGAAAGTGGACACCACTGCCCGGTTCCGGCTCAACCATCACGCCGTCGGTACCGTGGACATCGCGGACCCCCGTGTGCTGCTGGACCTGGCGCCGGTCGTCTTCGACCGCGTGCACCGCCTGACGCCGGGATCGATCGGCCGCCAGGACTGGTACCGCCAGCTTGCTTCAGGTTCCTTGGGCCGCGAGGGCAAGGAAGATCCTGCCGTCAAGGCGGCACTGCACTACGGCCCCGACGGCGCCGTGGACGGCTACGTCTCTTACAAATTCCTTGGCTGGGACACCGAGCCCTACACCATGCAGGTGGTGGACCTCGTGGCGGCCACGAACGAGGCGTACCTGGAGCTCTGGCAGTTCCTGGCCGCCATCGACCTGGTGGAACGCATCACGTGGGACGAAGCACCGCTGGATGACCCGCTCACGTGGGCACTGGCCGATCCCCGCTGCATCGACTCCTCAGACAGCCGGGACATGCTTTGGCTCCGCATCCTGGACGTGGCCCAGGCGCTGGAAGCCCGGCATTACCCGCTGGACGGCAGGCTGGTGCTCGAGGTGCAGGACCCGCTTGGTCTCACGGCGGGAACGTTTGCCGTGGACGTCAGCGGCGGCGAGGCCGCCGTCGTGCGTCTGGCAGCTGCGCAGGATCCGGACCTGACGCTGGATGTCTCCGCGCTGTCATCCATCTACCTCGGCGCTGTCAGCCCGGTGACGCTGACGGCGGCGGGCCGGATCCGTGAACACACCCAGGGCGCGGCGCTCCGGGCCCGCGGGATGTTCGCGGTGGAGCGCGCCACGCACTGCCTCACACACTTCTGAGCCCCGGCATTGCAGGCACGCTCAGCCAGGCCGCTCGTTGCCATGCGCTTTGACCCTCGTTGGCCGCTGCGACTAGAATAAGTGGGCGCGTACTACGTGCGCGTTTCTAGAATCCACAAATCAGGAAGACCCGGAAGATCCCTGCGATCGCCCGAAGACCTGCGCCTGCGTTCCATAACGCGGGCGCGGCGGTTTGCCTGACCGACTTACTATCCACAACGGAGCCCCTACTACATGACCATCACCTCCACCGAGAAGCCCGGTACCCCCGTAGTCGCCATTAACGACATCGGTACCGCTGAGGACTTCCTCGCAGCAGTCGACGCCACCATCAAGTACTTCAACGACGGAGACCTCGTCGAAGGTACCGTCGTCAAGGTCGACCGCGATGAAGTTCTGCTCGACATCGGTTACAAGACCGAAGGTGTCATCCCCTCCCGCGAGCTGTCCATCAAGCACGACGTTGATCCCGGAGACGTTGTCTCCGTTGGCGATCTCGTCGAAGCCCTGGTGCTCACCAAGGAAGACAAAGAAGGCCGCCTGATCCTCTCCAAGAAGCGGGCTCAGTACGAGCGCGCCTGGGGCGACATCGAGAAGGTCAAGGAAGAAGACGGTGTTGTCACCGGTACCGTCATCGAGGTTGTCAAGGGTGGTCTTATCCTCGACATCGGTCTGCGCGGCTTCCTGCCCGCATCCCTCGTCGAGATGCGCCGTGTGCGCGACCTCGCTCCGTACATCGGTCAGAAGATCGAAGCCAAAATCATCGAGCTGGACAAGAACCGCAACAACGTTGTGCTGTCCCGCCGTGCCTGGCTCGAGCAGACCCAGTCCGAGGTCCGCTCCACGTTCCTCAACAAGCTGGAAAAGGGCCAGGTTCGTCCCGGCGTTGTTTCCTCTATCGTCAACTTCGGTGCCTTCGTGGACCTGGGCGGCGTAGACGGCCTCGTTCACGTTTCCGAGCTGTCCTGGAAGCACATCGACCACCCGTCCGAGGTTGTCGAAGTTGGCCAGGAAGTCACTGTCGAGGTTCTCGAAGTCGACCTGGACCGCGAGCGTGTTTCCCTGTCGCTCAAGGCTACGCAGGAAGATCCGTGGCAGACCTTCGCCCGCACCCACGCCCTCGGGCAGGTTGTTCCGGGTAAGGTCACCAAGCTCGTTCCGTTCGGTGCGTTCGTACGCGTCGAAGACGGCATCGAAGGCCTCGTGCACATCTCCGAACTGGCAGTCCGCCACGTGGAGCTGGCTGAGCAGGTTGTCTCCGTTGGTGACGAGCTGTTCGTCAAGGTCATCGACATCGACCTCGAGCGCCGCCGCATCTCCCTCTCCCTCAAGCAGGCTAACGAGGGCGTTGACGCCGAGTCCACCGAATTCGATCCGGCTCTCTACGGCATGTCCGCTGAGTACGACGAAGAGGGCAACTACAAGTACCCGGAGGGCTTCGACCCGGAGTCCAACGAGTGGCTTGAAGGCTACGAGAACCAGCGCGCCGTCTGGGAGCAGCAGTACGCTGACGCCCAGACCCGCTGGGAAGCACACAAGAAGCAGGTTGCCCAGCACGCTGCTGACGACGCTGCAGCTGCAACGTCCGGTGACAGCGATTCCGGCACCACCAGCTACTCTTCGGAGCCTGCTGCCGAGTCCAACGCCGGGGCCGGTACCCTTGCTTCGGACGAGGCTCTTGCAGCTCTGCGCGAGAAGCTGACCGGCAACTAATTGCCACCGGCCCAGGGCTTCCCGGGCCAGCACAGCGGGCCCCTGCGAAGGCAGGGGCCCGCTGTGCTTAATGCGCCATCCGTGGTTGGCCGGCCATCTGACCAGCACTTAATGCTCCCAAACGAGGCTTTCGGTGCGTCTACTGCGAGTTAGTTGAGAGTACGACGACGGCACTCACCGCGCCGCCGTCGTCGTGCGTCAGGACCGCGCCAGCGGCGGTGAGGAGCCGCTGCGCGCCGATGTTGGCTGCCGTGGTGTTGGCCACGACCTGGTGCAGTCCCGCGCGGCGGGCTTCCGCCAACACCAGCCGCAACGCGGCGCCGCCGACACCGTGGCGGCGGTAGCTCCGGCCCAGCCAGATGCCCGTCTCAGCTGTTTCGTGTTGCGCCGTTTCCGCGTCCGTCAGCTTGAGCCTGATCGCGCCGGCCGGGCTGCCGTCGCATAGCACTGCCCAGCTCTTTTCCGCTACCGGTCCCTCCAGTCCCGCGGCTGCAGACCGGTGGTAGACGCGGAACCAGTCGATGCGTTCGGCATTCCAGCCCGTCCCGTTGCCCAGCGGCGGCGTGACGTCATCCGCGGACGCATCCAGCTGCGCCAGCTGCAGCAGCCGCTCCAGCATGGGGTCGTCGACGTCTGCCAGACGGACTTCAGGGCAGCGGGACATCGAGCCACTCCGTTCCGGCCGGCGTGAGCACGGTTCTCCCGGCGGTGAGTGACAACACGCGATCGGTGGCGGCAGAAACTTCCGCGGCATCGTCAGGCACGGCCAGGCGAAGGACCGTGTCCTGCGCTCCGTAGGTGGTTTCCGCCATCACAAACCCGGCCGCGCGAAGGTCGTTCTCCAGCCGTCCCGCGGCGGAGTGCGGCACCGACGCCGAACAGATCCGCAGCCGGCTGCGACGAACCAGTGGGGCCCGTTGCAGGGCCGCGGAAACCGACTCGGAATATGCACGCACCAGCCCACCCGCCCCCAGCAGGATGCCGCCGAAGTAGCGGACGACGACGGCGCTGACGTCGCTGAGGTCCGTCACGCCCGGCGCTGTTTCCCTCTTGATGATGGCCTCCAGCATGGGGATGCCGGCCGTGCCGGAGGGCTCGCCGTCGTCATTGGAGCGTTGGATGTCCCGGTCCGGCCCCAGGACGAACGCCGAGCAGTGGTGGCGGGCATCGTGGAACTCGCGGCGCAGGGCGGCCACCAGATCCCGCGCGGTGTCCTCATTGTCCGCGCGGCGCAGCACCGTGATGAACCTGGAGCGTTTGATCTCGATCTCGTGCCGGAACTCCGGCCCCAACGCGAGCGTGGTGTAGGCGGTGGCCCTGCTGTCTGCGGCGTCAGTGCTCTGTGTATCCGCTGTTTGTGCCACGTCTTCAGTTTAGGGTGGTGGGATGCTGAAGATCGGTTTGACGGGCGGCATCGCCTCAGGGAAGTCAGTGGTCGCCACACGCCTGGCGGAGCTCGGTGCGGTGCTGGTGGACGCGGATGCGCTGGCTCGGGACGTCGTTGAACCGGGAACGCCGGGGCTGGCCAGCGTGGTGGAAGCCTTTGGAGCGGAAATGCTCGACGGCGGCGGCCGGCTGGATCGGGCCAGGCTGGGTGCCGTGGTGTTCGGCAATCCCTCGCAGCTGGCCGTGCTGAACGGCATTGTGCACCCGCTGGTCCGGGCCGCCGCGGCCAGGATCATCGCCACAGCCCCGGCCGGCGCCATTGTGGTCCAGGACATTCCACTGCTCGTGGAGACGGGCCAGGGGAGCGGCTTCCATCTTGTCCTTGTGGTGGACGCGGCCGATGACGTCAGGATCGCCCGGATGCTCGAACACCGCGGCATGACGGCCGAGGACGCCCGGTCACGCATGGCTGCCCAGGCCTCGCGCGGGGCGCGGCTGGCCGCTGCCGACGTCGTGCTGGACAACTCCGGATCACTGGCGGACGTGACGGCGCAGGTGGACCGGCTCTGGGCCGAACGACTGGTGCCGTTCGCGCGCAATCTCCGGCGCAGCGTCAGGGCGGTCAGGGCAGGCATGGCAGTCTTGTCGGTGCCGCAGCAGGATTGGGCGGTCCAGGCTGCACGGCTTGGCGCCCGAATCACGGCCGCAGCACCGGACGACATCCTGGCTGTGGACCATATCGGCTCCACAGCCGTGCCTGGCCTGGCAGCCAAGGACGTCATCGACCTCCAGGTCACGGTGTCCGATCTCAACGCCGCGGACCGGATCGCACCGCTGCTGGCCGCTGCTGGCTTCCCGGCCGTGCCGGGGGTTGGCTTCGACACTCCGAAACTGACGGATCCGGACCCGGCGCAGTGGCAAAAACGCTTCCACGCCAACGCGGACCCCGGCCGCCCCGCCAACGTGCACGTACGGGCGGCCGGATCGGCCGGCTGGCGCTACGCGCTGCTCTTCCGCGACTGGCTCAGGAACGACACGGAAGCCGCCGCCTTGTATGAAGACCATAAACGCGCGTTGACCGAACAGTTTGCCGGCAGTAGAGGTACCCACGCCTATGCGGAGGCGAAGGAGCCGTGGTTCACGGACGTCGCCTGGCCGCGTATGGACGGTTGGGCTGCGCGCACGGGGTGGGTGCCGCCGTCGTACGCGCCCTGATCCTGTCCGCCCGTTTAGGGTGATGTTCGCCGGTAACTGATCCGGCTTTCACTGTCGGTCCCCGGTTGTAGATTAGATGCATGAGCCTTGCCCAGGAGATCAACCGCGTCGTCGCTCCGTTTGAAGTCATCAGCGAGTTCCAGCCGGCCGGCGACCAGCCTGCCGCCATCACCGAACTCACGGAGCGGATCAGGAACGGCGAAAAGGACGTTGTCCTGCTGGGCGCCACCGGCACCGGCAAGAGCGCCACCACGGCGTGGCTCATCGAACAGGTCCAGCGGCCCACGTTGGTCATGGTGCAGAACAAGACCCTGGCCGCCCAACTCGCCAACGAATTCCGTGAACTCCTGCCCAACAACGCGGTGGAGTACTTCGTTTCGTACTACGACTACTACCAACCTGAGGCCTACGTAGCGCAGACGGACACCTTCATTGAGAAGGACTCGTCCATCAACGAGGAAGTGGAACGGCTCCGCCACTCCGCCACCAATGCGCTGCTGACCCGCCGGGACGTTATTGTGGTGGCCACGGTGTCCTGCATCTACGGCCTGGGCACGCCGGAAGAGTACATTGCCGGCATGGTCACGCTCCGCAAAGGGGCGCAGATGAACCGCGACGACCTGCTCCGGAAATTCGTCTCCATGCAGTACGCGCGCAACGACATGGACTTCCACCGCGGCACGTTCCGGGTCCGCGGCGACACCGTGGAAATCATCCCGATGTACGAGGAACTGGCCATCCGCATCGAATTCTTCGGAGACGAGATTGAGAACATCCACACTCTCCATCCGCTGACTGGCGAACTGATCCGGGACGAGGAGGAAATGTACGTCTTCCCGGCCTCGCACTATGTGGCCGGGCCCGAGCGGATGGCCCGGGCCATCAAGCGGATTGAGGACGAACTCGCCGAACGCCTGGCCGTCCTGGAAGGCCAGAACAAGCTGGTGGAAGCCCAGCGGCTCCGGATGCGCACCACCTACGACCTCGAAATGATGCAGCAGATGGGCTTCTGCAACGGCATCGAAAACTACTCGTCGCACATCGACGGCCGTGCCCGCGGGACCGCTCCGCACTGCCTCATCGACTACTTCCCGGACGACTTCCTGCTGGTGATCGACGAATCCCATGTCACCGTGCCGCAGATCGGCGCCATGTACGAGGGCGACATGTCCCGCAAGCGGAACCTCGTGGACTTCGGCTTCCGCCTGCCGTCGGCCATGGACAACCGACCGCTGAAATGGGACGAATTCCTCCAACGCGTGGGCCAGACGGTCTACCTGTCGGCCACGCCCGGCAAGTACGAACTCGGCAAGGCTGACGGCTTTGTGCAGCAGATCATCCGGCCCACCGGACTGATCGACCCCGAGGTGGTGGTCAAACCCACCAAGGGCCAGATTGATGACCTCCTCGGCGAGATCAAGACCCGCACGGCAAAGAACGAACGCGTCCTGGTCACCACCCTGACCAAGCGGATGGCGGAGGACCTCACCGACTACCTGCTGGGCCACGGCATCAAGGTCGAATACCTGCACTCGGACGTGGACACCCTCCGACGCGTTGAACTGCTCCGGGAACTCCGGATGGGTGTCTTCGACGTCCTGGTGGGCATCAACCTGCTTCGCGAAGGCCTGGACCTGCCCGAGGTCTCCCTCGTGAGCATCCTGGACGCGGACAAGGAAGGCTTCCTGCGCTCGGCGACTTCGCTGATCCAGACCATCGGCCGTGCTGCCCGCAACGTGTCCGGCGAGGTCCACATGTACGCGGACCGCATCACCGACTCCATGGCCAAGGCTATCGACGAGACCAACCGGCGCCGCGCCATCCAGGTTGCCTACAACACGGAACGGGGCATCGATCCGCAGCCGCTGCGGAAGAAGATTGCCGACATTACCGACCAACTTGCCAAGGAAGACGCCGACACCCAGGAGCTGCTCAACAACAACCGGCTGGCCAAGGGCGCCAAACGTAGCAAGTCTGCGGCCAAGGGCGCGGCACAAGTCCGCAAGGACGGCCTCGCCGCGGCACCGGCCGAAGACCTCGTGGGCCTCATCGAACAGCTGACCGAACAGATGCACGGCGCTGCCACCGAACTCCAGTTCGAGCTGGCCGCGCGGATCCGGGACGAGGTCAGTGACCTTAAGAAGGAACTCCGCCAGATGCAGGCGGCCGGCCACGCCTAGTCCACCCCCGGGCGTCGAAGGGACGTGGCAGTCGGGGCATGTTTCCGCATGTCGGGACGCTGCTGTACAGTTAACGTCACGTAGGGGAGTATCCCGAGCGCTACGATCGTCAACACGCCAGGCACAGTTGCCTGGCCGGGCGTAGCGGGCCGCCATTTCAGCACCAAGTGCACAGGCTGGCCGGAGAGACTTACACCATTTCTCTGTACCCTGCGAAAGGCTAACCTGTGCCCGAATTACCCGTGTGGTTCGAGGTCGGCTCACTTGTCGTCCTTGGCCTGATCCTCCTCATTGACCTTCTGCTGGTCGTCCGGCGCCCCCACGAGCCTTCCATGAAGGAAGCCGGCCTGTGGGTTGCGTTCTACGTCTCCCTGGCCCTGCTGTTCGCCGGGGCCATGTTCTTCTTTACCGGCGCCGAATTCGGCGGCCAGTTTGTGGCCGGCTGGGTCACTGAATACAGCCTCAGCATCGACAACCTGTTTGTCTTCATCATCATCATGGCCCGCTTCTCCGTGCCTCGTAAGTACCAGCAGGAAGTCCTGATGGTGGGCATCATCATCGCCCTGATCCTGCGCGGCATCTTCATCCTCCTCGGCGCCATCGTGATCGAGCAGTTCAGCTGGGTGTTCTACATCTTTGGCGCGTTCCTGCTCTGGACCGCCTGGAAGCAGGCCCAGGACGAAGGCGAGGACGAAGAGGACAAGGAAAACCCGCTCATCGCCCGGATCCGCAAGGTCATCCCCATGTCGGAGAAGTTCGACGGCGGCAAGCTGCGCACCACGGTGGACGGCAAGAAGGTCTTCACCCCCATGCTGATCGTGTTCATCACCATCGGCCTGACCGACCTCCTCTTCGCAGTGGACTCGATTCCCGCGATCTTCGGCCTGACGCAGAGCCCGTTCATCGTCTTCACCGCCAACCTGTTCGCCCTGATGGGCCTGCGCCAGCTCTACTTCCTGCTGGGTGGCCTGATGAACCGCCTGATCTACCTGAAGCACGCGCTGTCCTTCATCCTGGCGTTCATCGGCGTGAAGCTGGTGCTCCACGCCATGCACGTGAACGAACTGCCGTTCATCAATGGCGGCAACCACATCGAGTGGGCCCCGGAGATTCCGACATTCGTCTCCCTGGCCGTCATCGTGGGCACCATCATCGTTGCCGTGATTGCCAGCCTCCTGAGCTCCAAGGCAAAGACAGCCCACCTGGACCCCCGACTCGAGGAAGACGCCAAGAAGAGCCTCAGCGACGCCGAGTAGGCTGTTTCCGCGTTCCGTTGACGCACACTGCATTTCCACTGATCCCGGCCGCACGGCGGCCGGGATCAGTGGCTTAATCTGCCCCCTGTAGGACCTGGCCGCCCAGGACTATGCTCGGACCATGGCCCGCACACTGATCACGGAAAGAGGAGTGCGCCAGGTTCAACGGCGCACCGTGGTGCTGCTGAGCGCGGCCCAGGTTTTCGGTGGCATCGGCACCGGAGCCACGGTTTCCATTGGGTCCATCCTGGCCGTGGAACAGTCAGGTTCCAGCGTGTGGGCGGGTGCCGTGGCCACGGTTATGACATTGGGGGCCGCGCTGACAGCACTGCCCCTTGCTTCGCTGGCGGACCGGCGGGGCCGTCGGGCCGGGCAGGTCACGGGGCTTTCCGCCGCCCTCGCCGGCACAGTTCTGATAGTGATGTCGGTGGTGTCCGGCTTGTTCGTCCTGCTGGTGCTGGGGGCGGTGGGCATCGGGGTGGGTACCGCGGCCAGCCTGCAGGCACGCTTCGCCGCCGTCGACCTTGCGGATGCTGAACACCGCGGCAGGGCGCTTTCCGCCGTGGTGTGGGCTGTGACGGTCGGCGCCGTGGCCGGACCCAACCTGATCCAGCCCGGCACCGTTGTGGGCCTGGCCCTCGGCCTGCCGCCCGTCGCCGGACCGTTCGTGATCTCCGCAGCCGGACTCCTGCTGGCCATTGTGCTGCTTTTCGCTGGCCTCAGGCCGGACCCGCTCCTGCTCGCGCGGGAAATCGCCGCCCAGGATCTTGCCGCCCGGGATCTTGCCACTCAGGAACCCGCCGCACTGGATCTCGACGCCCAGCCAGCTGGCGGGAAGATGCAGGGCACGCCACCACGTACGGCAAATCAGCAAAGCGCCACCGCGCGCAACGCAGTCGGGGGATCGCTCGTCCGCGGGCTGCGGGCAATCCGCCAGTCCAGGGCTTCCTGGCTGGCGCTTGCCGCCGTCGTCGGAGCGCACGCCGTGATGGTGGGCGTGATGTCCATGACCCCGCTGCATTTGCAGGAACTCGTGGCCGGGCCTGGTGCCTCCCATGCCGGCCACGCCGCCTCCGGCGATGTCCTGGTGATCATCGGCTTCACCGTCTCCCTGCATATCGCAGGCATGTTCGCGTTGTCGCCGGTCATGGGCTGGCTGACGGACAAGGCAGGCAGGACTGAGACCATCATGATCGGCTTCGCCACGCTGATCGCTGCCGTCGCCGTCGCCGGATTTGGCCAGACGTCCACCGTCGCGGTGGCCGTGGGACTTGTGCTGCTGGGCATGGGCTGGTCTGCGGCCACCATTTCCGGGTCCACGCTGCTGGCGGAGAGCGTCCCCCAGGAGTCCCGCGTGCTGGTCCAGGGCGTGTCGGACATGCTGATGGGCGCCGCAGGTGCGGTGGGCGGGGCCACTTCCGGACTGATCCTCAGCTGGGCCGGCTACCTGGGGCTCAACATGGCAGGCGGACTGGTGGGGGCTGCTGTCCTGACCGCCGCCGTCGTTGCCCTGGTGGCGCGCCGCCGCAGCCCGGCGGCCGGCTCAGCTGCCGGCTGAGCCGGCAACCGAGCGCACCATACCCAGCAGCCGCCCGAAAATAGCCTCGCCGTCGTCCGCTATGCCGTCATGGTGGAAGTCGGCCGTCTCCCATACCCGGAGTCCGCGCACAGCAGCCGCCGTCTCCAGTGACAGGCTGCGGTCCACGTAAATGTCGTCCTGGTAAACCGCGGCGGCGACCGGCACGCTGTTCGCGGCCAACTGTGTGGGGTCATACAGCGGCTTCCAGTCCGTTTTGGCGGCCAGCAGATGGGCCACCTGCCGCAGCGGCACCAAGGCGGGATCCTGTTCGAAATACCACGGGTACACCATCTCGCCGGTCAGCAGCAGCGCCTCCGCATCCGGGCGGAATGCCGGATTTTCCTGCAGCACACGCCAGGCAGCCCAGTCCGTCGCTTGTCCCTGCCCGTAGATGGACTCGTGCAGCAGAGCATAGAGCGGGTTCGCCAGGCGGGACACGATGCCCTGGACCTGCTCCAGGAAGGCATCGGAGAGCCTGTTCCCGTGTGGTGGCTCGGTGAAGGCGTCTTCCAGCAGGTAGTGCAGGCCGTCCACCCGCGTGTTTCCGCCCAGGAAGGAGCCCACCATCTGGAACCGTTCAACCGTGAGCCGGCCGCCGTCGGGAAGGAACTCCTCGGTCTGCCGAAGGTGCGATGCGATCGCATTCACTGTCCGGCGGTCCTCCGGATACCAGCTGAAGTACTCGGTGTTGCGGGCGGCAACGCGCGCGAACGTGGCGCGGTAGACGTCGTCGGCATGGCCGGCTAGCGGCGCAAGTCCGCCCGTGATGAGAGCCTCCTTCAGCCCGTCCGGGGCAAAGGACAGGTACGTCAGTGCGCAGAATCCGCCGTAGCTTTGGCCGTAGATGCTCCAGGGGCCGGAGCCGAGCGCCGCCCGGATGAGCTCCGCGTCGGCCACGATGGAATCCGCACGGAAATGCTCAAGGTACGCAGCCTGTGCCTCTGCCGTTCCACGCGCCGGCAGCGTGGTCCGGTCGATGGGGGTCGAAAGCCCGGTGCCGCGCTGGTCCAGCATCAGGATCCGGAAGTCCCGGGCCGCCGCCTTGCTCCAGCCGCTCAGCGAAGCCAGCCGGTTGCCGCGGCCGCCCGGCCCGCCCTGGAGGAACACCAGCCAGGGAAGCTCCTCGGCTTCAGCCTGAGTGTGGGCCGACGAGACGTACTCTCGGGCGAACACGGTGATGGTCTCGGCGGCGGCGTCACTGCCGGGCGCGAAGTGGTCCAAAGGAACGGTGAAGTAGTGCTCGGCGGTGCGCATGCCCCGGAATTCGTGCCGGGCCTTCACAAAATGCGGGACAGGGGTCCGCGTTTGCATGGTTTGAGTGGAAGCGTCCCGCTCAACCACGGATGGACGCTGCCGTTCTGGTGCCAAAGCTCTCCAGCGCGTCGCCGGTCAGCCGGAACGTGGACCAGCCGTCCAGGGGGCGGGCGCCGAGGCTGCGGTAGAAGTTGATGGACGGTTCGTTCCAGTCCAGGACGCTCCACTCAACCCGGGCGTAACCGTTCTCGACGGCGGTGGCGGCCAGGTGCTGCAGGAGCGCCTTGCCGTGGCCCTCGCCGCGGGCGTGCGGGCTGACGTAGAGGTCTTCCAGGTAGATGCCGTGGACGCCTTCCCAGGTGGAGTAGTTCAGGAACCAGAGCGCGAAACCCCGGACCGCGCCTGCGCTGTTCTCAGCCAATGTGGCAAACACGCGCGGGTTCTCGCCGAACAGGACATCAGCCAGCATTTCCGGTGTGTTGCGGACCGCGTCCGGTTCCTTCTCGTAAATGGCCAGTTCGTGGATCATCTCCAGAATGGCGGGGACGTCTTGCCGGGTGGCGGGGCGGATTACACTCATGGTCCGAGTTTACTGGCGGGGCCGTGATCCCTACTGCCAGGCTCCCTATTGCCAGCGAAGCTGCGATGTTCCGTAGCGGACGGGTCCCTTGCTGTACTCCAGCGGCACGCCGTCCGCCATGATGGGCGGCCCAACATATCGCAGGCGGCCGTAGGGGCTGTCCATCACGCGGAGTTCCGGGTCAGGCAGGGAACCGCCGTGACTGGCCACTGCGGGCAGTCGGTACAATTCTTCAGCGGTGCGGGCCAGGGAAAGCCGGGCAGCGCCGCCACGTCCGCTTCGGAGCCGTTCGGCCAGCAAGGCAATTGCTGCCGCCGCCAGGCCATAACCGGTGGCATGATCCAGTGCCTGCACTGGAAGCGCCCCCGGCTGCCACCCGTCATCAGTCGTGCGGCCATACCGTTCGGCGATGCCGCAAGCGGCCTGTACCAGGCTGTCAAAACCGCGCCGTCCGTTCCAAGGGCCGCCGCTGCCCCAGGCGCTGAGGGTGACGATCACGAGTTCCGGCCGGGCAAGCAACAGCGCTTCGGGCGCCAGCCCAAAAGGGTCCAGCCCGCCGTCGCGGTAACCCGTGACCACCACGTCTGCAGACTCAATGAGAAGCCTGACCGTTTCCATGGCGGCAGGATCCCGGAGGTCCGCCTCGGCGCTGCGCTTGTCAAAGCCCGAGTCAATGAACACATCGCTCAACTCCGGAAGCTGGGGCGGGTCGATGCGCAGAACGTCCGCGCCCAGGGCGCCCAGGAGGCGTGTGGCAGTGGGCCCCGCAATGACGCGCGTCAGGTCCAGCACCTTTAGCCCGGCCAAGGGGTGGCGCGGAACTGCCGATGGAACCCACCGGGAGAGCTGCGGACTTTCACTGGCTGACGGTGGCGGACTGGAGATTCTGATCCATGGACCGGAGCTGGCCGTCGCATACATGGGGGTCGCGATCCACTCGTCCCGTGTGCGCACGGCAGCAGCGACGCCGTTGTTTGCCGTGATGGCTTCCTCGGCTGTCAGCGACGTCATACCTAGCAGGGCGTGTTCCACGTCCTGTGGTGTGCTCACGGTGAGGGCCGACGTCAGCCGGGCTGCGTGGTGGGGGTAATTGGCGTGGAGGCGGATCCAGCCGTCCGACGTGCGCCGAAAGCCGGACATCGGAGCGAACCCTTCGGGTTTGACGCCCGCGACCCGCAGATGTCCCAGCGAATCGAAGGCCGCCGCGGTGGCTCCGGATGCCAGGGAATACCGGCCCGGAACGCCAACAAGCGCGTTCAGCGACGTCGCTGCTGCCTGGACCGCCCCCAAAGCCAGTCCCTCGACGTCCAGCGGGCCCTTCCACCACTGCCGTGGACCGTTGGAAGGTGCCACGGGCTGGGCCTCCAGGGCTTCCACAACCCGAAGGCTGCCGGTCAGGTCGGGGACGGAGTCCATTCGGTCAGAGCCTAGAGCCGGTTGACGTCGGTGACACGGACCACTGCCGTACCGGTTTCATCCGAGGCCGCCAGGTCCACTTCCGCGGAGATGCCCCAGTCATGGTTGCTCGCCGGATCGTCGAAAATCTGCCGGACCTTCCAAAGCCCTGGCTCTTCGGTGATCATGAGCAGTCCGGGACCGCGGGCATCCGGGCCGGTGCCAATGTCGTTGTGTTCGTCGAAGTAGTCGTCCAGGACGTCTTCCCAGCGGTTGGCATCCCAGCCCGCGCCGCCGTCGAGCTCGCCCAGGGCTGCGGCGTTTTCGTCCGCGAACAGTTCCACGCGGCGGAACATCTCGTTGCGGACCATCACGCGGAAGGCGCGGATGTTGGACGTCAGCGACGGCGGCGGGGGAGGGGGAGCGTCGTGCGGGGTGGGCATCGCGCCGGACGTCAGCTCCTCCCATTCGTCCAGGAGGCTGGAGTCCACCTGCCGCACCAGCTCGCCAAGCCAGGCGATGAGGTCTTCAAGGTCCTCCCGGAGCATGTCCTGCGGCACGGTCTGGCGCAGCGCCTTGAAGCAGTCGGCGAGGTAGCGCAGCACAATGCCCTCGGAGCGGGCCAGCCCGTAGAACTGGACGAATTCGCCGAAGTTCATTGCCCGTTCATACATGTCGCGGACCACGGACTTGGGCGTCAGTTCAAAGTCGCCCACCCATGGCGCGGCCTTGCGGTAGACCTCGAAGGCTTCGCCCAGGAGTTCGGCGAGCGGCTGCGGGTAGGTGACTTCCTCCAGCATGGCCATGCGCTGGTCGTACTCGATGCCGTCAGCCTTCATCGCGGCAATCGCTTCCCCGCGGGCCTTCTTCTGCTGCGCGGAGAGGATCTGGCGGGGCTTTTCGAGGGTCGCCTCGATCACGGACACCACGTCCAGGGCGTACGACGGCGAATCCGGGTCAAGGAGCTCCAGCGCCGCCAGCGCAAACGGCGAGAGTGGCTGGTTCAGGGCAAAGTTGGCCTGCAGATGGACGGTGAGCCGTACTGTCCTGCCGTCATGGCCCTGCTCTTCTGCCGGGATGCGCTCCACCACCTCAGCGGCGAGGAGCTCACGATAGATTCCCAGGGCTTTTTTCATCAGCCGCAGCTGTGAGGACCGCGTCTCGTGGTTTTCGGTCAGCAGCTGGCGGGCCGCTGTGAACGGGTCGCCGGGCCGTTCCATCAGGTTCATCAGCATCGAATGCGTCACGCTGAAGCTGGACGTCAAAGGATCGGGCACGGATTCCACGAGGCGCTTGAAGGTGGGTTCCCCCCAGGAGACGAAGCCCTCCGGCGGCTTCTTTTTGACCACCTGGCGGAGCTTCTTCTGGTCGTCACCAAACTTGGCGGTGGCCTTGGCCATCGCCTTCACGTTTTCGATGACGTGCTCGGGTGCCTGGACCACCACTGTCCCCGCGGTGTCATACCCGGCGCGGCCGGCCCTTCCGGCAATCTGGTGGAACTCCCGGGAGTTAAGCGGGCGGGTGCGGACGCCGTCGTACTTGCTCAGTGCGGTGAGCAACACGGTGCGGATGGGCACGTTGATCCCCACGCCCAGTGTGTCCGTACCGCAGATCACCTTGAGCAGGCCCGCCTGGGCGAGCTGCTCCACGAGCCTGCGGTACTTCGGCAGCATGCCGGCGTGATGGACCCCGATACCGTGCCGGACCAGCCGGTTGAGCGTCTTGCCGAAGCCTGCGGCGAAACGGAAATTCGCGATCAGCTCCGCGATCTTGTCCTTCTCCTCGCGGGTGCACACGTTGATGCTCATCAGTGTCTGGGCCCGGTCAATGGCCTCGATCTGGCTGAAGTGCACCACATAGGCGGGCACCTGACGGGTGGAGAGGAGTTCCTCGAGTGTTTCGTGGACCGGCGTCTGGTGGTAGTAGTAATGCAGCGGAATGGGGCGCTCGGCTGAACTGACGGTGGTGGTGGGGCGGCCCGTAAGTTCGGTGATGCCGGCCTCGAACCGGCTGACATCGCCCAGGGTGGCGGACATCAGAAGGAACTGGGCCTGGGGGAGCTCCAGCAGCGGGACCTGCCAGGCCCACCCACGCTGGGGGTCGGAGTAGAAATGGAATTCGTCCATGATGACCGCACCGAGCTCGGCGTCGGCCCCTTCGCGGAGGGCGATGTTCGCGAGGATTTCTGCCGTGCAGCAGATGATCGGTGCGTTCTGGTTGACGCCGGAGTCACCCGTGATCATGCCGACGTTTTCTGCACCGAAAATGTCGCACAGGGCAAAGAACTTCTCCGAGACCAGCGCTTTAATGGGGGCGGTGTAGTAACTGCGCTGGCCCCGCGCCATGGCCTGGAAGTGCGCCGCGATGGCCACCAGCGATTTGCCGGAGCCCGTCGGGGTGGCGAGGATGACGTTGGCTCCGGTGGCGAGCTCCATGATGGCCTCGTCCTGGGCAGCGTACAGTTCCAGGCCCCGGCTTTCGGTCCACTCAAGGAATTGCGTGTACAGGGCGTCCGGGTCGATGCCTGCGCCGGAGGGGTCTGAGGCGGACAGGACAGGCAGCTGGTCAACGAGTTTCATTGATTTCCAGCTTAGTGCCCAGCCGGTGCCGGATATCCGGGCGGGCCCGGGTTAGGCTCGCGGTACTGCCAGACAGCACCCGGCGATGGAGGTAACTGTGAAGTGGGACCCCGTAAAGTACGTCCAGTTCGGCGATTACCGGGACCGGCCGTTTTTCGACCTGACAGGGCGGATCCAGGCCGACCGGCCACAGCACGTTGTGGACCTGGGATGTGGTCCGGGAAACCTCACGGCCACCCTCGCCCGGAGCTGGCCGGAAGCGCAAGTGGTGGGGCTGGATTCGTCCAGGCAGATGCTGGACAAGGCCGCCGCGCACGCAGCCAGGCATGCGGGCCTCAGCTTCGGGCTGGCGGATATCGCAGCCTGGACGCCCCCGGCTGAAACGGACGTGGTGGTCACCAATGCCGCGCTTCAGTGGGTGCCTGGGCATCAGGAAATGCTGGCGGGCTGGCTGGCGGCGCTCAAGCCCGGTGCCTGGTTCGCCATGCAAGTGCCGGGGAACTTCAATGCCCCGTCCCATGCCCTGATGCGGGAACTCGCAGGTTCGGCACGCTGGGCGCCCCAGCTCGCCGGCGTACTTCGCGGTGGAGAGTCCGTGGGGGAGCCCGCAGACTACCTCAGCCTCATGCTGGACGCGGGCTGCACGGCAGACGCCTGGGAAACCACATACCAGCAGGTCCTCACTGGAACGGATCCGGTGCTGGACTGGGTGCGCGGCACGGCGTTGCGCCCGGTCGTGGCGGCACTTTCGGCCGAGGACGGGCACGCCTTTGAAGCGGAGTATGCTGCAGCCCTGCTGTCCGCATACCCGGCAACGGCACATGGCACGGTGTTTCCGTTCCGGCGGATCTTTGCCGTGGCGCAAAAGCGGCCAGGCGCATAAACTCCATTCGTTTGAGGTTCTCTGGTCGGTAATGCCTTATGACTGAGTCGAGAATGTGATGCTGGTTACAATGACGACAGCGGCTTCTGGGGATGGCAAATGGCAGGACCCTCATCGGCCTCCCAAATCCGTCCTGGAGGTGCGATGCTTTTCGGCTTGATGACCCGGCTGCTGGCTGGCCACAAAGGCGCCGTGACCGCGATCGTTGCTCTCCAGCTTGTCCAGACCGCAGGCAACCTCCTGCTGCCCACCATCAACGCTGCCATCATCGACGACGGCATCGTTGCGGGGAACACGCCGGAAATCTTCCGTTTGGGCACTGTCATGGTCCTGATAGCTGCGGTCCAGGCGTCGGCGGCCATCGCCGCGGGCTACTTCGGGGCAGTGGTGGCCATGAAGCTCGGGCACCAGCTGCGCGGCGAGGTCTTCACCAGGATCCAGTCGCTTTCTTCCCAGGAAATGGCAGCCTTCGGCACGCAAAGTCTTGTTACCAGGGCCACCAACGACACCCAGCAGATCCAGTCGTTCGCCGTCCTGGTCTTCACCATGCTTGTGGCGGCCCCCGTGATGGCCGCCGGGGGCGTCTTACTGGCGTGGCAGCAGGACATGGTGCTTTCAAGCGTCGTGATGGTCATCATGCCAATACTTCTGCTCATCATGTATCTCATCGTCCGGCGCCTCGTTCCCCTGTACCGGCAGGGGCAGGAGCTCCTGGACCGAACGGGGGAGCTCTTTCGTGAACAGATCATCGGCGCGAATGTGATCCGCGCCTTCGTCAGGCAGGGACACGAAACGCGCCGGTTTGCGAAGACCAACAGCAGCCTCACGGGAAACAACCTTCAGTCGTCGCTGCTCGTGGCCGGCATGCTGCCACTGATCATGATTGTGGTCAACCTGTCGTCGGTGGCCGTGGTGTGGTTCGGTGGTCACCGGGTTTACGACGGCGGGATGAAGATTGGTGCCCTCACGGCCTTTATCGCGTACATCCTGCAGATTCTCCTGGCAATCATGATGGCCATGTACGTGTTCATGACGGCGCCGCGGGCCGTTGTCTGCGCAGAACGGCTGGGAGCCGTGCTCGACGCAAGACCGTCAGTCCAGGACCACAATGCGCCGACCCAAGAGACCCGCCATGGGAGCTCCCTGGAGGGCGGCAGCGTCACTTTCAGGAACGTCAGCTTCTCCTACCCCGGCGCCGAAAATCCGGTACTGGAAGACATCAGCTTCACGGCCCGGCCAGGAACCACTGTTGCCATCGTCGGCTCAACAGGGAGCGGCAAGTCGACACTCCTGAGCCTGGTGCCCCGGTTCCTGGACGCCACGGCCGGAACCATCAGCATCGGCGGCCGGAACATCTGCTCGATGTCCCTGGACGTCCTCCGCCGGACCATGGCGGTGGTGCCGCAAATGTCGCACCTTTTCTCCGGAACCATCGCCGACAACCTGCGCGTCGCAGCTCCGGAGGCAACCGAGGGCCAGCTTTGGGAAGCCATGGAGACAGCTCAGGCCGCCGGCTTCGTCCGTGCGCTGCCACGGGGGATGGACACGGAGGTCGGGCCAGGCGGAACGAATCTCTCCGGCGGCCAGCGGCAGCGTATCTGCATAGCGCGGGCCCTCCTGCGGAGGGTCCCCGTCTATCTCTTTGACGACAGCTTTTCTGCGCTGGACTTCGCCACCGAGGCCCGGGTCCGGGATGCCCTGGAGATTGCCCTTGAGTGTGCAGTGGTCATTGTCGTGGCGGAACGGATCTCCACCGCTGCCGGAGCCGGCCAGATCCTGGTGCTCGACGACGGCCGGCTGGCTGCCCAGGGAACACACCTGCAACTGCTGGAGACGTCTGCCACCTACCGGGAAATCGCCGAGTCCCAACTGGCGCTGGACGACGCGCCATGACCGCTTCGCCCGGCGCCGGGGCGTCCGAAGGGTTCTGGCCCACAGCGCGCCGGGTCCTCGCGTTGCTGCGCCCGTCCAGGGGGCGGATGCTGGGTGCAGTTGCGGCCACCTGCGCTTTTGTTGCCCTCAACGTCGCGGCGCCGAACTACCTCGGTGATGCCACCGATGTGGTGGTGGATGGGGTCTACAGCGGAGCGCTCGACGGGCAGCGCCTTGGACTCCTGCTGGCCGCCGTTGCCGCGATGTACATCGGCGCTTCGCTGTTCAACTGGATCCAGGGAGCGCTGACGGCCAGCGCGGTTCACGGCCTGATGTACCGCCTCCGGGCATCGGTTCAAGACAAGCTGCACCGGCTTCCTTCCACGTACTTCCAAGAGCAGTCCAGGGGTGATGTCCTGAGCCGCGTCACCAATGACATCGACAATATTTCGCAAGCGCTCAGCCAGGTCCTCACGCAGCTGATCATGTCTGTCCTGATGCTATGCGGTGCCTTGGCCATGATGCTGTGGATCTCGCCGCTCCTGGCCCTGATCGCGCTTGTTTCGGTGCCCTTGTCCACCCTTATCACCGTTATGGTGGCCCGGAAGTCCCAAGCGCATTTTGCCCGCCAGTGGACCGAAACGGGTGAGTTGAACGCGCACGTGGAGGAGTTTGTCACCGGGCACGAGGTTATTAAGGCCTTCGGGTACCAGGACCAGGCAGCGGCAGTCTTCAAGGCAAGCAACGACCGCCTGGCCCGGGCATCCGCACGGGCCCAGTATTCATCCGGCATTGTCCAGCCATTGATGGTCCTTATCGCCAATATCAACTACATCGCGGTGGCGGTGGTGGGGGCGCTCCAGGTCACCATGGGGGCCATGACCATCGGCGGGATCCAGGCGTTCATCCAGTTCAGCCGGCTTTTCACCCAGCCTGTGGGCCAGATCGGCGGCATGCTCAACGTCATCCAGTCCTGCGTGGCTTCGGCGCGCCGTGTGTTCGACCTGCTCGACGCCGCGGAGATACCTGCCGAGCCCGAAAGTGACGGTCACAAACCCAGTCAGGAAGGGCGGATTGTGTTCAGTGATGTCACCTTCGGCTATGCCCGGGCTGACCCTGTGGTCCGTGGACTGTCGTTCACGGTGGAACCGGGCCGGACGGTCGCGATTGTCGGGCACACGGGCGCCGGCAAGACCACCGTTGTCAACCTGCTCATGCGGTTCTATGAGGTCGACGCCGGTACGATCACCATCGGAGGTACCGACATTGCTGACATTCCGCGGGACGTCCTGCGCAAGGGATTCGGGGTGGTGCTGCAGGATGCTTGGCTGTTTTCCGGCACCATCAGGGAGAACATCGAATACGGCCGGCCAGGAGCCACGTTTGCGGAGATCACTGCGGCAGCAGAGGCGAGCCACGTGGACCACCTCATCAGGTCGCTGCCGGCCGGCTACGACACGATGCTGGGCAACGGGGGAGAGCCGCTCAGCCAGGGCCAGCGCCAGCTGATCTCCATCGCCCGGGCGCAGTTGGCGGACCGCACTGTGCTGGTCCTGGATGAGGCCACCAGTTCAGTGGATTCCCGGACTGAGGTCCTGATCCGCCAGGCCATGCGGAGGTTGCGCCGTGGAAAAACAAGCTTTGTGATCGCCCACCGTTTGTCCACGGTCCGGGACGCTGATCTAATTCTGGTCATGGACCACGGACGCATTGCAGAGCAGGGAACCCATCGAAGCCTCCTGGCGGCCAACGGCCGCTATGCACGGCTTTACAACGCCCAGTTCGCCGGACGCTCGGGCCGGGCCGGCACGTTGGAGGCCGGACGATGACAACAACTGGTCCGTTCCCCGGAACCTGGAAGCCCAACCAGTCCAGCACGGTGGCACTGTTTGAGCAGCTGCGCCTGCATGTGATCCGCCTCGCGGACAGCGGGGCCCTTCCGCCGGGAACCAAGCTGCCGGCGGTGCGGACCCTGGCGGGGCTGCTGGACGTCGCGCCCCACACGGCGGCCAGGGCGTATAAGGAGCTGGAGGCAGCCGGTGTCGTGGCCACGAAGGGCAGGAACGGCACCGTGGTGTGCGCGCGTGATGAGCGGGCGGACGCGCTCTCTCTGGCCGCCAACTCCTATGCGTCAGTGGCCAAGGCCCAAGGTGCCACCTTTGCGGAAGCGGTCCAGCTGCTGGCAGCAGCCTACGACGCCGACTAGCCGGACCCCGCATGGATATTCGAAGAAGTTTTCGATTAGCATTAGTGGGTGCCTAAAGCCGTAGCTGAAGAAACAGCAGTCGAATCCGTCCCCGTCGCCGTTCCCCAGGCCCCAGCCACGCCTGCCCGGCCAGACCTCTCCCGCCTTGTGGTCAAGGGGGCGCGCGAGCATAACCTGCGCAACGTGGACCTGGATCTGCCCCGTGATGCCATGATCGTTTTCACCGGGCTGTCCGGTTCCGGGAAGTCGTCGCTGGCGTTCGACACAATCTTCGCCGAGGGCCAGCGGCGCTACGTTGAGTCCCTGTCGGCCTATGCCCGCCAGTTCCTCGGCCAGGTGGACAAGCCGGACGTCGATTTCATCGAGGGGCTCTCGCCGGCGGTATCGATTGACCAGAAGTCCACCAGCAAGAACCCCCGGTCCACGGTTGGCACCATCACCGAAATTTATGACTACATGCGATTGCTGTGGGCACGCGTGGGACGGCCGCATTGCCCGGTCTGTGGCGAGGTTGTGGCCCGGCAGACTCCGCAGCAGATCGTGGACCAGCTGCTAGAGCTTGACGAAGGCACACGCTTCCAGGTCCTGGCGCCTGTGGTGCGGGGGCGCAAGGGCGAGTTCGTGGACCTCTTCAAGGAGCTGACCGCCAAGGGCTATTCGCGTGCCCGGGTGGACGGTGAGCTGATCCAGCTGAGCGAGCCGCCCAAACTCGGCAAGCAGTTCAAGCACACGATTGAGGTGGTGGTGGACCGCCTGGTGGCTAAGGAAGGCATCAGCCAGCGCCTCACGGACTCCGTTGAAACGGCGCTTGGCCTGGCCGAAGGCCGGGTGCTGGCCGAGTTCGTCGATCTGGACGCAGACGCGCCGGGACGGCTGCGGGCATTTTCCGAGAACCTCGCCTGCCCGAACGAACATCCCCTGGCCATCGATGAAATCGAGCCGCGGTCCTTCTCCTTCAACAACCCTTTCGGCGCCTGTTCCGCGTGCAGCGGTATCGGTACACGGCTCGAGGTTGACGAAGAACTGATCATTCCGAATCCTGAGCTGTCGTTGTCCGAGGGCGCCATCGCGCCATGGTCACTTGGCACCGCAACAACCGAGTATTGGAACCGCCTGCTCGAAGGGCTGTCCAAGGAGCTTGGCTTCTCCATGGACACACCCTGGGAGAAGCTGGGCAACGACGTCCGCCAGACCGTCCTGCACGGCAAGGACCACAAGGTGGTTGTGCAGTACAAGAACCGCTTCGGACGGGAACGCAAATACAGCACCGGCTTCGAAGGTGCCATCCAGTACGTCCACCGCAAGCACGGTGAGACGGACTCCGAGTGGGCGCGCGACCGCTACGAAGAGTACATGCGGCAGATCGCTTGCCCCGCGTGCAATGGCGCCCGGCTCAACCCCGCCTCGCTGTCCGTCCTGATCAACGGCAAGTCCATCGCCGACGTCGCGGCCATGCCCATGCGCGTGTGCGCGGACTTCCTGAACAACCTGGTCCTCACCGGACGCGAGGCCCAGATCGCCCACCAGGTGCTCAAGGAAATACAGGCCCGGCTGACCTTCCTGCTCGACGTCGGGCTGGAATACCTGAATCTCGAGCGCCCCTCCGCCACCTTGTCCGGCGGCGAAGCGCAGCGAATCCGGCTCGCCACCCAGATCGGTTCCGGCCTCGTGGGCGTCCTTTACGTCCTGGATGAGCCCTCCATCGGCCTCCACCAGCGCGACAACCGCCGGCTTATTGAGACCCTGACCCGGCTCCGCGACATGGGCAACACGCTTATCGTTGTGGAGCACGATGAGGACACCATCCAGGTGGCGGACTGGATCGTGGATATCGGGCCCGGCGCAGGCGAGCACGGCGGCCAGGTGGTGCACTCGGGTTCGTACCAGGATCTCCTGGCCAACACCAACTCACTGACCGGCGATTACCTGTCCGGCCGCAAGAAGATCGACATCCCCAAGAAGCGGCGCAAATACGACAAAAAGCGTGAGCTGAAGGTCGTCGGGGCGCGTGAAAACAACCTGGTCAACGTTGATGCGGTCTTCCCCTTGGGCCTGTTCACCGCCGTGACCGGCGTGAGCGGCTCCGGCAAATCCACCCTGGTCAACGAGATCCTCTACAAGGTGCTGGCCAACAAGCTCAACGGCGCAAAACAGGTGGCCGGACGCCACAAGAGCATCATGGGCCTGGAGCACCTGGACAAGGTGGTGCACGTGGACCAGAGCCCTATCGGGCGCACCCCACGCTCCAACCCGGCCACGTACACCGGCGTCTTTGACAACATCCGCAAGCTCTTCGCCGAGACCACCGAGGCCAAGGTCCGTGGCTACCTGCCAGGCCGGTTCTCCTTCAACGTCAAGGGCGGGCGCTGCGAAGCCTGCGCAGGTGACGGCACGCTGAAGATCGAAATGAACTTCCTGCCGGACGTCTACGTGCCCTGCGAGGTGTGCCACGGCGCACGGTATAACCGCGAAACCCTCGAAGTCCACTACAAGGGCAAGACCATCGCGGACGTGCTCAACATGCCCATCGAAGAAGGTGCGGAGTTCTTCGCGGCCTTCTCCCCGATCGCCCGGCACCTGAACACCCTTGTGGACGTGGGCCTCGGCTACGTACGGCTGGGACAGCCGGCAACCACCCTCTCCGGCGGCGAGGCCCAGCGTGTCAAGCTCGCCGCGGAACTGCAGAAGCGCTCCAACGGACGCAGTGTGTATGTTCTCGACGAGCCCACCACGGGCCTGCACTTCGAGGACATCCGCAAGCTCCTGATGGTCCTTCAAAGTCTGGTGGACAAGGGCAACACCGTGATCACCATCGAACACAACCTGGACGTGATCAAGAGTGCCGACTGGATCGTGGATCTTGGCCCGGACGGCGGTTCGGGCGGCGGCCAGATCGTGGCCACCGGCACGCCCGAGCAGGTATCGAAATCCACCAAGGGCCACACGGCATCCTTCCTCGCGGAAATACTCGGCTAGGCGGTTGGCCTCCGATGACGTATGCCGTGTCGGGCATGCGAGTTTCAGCCATGCTCGGTGTCGTGAGAAACTAAGCCGGTGACTCAAACAACAGTGCCCGTGATCTTTGACCTGGACGGCACTCTTGTCGATCCGGCCGGCGGAATATCCGGCGGAATCGCAGCAGCCCTTGCCGCCGCAGGTCTGCCGGTTCCTGGCCAGGACGTCCTGAACTCGATGATCGGCCCCAAACTCAGCGACGCACTCCAGAGTGTCTGCAAGGTTCCGGCCGAGATGCTTGACGAGGTCATCCGGACTTACCGGCAGTACTACCTGGCCAAGGGGATAGCCCAGAGCAGGCTGTACCCCGGGATCAGGGAAGCGCTGGAGACCTTCGCGGCCGAAGCCAGGCCAGTGGCCGTCGCCACGCAGAAGCCCGAAGGGCTGGCCCAGATCGTGCTGCGCCACCACGGCATCGCCAACCTGTTCCAGTCCATCAGGGGTTCGGCAGACAACGAATCGTCAACAGACGGTCCGGTGGGGAAGGCCGACATCATCGCCGCGGCCCTGGCTGACCTCTCCACCCAGCACGCCGTTATGGTGGGTGACCGCGCCCAGGATGTGGCGGGCGCCATCGCGAACGGGCTTGACTGCATCGGTGTGGGTTGGGGTTTCGCTCCCGACGGCGAACTCGAGGAAGCCGGGGCCGTCACCGTGGTGGACACCACCGCGGGCATGGTTGCCGCCATCGGGCGCCTCGAAGCCATCCACGCTGCCGCGATGAGCGAGGTGCGCAACGATGGCGCTGTTTGAGGCGGTCCGCTGGACATTTCGCGGGCTCGTCGCGGGCACCTGCCGGCCCACCGTCGTCGGCCTTGAAAACGTCCCCAAAGAGGGGCCCTTCATTGTGGCCCCGAACCATCTTTCCTTCTTTGACAGCGTCATTGTCCAGGCACTGATGCCGCGGCCCGTGGCCTTCTTCGCCAAAGCCGAGTACTTCACCACGGGTGGCGTCAAGGGCAGAGTCATGAAGTCCTTTTTTGAGTCCGTGGGTTCCATCCCGGTGGAGCGCGGCGAGCAGGCAGCAAGCGTCCAGGCGCTCAAAACCCTCCTGGACATCCTCGAAGCGGGCAAAGGCATTGGCATCTACCCCGAGGGCACGCGCTCACGGGACGGCATCCTCTACCGCGGCCGCACCGGGGTGGGCTGGCTTGCACTGGCAACCGGAGCTCCCGTGATCCCGGTTGGACTGATCGGGACGGAGAATTTGCAGCCGGCCGGTGAGAAGGGCTTCAAGCCGCATCACTTCACCATGAAGGTAGGGGAGCCCCTGTATTTCGACAAGACCGGCCCGGACCATTCGCTGCCGGCGCGGCGGCAGGTCACGGACCGCATCATGGATGCGATCGCCGAACTCAGCGGCCAGGAACGCTCCACCAGCTACAACCAAAGTAAAAGCACGGATTAGTAGAATGAAGTAGTGGCAGATCCAGCAAGTTACAGGCCCCAAACGGGTGAAATTCCCACCAATCCCGGGGTGTACCGGTTCCGCGATCCCCACGGCCGGGTCATCTACGTCGGCAAAGCCAAAAGCCTTCGCTCCCGCCTGAACTCCTACTTCGCGAATCCGGCGGGCCTGCTGCCCAAAACCCACGCAATGGTTCACACGGCCAGCAGTGTCGAGTGGACGGTGGTGGGCAGCGAGCTGGAGTCGCTGCAGCTTGAATACACCTGGATCAAGGAATACAAGCCACGCTTCAACGTGGTCTTCCGCGACGACAAAACCTATCCGTACCTGGCCCTCACCATGAGCGAGAAGCTCCCCAGGGTCCAGGTCATGCGGGGGGACCGCCGCAAAGGCACACGGTACTTCGGCCCGTACACGGCCGGCGCGATCCGGGAAACCATGGACACCTTGCTGCGGGTTTTCCCCGTCCGCAGCTGCAGCGCCGGGGTCCTCAAACGGGCCCAGGCGAGCGGCCGGCCCTGCCTGCTGGGCTACATCGACAAATGCTCGGCCCCCTGCGTTGGCCGGGTGACTCCCGAGGAACACCGGGCCCTGGCGGAGGACTTCTGCGCGTTTATGGGCGGCGAGGCCAAACGCTTCATCACCAAGCTCGAAAAGGAGATGGCCGACGCCGTCGGCACCCTCGACTACGAGCGTGCGGCGAGGCTCCGTGATGACATCTCCGCCCTGCGGAAGGTCTTTGAGCGCAACGCCGTGGTGCTCGCCGACGATACCGACGCCGATGTCTTCGCGCTGCACGAGGACGAGTTGGAGGCTGCCGTCCAGGTGTTCCACGTCAGGGGTGGCCGGATCCGTGGCCAGCGCGGCTGGGTAGTGGAAAAAGTGGAGGACGCCACCACCCCGGATCTCGTCGAAC
The DNA here is from genome assembly GCF_054511035.1 of Pseudarthrobacter sp. MDT1-22. Lineage (NCBI taxonomy): Bacteria > Bacillati > Actinomycetota > Actinomycetes > Micrococcales > Micrococcaceae > Pseudarthrobacter > Pseudarthrobacter sp. MDT1-22. The sequence goes on along the minus strand of NZ_JBTNDK010000002.1, from coordinate 198,648 downwards.
ACCTGCTGCAGCAGGTCTACGGCGACGACGGCGACAGCCATGGCAGGCTGCCCCGCGAAGTCCTGGTGCCCGTCGAACCCAGCAACGCTGCGGAACTTACGGAATGGCTCGGCGGCCTGCGCGGAGCCAAGGTGGATGTCAGGGTGCCGCAGCGCGGCGACAAGGCCGCGCTCATGTCCACCGTCCGTGAAAATGCCGAGCACGCGCTCAAACTGCATAAGACCCGCCGTGCCGGGGACCTCACCGTGCGCTCCCAGGCACTGCAGGAGCTGCAGGAAGCCCTGGACCTGCCCGTGGCGCTCCTGCGGATCGAATGCTTCGATGTCTCCCACGTCCAGGGCACCAACGTCGTGGCGTCCATGGTGGTGGTCGAGGACGGGCTGCCCAAGAAGTCCGAATACCGGAAATTCTCCGTCACCGGGGCCGCAGCGGCAGACGACACCGCCGCCATGCACGACGTCCTGACCCGGCGCTTCCGGCATTACCTGCAGGACAAGTCGGCGCAGTCCGAGGCGTCCGCCCTGCCCGGGCACCAGGCCGCCTTGGAAGCAGCCGCTGCTGCGGTCCTGGACACCACCACGGCCGCCCCGCGGGCAAAATTCGCGTACCCGCCCAACCTGGTGGTGGTCGACGGCGGCAAGCCCCAGGTGAACGCCGCAGCCCGGGCCCTGGCGGACCTTGGCATTGAGGACGTCTACGTGGTGGGCCTGGCCAAACGCCTTGAGGAAGTCTGGCTGCCGGACAGCGACTTCCCCCTGATCCTGCCCAGGACGTCCCAGGGACTCTATCTGCTGCAGCGGATCCGTGACGAAGCCCACCGCTTCGCCATCACCTTCCACCGGCAGAAGCGCGGCAAGGCCATGACCGTCTCGGCGCTGGACGGAGTGCCGGGCCTTGGCGAGTCCAAACGCAAGACCCTGCTCACCCACTTCGGATCCGTCAAAGGCGTGAAAGCCGCCACCGCGGCCGAGCTCACGGCGGCCAAGGGCATTGGACCATCCCTTGCCAACGCCATCGTCGCCTACTTCAGCGGCGATGACACGGCCGGCGATGCGCTTTCGGCCGTGAATATGGCCACCGGCGAAATCATTGAAACCTAGGTAGGGTAAGGAACGCAGGTTTCCGCCATTGCGGGTGCCTGCCTTCATCTGAACAGGAACGGGGCGGAACGAATGGCAGACTCTACGGCGGAATCCGGGACGGAGCAGGACGGGCTGACGCCGGTCAAGCCCCTCGAAGCGGAACTGCTGGTGGTCACCGGTATGTCAGGGGCGGGACGCAGCACCGCCGCGGACGCACTGGAGGACCATGGCTGGTATGTCGTGGAAAACCTGCCGCCGCAGATGCTCGGCACCCTGGCCGAGATTGTCTCCCACGCTCCGCAGTCCATTCCGCGGCTGGCCGTGGTGATGGATGTCCGCAGCAAAGGCCTCTTTGTCGACGTCCGTGCGGCCCTGGGGGCCCTCGCCGCCAGTGGTGTCAAGTTCCGCGTCCTTTTCCTCGACGCCAAAGACGACGTCCTGGTCCGCCGGTTCGAGCAGGGCCGCAGGCCCCATCCGCTCCAGGAAGGCGGCCGCATCCTCGACGGCATTGCAGCCGAACGGGAGGTGCTCAAGGAACTGCGCGACAGCTCCGACGTCGTACTGGATACCTCGACCTACAACGTCCACGCCCTGGCTACCGCCATCACGGAACTCTTTAGCGAGACCGGCCCGGTGGCACTGCGGCTCAACGTCATGAGCTTTGGCTTCAAGTACGGACTGCCGGTGGATTCCAACTACGTTGCTGACGTCCGGTTCATCCCGAATCCGCACTGGGTCCCGCAGTTGCGCCCGCATACGGGCCTGGACAAGGACGTCAGCGATTATGTCCTCGAGGCGGAAGGTGTAAAGAACTTCGTGGACCGCTATGTCCTGGCGCTCGAGCCCGTCCTGGACGGTTACCGGCGCGAAAACAAGCACTACGCCACCATCGCCGTCGGCTGTACCGGCGGCAAGCACCGGTCCGTGGCCGTCGCCGTCGAGCTTTCCAAGAAACTGGCACAGTATCCGCGCGTGACCGTGACCACCACGCATCGGGATCTGGGCCGCGAGTAATGGGGATGTTCACCGGGCCCCTCCCGCTCGTACCGGTTTCCAGCGGAACGGCAGCCGGCCAGCAGGACAAGGGCCCCAACGTCGTGGCGCTCGGCGGCGGGCACGGACTGTCCGCTTCGCTCTCGGCGCTGCGGCTGCTCACCTCCGAGCTGACCGCCATTGTCACTGTGGCGGACGACGGCGGGTCTTCAGGGCGTCTGCGCGACGAGTACGGCGTCCTGCCGCCCGGAGACCTGCGCATGGCGCTCTCCGCCTTGTGCGATGACACGGACTGGGGACGCACCTGGCGCGACGTGATGCAGCACCGTTTCAGGCCAGGCCAGGGCAGCGGCGGATCGCTGGACGAGCATGCAATGGGCAACCTGCTCATCGTCACCCTTTGGGAGCTGCTGGACGACACCGTGGCCGGCCTGAAGTGGGCCGGCGCCCTGCTCGGTGCCCGTGGACAGGTCCTGCCCATGTCCACCGTTCCGCTGACCATTGAAGGTGACATCCGCGTCACTGCACCTGACGGCACGTTCGCGCTCCAGACAGTCCGCGGGCAGGCGCGGTGCGCCGTTGCCGGCTCGCTGGAGCACGTCCGCCTCCTGCCCGAACAGGCGCCGGCCTGCGTTGAAGCCCTGACAGCCATCGAACTGGCTGACTGGGTAATCCTGGGGCCGGGGTCCTGGTACACGTCCGTGCTGCCGCACCTGCTGCTCCCGGAAATGCGTGACGCCCTGAGTGCCACAGCCGCAAAACGCTGCCTCACCATGAACCTGGCCACGGACACCAAGGAGACCACGGGCATGTCGGCGGCGGACCACCTGTACGCACTGCGCCGGTATGCGCCGGACTTCAGCGTCGACGTTGTCTTGGCGGATCCCGCGTCGGTGCCGGACCGGCAGGAGTTCGAGAAAGCCGCCGGGATGATCGGCGCCGAGGTTGTCTTGGGTAAAGTGGGGGCGTCGGGCCGCCGACCCGTCCATGACCCCCTGCGTCTGGCAGCGGCGTACCACGACATTTTCGGGAACAGTTAGGAAGGTGCCATGGCACTGACATCATCGGTCAAGGAAGAACTGTCCCGTCTGGACATCAAGAAATCTTCAGTCCGCAAGGCAGAGGTCTCGGCAATGCTGCGCTTCGCCGGCGGCCTGCACATCATCTCGGGCAGGATCGTGATCGAAGCCGAGGTTGACCTCGCATCGACGGCGCGCAGGCTCCGGGCGGCCATTGCTGAGGTTTACGGGCACCAGAGCGAGATCATCGTCGTCTCCGGCGGCGGACTGCGCCGCGGCAGCCGGTACGTGGTGCGGGTAGTCCGCGACGGCGAGTCCCTGGCCCGGCAGACAGGCCTCCTGGACGGCCGCGGCCGGCCGGTGCGGGGGCTTCCCTCGGCCGTCGTTAACGGCTCGGCCGCCGACGCCGAGGCCGTGTGGCGTGGAGCTTTCCTGGCCCACGGGTCCCTCACGGAACCGGGCCGTTCGTCATCGCTTGAGGTCACCTGCCCGGGTCCCGAGTCGGCGCTTGCCCTCGTTGGTGCCGCCCGCCGTCTTGGCATCCAGGCCAAAGCCCGCGAAGTCAGGGGAGTGGACCGTGTGGTGATCCGCGACGGCGACACCATCGCCGCCCTGCTCATCCGCATGGGCGCCCACGACGCCCTGATGGTCTGGGAAGAACGCAGGATGCGCAAGGAAGTCAGGGCCACGGCCAACCGGCTGGCCAACTTTGACGACGCCAACCTGCGGCGCTCCGCCCAGGCGGCCGTGGCCGCCGGAGCCAGGGTTGACCGGGCACTGGAGATCCTGGGTGACGACGTCCCGGACCACCTCAAATACGCCGGCGAACTCCGGGTGGCCCACAAACAGGCGAGCCTGGACGAGCTGGGGCGCCTGGCAGATCCGGTAATGACCAAGGACGCCATCGCCGGCCGCATCCGCCGGCTCCTGGCCATGGCGGATAAGCGGGCCATCGATTTGGGGATCCCTGGCACTGATGCCAATGTGACGCCTGAGATGCTGGACGAGTAGCGGCGCCCCTAGAATCAGAGCGTTCACCCTGATCTTCCGGATGCCAGTCATCCGGATGCACAATCCGAGAGTTACAACCCGGACAGACCGTCCACGACATTGGAGGATTTTGTGACCGAGTACGTACTGCCAGAACTCAGCTACGACTACGCGGCGCTTGAGCCGCACATTTCGGCGCGCATCATGGAGCTGCACCACAGCAAGCACCACGCTGCCTACGTTGCAGGTGCCAACAACGCCCTTGCCCAGCTGGCAGAGGCGCGCGACAAGGGCGATTTCGCCAACATCAACCGCCTTTCGAAGGACCTCGCGTTCCACACCGGCGGCCACATCAACCACTCGGTGTTCTGGAACAACCTGTCACCGGACGGCGGCGACAAGCCTGAGGGCGAGCTGGCGGCTGCCATCGATGACGCCTTCGGTTCCTTCGACGCCTTCCGCGCACAGTTCTCCGCGGCTGCCCTTGGCCTGCAGGGATCGGGCTGGGGTTTCCTGGCCTACGAGCCGATCGGTGGCAACCTGGTCATCGAGCAGCTCTACGACCAGCAGGGCAACGTGGCTCTCGGCACCACGCCGCTGCTGATGCTGGACATGTGGGAGCACGCCTTCTACCTGGACTACGTCAACGTCAAGGCTGACTACGTCAAGGCCTTCTGGAACATTGTCAACTGGGCCGATGTCGCCAAGCGCTTCGCTGCTGCACGCACCAACGCCACGGGCCTCATCACCCTGCCGTAGTGACCCGCAGTACATGAGCGTGTAACAAACTTCACATTTCGGCGTGATTCCGGCCGGAATGTGGAAGGTCCGCCCCCGCACTTGCGGGGGCGGACCTACTTAAACGTAAGATGGATCACGGAAGGCGGTCTGCCTTCAGCAATGTGGCTGGTCGCCCTCCGATCTGTTAATCATCTCTGCCCAATGGCGTGCGGGATCTGTTAGTTGGCTTCAATGCCCGCTCAACTAGTTTGTGCTTAATCAAGCACCAAGGAGACTGAACAAGTGACGACCCGTATTGGTATCAACGGCTTCGGCCGCATCGGCCGCAACTACTTCCGCGCAGCCCTCGCACAGGGCGCGGACCTGGAGATCGTTGCCGTCAACGACCTCACCAGCCCTGAGGCACTGGCCCACCTGCTTAAGTACGACTCCGTCGGCGGCCGCCTGAAGGAAACCGTTGAGGTCAAGGACGGCAACATCGTTGTCGACGGCAACGTCATCAAGGTTCTCGCCGAACGCGATCCCGCCAACTTGCCCTGGGGCGAGCTGGGCGTCGACATCGTCATCGAGTCCACCGGCTTCTTCACCAAGGCCGCTGCCGCGCAGAAGCACATCGACGCAGGCGCCAAGAAGGTCCTGATCTCCGCACCTGCCTCCGACGAGGACATCACCATCGTGATGGGCGTCAACGAGGGCCTGTACGACAACGCGGCGCACAACATCATTTCCAACGCGTCCTGCACCACCAACTGCCTGGGCCCGCTGGCCAAGGTCCTCAACGACACCTTCGGCATCGAGCGTGGCCTGATGACCACCATCCACGCCTACACGGCTGACCAGAACCTGCAGGACGGCCCGCACAACGACCTCCGCCGTGCCCGTGCCGCCGCCATCAACATGGTTCCCACCTCCACGGGTGCGGCCAAGGCGATCGGCCTGGTCCTGCCCGAGCTCAAGGGCAAGCTGGACGGCTTCGCCATCCGCGTGCCCGTCCCCACCGGCTCGGCCACCGACCTCACCGTCACGGTCTCCCGCGAGACTACCGTCGAGGAAGTCAACGCGGCGCTGAAGAAGGCTTCTGAGTCCGACGAGTTCCAGGGCATCCTGACCTACACGGACGCACCGATCGTGTCCTCGGACATCGTCGGGGACCCGGCGTCGTCGATCTTCGACTCCGGCCTGACCAAGGTCATCGGCAACCAGGTCAAGGTTGTTTCCTGGTATGACAACGAATGGGGCTACTCCAACCGCCTCGTGGACCTCACGGAGCTCGTCGCAGCCAAGCTGGGCTAGGGTTAGACACATGACATTCCACACCCTCAACGAACTGATCGCTGAAGGTGTCCGCGGGCGGTACATTCTTGTCAGAAGTGACCTGAATGTGCCGCTCGACGGCTCTACAGTGACTGACGACGGCCGCATCAAGGCCTCTCTGCCAGTACTGGGAAAGCTCACGGACGCCGGTGCCCGCGTGCTGGTAACAGCCCACCTCGGACGCCCCAAGGGCGCTCCGGAGGAAAAGTACTCCCTCCGGCCTGCCGTAGCGCGGCTCGCCGAACTTGCCGCCTTCAAGGTCTCGCTCGCGAAGGACACCGTGGGCAGCTCCGCTAAGGAATTCGCCTCCTCCCTTCAGGACGGCGAGGTCCTCGTCCTGGAGAACGTGCGCTTCGACGCCCGGGAGACCAGCAAGGACGACGCCGAACGCGGCGCCTTCGCGGACGAACTGGTGGCCCTGACCGGGGCCAACGGCGCCTACGTTGACGACGCCTTTGGTGCCGTGCACCGCAAGCACGCCAGTGTCTACGACGTCGCCACCCGGCTCCCGTCCTACCAGGGCGATCTTGTGCACACCGAGGTGGAGGTCCTGCGGAAGCTGACAGCTGACACGCAGCGGCCCTACGTGGTGGTGCTCGGCGGCTCCAAGGTCTCCGACAAGCTGGCGGTCATCGACAACCTCATCGGCAAGGCCGACACCATCCTGGTGGGCGGCGGCATGCTCTTCACGTTCCTGGCAGCAGAGGGCCACAGCGTGGCCGGCAGCCTCCTGGAAGAAGACCAGATCCCGGTTGTCCAGGACTACCTGAAGCGGGCTGCCGGTGCCGGCACCGAATTCATTGTGCCCACCGACGTTGTGGTGGCCGGTAAGTTCGCGTCCGACGCTGACTACGAGACTGTCCCCGCGGACGGCATCGAGGGCAGCAGCTTCGGTGCCCGGGGCATCGGCCTGGACATCGGACCGGACTCTGCAGCCGCTTTTGCGGACCGCATCAAGGGCGCCAAAACGGTGTTCTGGAACGGGCCCATGGGCGTCTTTGAATTCGAAGCATTCTCCGGCGGAACCCGCGCCGTGGCCCAGGCCCTCACCGAGGTCGACGCGTTCACCGTGGTCGGCGGCGGCGACTCCGCTGCCGCCGTGCGGACGCTCGGCTTCGCTGACGACCAGTTCGGTCACATTTCCACCGGCGGCGGCGCCAGCCTGGAATATCTCGAAGGCAAGGAACTCCCGGGACTCAGCGTCCTGGACCGTTAGGCACCTGGACTGCCAAGTCCTCCGGCCGGCAGGGTGCCCGCGGGCACCCTGCCGGCCGCACACATATCAAGTACTTTTGGAGAACACGTGACTACGTCAACGAACGGCGCTTTTGACCGCACGCCTCTCATTGCAGGCAACTGGAAGATGAACATGGACCATGTCCAGGGCATCACCCTCCTGCAAAAACTGGCCTGGACCCTGTCCGACGCCAAGCACGACTACAACCGGGTCGAGGTGGCCGTCTTCCCGCCATTCACCGACCTCCGCGGCGTGCAGACCCTCGTCCAGGGAGATGAACTGGACATAGCCTACGGCGGCCAGGACCTCTCCCAGTTCGACTCGGGCGCCTACACGGGCGACACCTCCGGCCAGTTCCTGAACAAGCTGGGCTGCCGCTACGTCCTGGTGGGGCACAGTGAACGCCGCACCATCCACCAGGAATCCGACGAAGTGCTCAACGCCAAGGTCAAGGCAGCGTTCAAGCACAGTGTCACTCCGGTCCTTTGCGTGGGGGAAGGCCTGGAAATCCGCCAGGCCGGCACGCATGTCGAGCACACGCTGACACAGCTCCGGGCGAACGTCGCCGGTTTGACGGCCGAGCAGGCGGCAGAGCTTGTGGTGGCCTACGAGCCCGTCTGGGCCATCGGCACCGGTGAAGTGGCCGGGCCGGAGGACGCCCAGGAAATGTGCGCCGCCATCCGCGCGGAACTGGCCACGCTCTTCGGCGATGACGTTGCGGCGAAGATCCGTCTGCTCTACGGCGGCTCGGTCAAGGCCAATAATGTCGCCGCGATCCTGAAGGAACGCGACGTTGACGGCGTGTTGGTCGGCGGGGCAAGTCTCGATCCCGCGGAGTTTGCTAATATTGTCAGGTTCGAGAGTCACCTGGTGACGGACTAGTCCGTCACTCAGCTCCAGGCTCCCGCAATTCCAATCTTCTGAAAGGCCGTCGTGGACGTTCTTCATGTCATTCTGCAGATTCTCCTGGGCATCACCAGCCTTCTGCTGACCCTGCTTATCCTCCTCCACAAGGGCCGGGGTGGCGGGCTGTCGGACATGTTCGGCGGCGGTATGAGTTCCGGCCTCAGCTCCTCCGGCGTGGCCGAGCGGAACCTGAACAGGTTCACGGTGATTCTGGGCGTTACCTGGGGCGTCGTGATCATCGCCCTTGGCCTGTTCATGCGCTTCAGCGGCGCAGGGGACTCATAGCTCCTGCAACTGATCGTCGCCCGGCACTGCCGCGATGGGGAACTCCGAACTAAACTGTGGCTGTTGGCTTCCAACAGCCACAGTTTTGTGTTTAAGCAGCCAGGAGTCCCGATGGTACATAGTGCGTCAGCGTTCCGCGGCACCCGGGTGGGTGTCACAGAAGGAGCCGGTCCCAAGAACCAGTCAGAAGCGGCCTCGGGCGAGAGGGTGCCCCGTATCAGGGTTTCCTTTTGGTGCGCCAAGGGGCATGAGACCCAGCTTGTTTTCCTGCGGTTGCCGGAGGAGCAGCTTCCCACGGTCTGGGACTGCCGGCGCTGCGGGGCTCCGGCATCACGGGACGGCAAGGAAGCCGACCTGCCGGACCCGCTGGACGAAGGCTTCAAGAGCCACCTTGAATACGTTAAAGAACGGCGCTCCGACCAGGACGCCCAAGCTGTCCTGGCCGGAGCGCTGGAAAGGCTACGCGCCGGCGGCGTCCTTCCGGACGAGCTGCTGCGGGACGCGTGACGCTGCGTTTTCGTCGATAAGCCACAGCGTGCGGGATGTTCCCCGCGGGCCTGCCGCCGGTACCTGTACCGGGTTGGCGCCCGCCAGGGCCAGGCCCACCGCGCCGGCCTTGTCCTCGCCCGCCACCACCATCCAGACCTCGGCAGCAGTGTTTATGGCGGGAAGCGTGAGCGAGATCCGCTGGGGCGGCGGCTTGGGGGAATTGCGGACGCCAACGACTGTCCGCTCCTTCTCCCGGATTCCGCCCTGCTCCGGGAAGAGCGAGGCCACGTGGGCGTCCGGGCCAACGCCCAGCAGCACAACGTCCAGCCGCGGCAGTACTCCCGGTTCGTCCGGACGGTCGTCGGACATGTCGGCAGCGTGTTCGGCCTGGGCTGCTTCCCGGAGCCTGCGCGCGTAGTCCTCGGCGGCTTCCTCGGGCGTGTCGAAGTCATCCGAGGAGGCAGGCTGGTTGATCCTTGCAGGATCAACCGGAATGCTCGACAGGAGTGCAGCAAATGCCTGCCTGGTGTTCCGGTCGGGATGGTCCGCGGCAACAAAGCGCTCGTCACCCCACCAAAAGTTCACCCTGGACCAGTCGACGGCCGGCGCTGCCGGAGAATCCGCAACAGCCTTCAGCGTTCCGATGCCTACTGTGCCGCCGGTCAGCACCACCGTGGCCTCACCGTGCTTGTCCTGCACATCCACCAGCTTGGTGATCAGGCGGGCCGCAATGGCGGCCATCAGGACGGACGAATCAGGATGGATGCTAACTCTTGGCTCAACGCTCACTGGGTCGGACGCTCCTTAGATTGGTACGTGGCAGTCCAATAGTAATCACTTCGCCGAACACTTCGTCGGGGTCGAGGCGGCGGAGCTCTTCGGCGAGGCAGTCTTTGAGGCTGCGGCGTGGGAGGGAGATGCGTTGGGCGGGCTGTCCGGGCTGGGTGAGTTCGGCGACGGAGAGTCCGGGGCGGAAGAGCTGGACGTCGCCGGTGTGGCGCGTGAGCCGGACCCGGCGGATACCGGTGCCGGCGGGGTCCGCGACGATGGTCACAGGCGCGTCCAGGGCCAGGGTCAGCCATGCCGCCAGCAGGATGGTGGACGGTGAGTCGGAGGCGCCTTCGACGGCCACAGCGGTCACGGGGGAGGCGTCCACCTGGTCCAGGACTGCCGCGAGCTGGATCCGCCAGTTGGTCAGCCGGGTCCAGGCGAGGTCGGTGTCCCCGGCCTTGTACGTGGCCCGGATGTTCTCCAGCGCGGCCTGGGGATCGGTTTCGTTCGCGGAGTCGGTGATCCGGCGGTGCGCGATCCGGCCCACGGAGGTTTCGCAGGCGTTCTTCGGTGCCCCGTGCGGCCACCAGGCCACGATCGGCGCGTCCGGCAGGAGCAGGGCCGCGACCAGGGATTCGCTTTCGTGGGCGAGCTCGCCGTAGCCGCGGAGCACGATGACCTCGGACGCGCCCGCGTCACCGCCCACCCGGATCTGCGCGTCGAGCCGGTTCGGGGCCTGGGCTCCGGCGTCGGCGAGGACGATGATCCGGCAGGGGTGTTCGCGGCTGGCCTCGTTCGCGGCCTCGATCGCTTCTTCCTCGAGCCCGGAGCGGGTGACGACCACGAGGGTCAGGACCCGGCCCAGGGCGATCACGCCGCCCTGCTCACGCAGGGAGGTGATCTTCTTGGAGATCTTCGAGGTGGTGGTGTCCGGCAAATCTACAATCATGGCCTTCTCCAGGTTCGTCCGTCGCGGGCCAGCAGTTCATCGGCCGAGGCAGGGCCCCAGGACCCCGGGGCGTAAGGCTCCGGCTGCTCAGCCAACCCGGCCCAGTAATCTTCAAAGGGGTCCAGGATCTTCCAGGACAGCTCCACTTCCGCGTGCCGCGGGAACAGCGGCGGCTCGCCCAGGAGCACATCGAGGATCAGCCGCTCATACGCTTCCGGGCTGGACTCGGTAAAGGAATGCCCGTAGCCGAAGTCCATGGTCACGTCCCGGACTTCCATCTGCGTGCCAGGGACCTTGGACCCGAACCGGATCGTCGCACCCTCATCGGGCTGGACCCGGATCACCACGGCGTTCTGGCCGAAGTCATCCTCACCATGATCACGGAACAGCAGGTTCGGGGCGCGTTTGAACACCACCGCGATCTCCGTCACCCGCCGGCCCAGACGCTTGCCCGCACGCAGGTAGAACGGCACACCGGCCCACCGGCGGGTATGGATATCCACCCGGATCGCCGCGAACGTCTCGGTCTTCGAATCCGCCGGGATACCCTCTTCTTCCAGGTAGCCCTGGACCTGTTCCCCGCCCTGCCAGCCGCCGGCGAACTGCCCCCGCGCCGAATGCGTCGACAGATCCTCCGGGAGCTTGACCGCGGCAAGGACCTTTTCCTTCTCCGCCCGCAGGTCATCGGCGTTGAAGGAAATGGGCTCCTCCATCGCCGTCAAAGCCAGCAGCTGGAGCAGGTGGTTCTGGATCACGTCCCGGGCCGCGCCCACCCCGTCGTAATACCCGGCGCGGCCGCCCGTGCCGATGTCCTCGGCCATCGTGATCTGGACGTGGTCCACATAATTGGCGTTCCACAACGGCTCGAACAACTGGTTCGCGAAACGCAGCGCCAGGATGTTCTGGACCGTTTCCTTACCCAGGTAATGATCGATCCGGAACACCGCATCCGGCGGGAAGACCGACTCCACAATGTCGTTCAGCTGCCGGGCCGAGTCCAGGTCATGCCCGAACGGCTTCTCGATCACCACCCGCCGCCACTTCTCACTCTCAGCCTGCGCGAGGCCGTGCTTGGACAGCTGGCGGCAGACCTGTTCAAACGCCTTCGGCGGGATCGAGAGGTAAAACGCGTGATTGCCCCGCGTTCCGCGCTGCTCATCGAGCTCAGCGATCGTGTCACCCAACCGCTCAAAGGCGTCATCGTCGTCGAACTCGCCCTGGACAAAACGGATACCCTCGGCGAGCTGGTTCCACACCGCCTCATCAAACGGCGTCCGCGAGTACGACTTCACCGACGCCTTCACCTCAGCAGCGAACTCCGCATCACTCCACGGACGGCGGCCGAAACCCACCAACGCGAAACTCGGCGGCAACAGCCCCCGGTTCGCCAGGTCATACACGGCCGGCATGAGCTTCTTACGGGCAAGATCCCCGGTCACCCCGAAGAGCACCAACGAGGACGGACCGGCAATCCGATTCAGACGACGGTCACGGGGATCCCGGAGCGGATTCCGCCCTGATCGCCCGGAACGCGTCGCGGAATTCCTGCCGTTTTCAGTTTCTGGCATGTTTGCTGTTGAGCCTTAGTTTTCGGTGACGGAAGCTGACCGGGCTGCGAGTGCTGCAATGATCTCCTGCAGCTGTGCAACTCCGGCGGCGCGGTCGGTCAGGTGCAGTCGCAGGACAGGGCGGCCATGGCCGGCCAGGACCTGGGCGTCGCCCGCGGCCTGGGCGGAAATCAGTTCCCCGAACGTGAACGGACGGTCCGGGATGGCCAGGTCTTCCGCAGGAGCGGCCGTGACCTGGAGAAAGACTCCAATGGCGGGTCCGCCCTTGTGGAACTGCCCGGTGGAGTGCAGGAACCGCGGGCCCCAGCCAAACGTGACGGGACGGCCGCTTACGCCGGCAAGCGGGTCGCGGATGCCTTCCAGCTCTGCGAAGGCCAGCCGGTCAAAGTAGGCATGGACGCTGAGGTAGCTGTCGTCGTCGAGCGTTCCAAGGAGGGCGCCGACGGCTTCCTCCGCGGTGGCTGCCCCACGGAGCCAGTCACCGCCGCGGACCTCAACGGCGCCGTCCACGAAGGCGGCAGGGGTCGGTTCGGGCTGGGCATCCAGCAGGCCGCGGGCGGCAACCTTGGCTGCCTCCACGTCCGGCTGGTCATACGGGTTGATGCCCAGGAGGCGCCCGGCCACGGCAGTGGCGAACTCCCACACCATCATCTGGGTGGCCAGGCCGCCCGCGATGGCTACCTCGTTGTCACCGAGTTCGACGTCGGCATCCGCGGCTACCAGCCGCACCACCAGGACGTCCGCGGCGCCGGAGGTGACCTCCGGTGACGTGGGTCCGGCAACCACCGGCAGGACGCCGGTACCGAGCTTGCCGGTGGATTCGGCGATGAGCTGTTCGGCCCAGTCCGCGAAGCCCACGATGCCGGAGCCGTCCTCGGCGATGACAATCTTGTTGCGCAGCGGGTTGGTTCCGCCCAGGGCTGTTCCGAGGGCCAGCCCGATGTTCTCGGCGGCGTCCTCGTTCAGGATCTCGGCGGCTTCCTCGGCCTCATCCAGGAAGGCCTGGATGTCCACACCGGCCAGGCCCGAGGGGACCAGTCCGAATGCGGTGAGGGCTGAGTAGCGGCCGCCCACGTTCGGATCGGCGTTGAAGACGGCGCGGTAGCCGGCCTCACGCGAGGCCTTATCCAGCGGGGACCCGGGATCGGTGACGATGATGATCCGGCTCTTCGCTTCGATGCCGGCCTCGGTGAAGGCGTGCTCGAAGATCCGGCGCTGGGAGTCGGTCTCCAGGGTTGAACCGGACTTGGACGAAACCACAATCGCGGTTTCGGCCAGCCGGTCTGCGAGGGCAGCACGGACCTGGTCGGGGTCGGTGCTGTCCAGCACTGTCAGCTCGACGCCAGCGGTGCTGGCGATGACCTCGGGAGCCAGCGAAGATCCGCCCATGCCGCAAAGCACGATGCGGGTCACGCCGTCAGCCTTGAGGGCATCACGGAGCTCGAGGATGCCGGCCACGAGGGCCTGTGAGACGGTGGCCGCCTCCACCCAGCCGAGGCGGACAGCGGACTCGGCCTCGGCGTCGGGACCCCACAGGGTGTGGTCCTTGGCGAAGATCCGGGTGGCGATGCGGTCCGCCACGAGGGCGGGCAGGTGCTGCTCGAGTGCCTGCTGCGCGGCACCGGTGGCGTCGTAGCTGAGAGTGCTCATAGTGGGTTAGGAGGCCTTCCGTGCGGCGGCAAGGGCACCTTCGACGTCGCCCAGGAGTTCCTTCCAGCTGGCCACGAACTTGTCCAGGCCTTCGGATTCGAGGAGGGCGACAACCTCGTTGTAGGAGATGCCCAGTGCGTCCAGCGCGTCCAGCGTGGCGTTGGCCTCGGTGAACGTGCCGGAGACGGTGTCGCCGGTGACGACGCCGTGGTCGAACGTGGCATCGAGGGTCTTCTCCGGCATGGTGTTCACGACGCCGGGGGCTGCCAGTTCGGTGACGTACAGGGTGTCCGGGTAAGCCGGGTCCTTGACGCCGGTGGAGGCCCACAGCGGACGCTGGGGGAGGGCGCCGGCTTCAGCCAGCAGTGCCCAGCGTTCGGTGGCGAAGAGCTCCTCGTAGACCTGGTAGGCCAAGCGTGCGTTGGCCACGCCTGCCTTGCCCTTGAGGGCCTTGGCCTCGTCGGTGCCGATGGCGTCGAGGCGCTTGTCGATTTCGGAGTCCACGCGGGACACGAAGAACGACGCGACCGAGTGGATCTTGGACAGGTCGTGGCCGTTGTCCTTGGCCTGCTCCAGGCCTGACTGGAAGGCGTTGATGACTGCGCGGTAGCGCTCGAGCGAGAAGATCAGGGTCACGTTGACGCTGATGCCCTCGGCCAGTGTCGCGGTGATCGCTTCGAGGCCTTCGAGGGTTGCCGGGATCTTGATGTGGACGTTGTCCTTGTTGACCTTCTTGTACAGGTGCTTGGCTTCGGCAATGGTGCCGGCCGTGTCCCAGGCGAGGCGCGGGTCAACTTCGATGGACACGCGGCCGTCAACACCGTTGGTGGCTGCTGCCACCGGTGCGAAGAGGTCGCAGGCGTCGGCGACGTCGGTGGTGGTGATTTCGAAGATGGTCTCCTCGACGCTGGCGCCGGCTGCTGCCTGGGCCGCGATGGTGGCGTCGTAGTCTGTGCCGGCCGTGATGGCGGCGTGGAAGATGGACGGGTTGGTGGTCACACCAACAACGTTCTTCTCTTCGATCAGCTTCTGCAGCGTGCCGGTCTCAAGGCGGCTGCGGGAAAGGTCATCGAGCCAGATGGATACTCCGGCGTCGGAGAGCTGCTGTGTAGGGGTAGTCATGGTGATATCTCCTAAAATCTGGTTCAGGCCTGCAGGCCAGCGAGGGAGTCCTTGGCAGCGGCGGCGACAGCCACCGCGGTGATGCCGAACTCCTGGAAAAGGCGCTTGTAGTCGGCGGAAGCGCCATAGTGCTCGAGCGAGATGGAACGTCCGGCGTCGCCGACGAATTCCCTCCAGCCCAGGGCCAGCCCGGCCTCGACGGAGACCCGGGCCTTGACGGCAGCGGGGAGCACGGACTCGCGGTAAGCGGCGTCCTGCTTGTTGAACCACTCCACGCACGGCATGGAGACGACTCGGGCAGCGATGCCTTCAGCCTGGAGGGCTTCGCGGGCCTGGACGGCCAGCTGGACCTCGGAGCCGGTGCCGATCAGGATCACGTCGGCGGGCACGGTGGCGCCGTCCTTGGAAGCTTCAGCCAGGACGTAGCCACCCTTGGCCACACCGGAAACGGAACCGAACGTGTCGCCGTCGGCTTCGCCTTCACCGCGGGCATAGGTGGGGATGTTCTGGCGGGTCAAGACAATGCCGGCAGGGTTCTCGTGGTTCTCCAGCATGGTCTTCCATGCCACCGCGACCTCGTTGGCATCGCCGGGGCGGACCACGTCCAGGCCCACGATGGCGCGCAGGGAAGCGAGCTGTTCCACCGGCTGGTGGGTGGGGCCGTCTTCGCCCAGGCCGATGGAGTCGTGCGTCCAGACATACAGGGACGGAACACCCATCAGGGCGCCGAGCCGGATGGCGGGCCGCTGGTAGTCGCTGAAGATCAGGAACGTGCCGGAGAACGCGCGGGTCCGGCCGTGCAGGGCAATGCCGTTCACGATCGATGCCGCGGCGTGCTCACGGATACCGAAGTGCAGGACCCGGCCGTAGGGGTTGCCGGACCAGGTATCGGTCTGCTTGGAGGCGGGCACGAACGACGGCGAGCCTTCGATGGTGGTGTTGTTGGACTCGGCGAGGTCGGCGGAGCCGCCCCAGAGTTCCGGCATGACCGGTCCGAGTGCGTTCAGGACCTTGCCGGAAGCGGCGCGGGTGGAGACGTCCTTGCCGGCCGGGAAGACCGGAAGCGCGGCGTCCAGGCCGTCGGGCAGTTCGCGGGCCTCGATGCGCTGCAGGAGTGCAGAGCCTTCGGGGTTGGCGGCCTGCCAGGCGTTGAAGGACTCTTCCCATTCCTTCTTGGCAGCGGCGCCGCGGTCCACGACGGAGCGGGCGTGGGCCAGGACTTCCTGGTCAACGTCGAAGGACTTGGCGGGGTCGAAGCCCAGGACGGACTTCAGGCCTGCGACTTCCTCTGCGCCCAGGGCTGAACCGTGGATCTTGCCCGTGTTCTGCTTCTTGGGCGCCGGGTAGCCGATGATGGTGCGCAGCGAGATGATGGACGGCTTGGACGTCTCGGCCTTCGCGGCGAGCAGCGCAGAGTATAGCTCCTGGACGTCTTCGACGTATTCGCCTGTCTCGGTCCAGTCGACGCGCTGGGTGTGCCAGCCGTAGGCCTCGTAGCGCTTGAGCACATCCTCGGTGAAGGAGATGTCGGTGTCGTCCTCGATGGAGATGTGGTTCTCATCGTAGACAACTACGAGGTTGCCCAGTTCCTGGTGGCCGGCCAGCGAGGACGCCTCGGAAGTGACGCCTTCCTGCAGGTCCCCGTCGGAGGCGATAACCCAGATGGTGTGGTCGAAGGGGCTTTCCCCGGCCGCAGCATCGGCGTCGAACAGGCCGCGCATCCGGCGCTGGGAGTAGGCGAACCCGACCGACGAGGCCAGGCCCTGGCCCAGCGGCCCGGTGGTGATCTCCACACCGGCGGTGTGCTTGTACTCCGGGTGGCCCGGGGTCAGGGAATCCCAGGTGCGAAGTGCCTCAAGGTCCTTCAGTTCCAGGCCGTAGCCCGACAGGAACAGCTGGATGTAAAGGGTCAGGGACGTGTGGCCGGGAGACAGGATGAACCGGTCGCGTCCCAGCCAGTCCGGGTTGCGCGGGTCGTGGCGCATCAGCTTCTGGAAGAGAAGGTAGGCGGCGGGCGCCAGGCTCATGGCCGTGCCCGGGTGGCCGTTACCGACCTTCTCGACGGCATCCGCAGCCAGAACGCGGATAGTGTCCACCGCGCGCTGGTCCAAGCTGGTCCATGACAGTTCTTGCTCTTCCAAATGTGGCACGAAAACCGGGCCCCTCTCTGTGCTGATGGTAGGCGGTACACGGGATCCGTTTCGGGGCACGCTATGGTGCCCGCTGCGGTGTGTACCAGCCGTTCACCATCGAAACGTTGATCTATCATTCAGCAGGGCTATGGGAACGCGTTATCCAACGCTTTTCCGCCGCTTGCTGATCTGGTGACAGCTTAGCTCGATTCCACTCTGCGGTCAGCGCAAATCTCACCTTTTGGACGCAATTTCCCCTTATGTGAATCGCCATTTCGTGAGGTTGAGTTAATCTGCTCGAATCACCCTGCGCGCAATCATCAGGGCCTAATCCGGGGGCACCTGTTACAAATGCGCACGGTATGATATTTGGAGGCCGACGCCGGTAGCCGAGCCCTTTCGGGGCGGCGGCAGACCCGGGACGTTGCCGGGACCTCTTCTGATGACCATTGGCGGGCTGCCCGGCGAACGGCCGCAAGACACAGCTGCACTGCCAGACAGAACTGCCAACCAGAACGGGTGACTGCCACCGTGAGCACAACAGATACGCCGCTTAATGCTTCCCGCACCAGAGGGGGAGCCGGGTTCGCCCGTAAGGCCAAGGCGTATTTCGCCCTCACCAAGCCGCGTGTCATTGAGTTGCTGCTGGTCAGCACCTTGCCCACCATGATCTACGCCGAGCGCGGCTTCCCGCCGATCGGCCTGATCCTGGCCACGCTGGTCGGCGGCGCGTTTGCCGCCGGCAGTGCCGGTGCCTTCAACTGCTACCTTGACCGCGACATCGACAAACTGATGCACCGGACCGAGAACCGTCCGCTCGTCACCGGCGAGGTGACGCCGCGCGAGGCGCTGGTGTTCTCCTGGCTGCTCGGGGCAGCCGCCATCGTTATTCTCTGGTTCGGCGCCAACCCGCTGGCCGCGTGGCTCGGGTTGGCCGCAATTTTCTTCTATGTAGTCATCTACACCATCATCCTCAAGCGCCGCACCGCACAGAACATTGTGTGGGGTGGAGCTGCGGGCTGCTTCCCAGTGCTGATCGCATGGGCCGCCGTGACCAATACCGTCGAATGGCCGGCCGTCATCCTGTTTATGGTCATCTTCCTCTGGACGCCGCCGCACTACTGGCCGCTTTCGATGCGTTACGGCGAGGACTACCGCAACGCGAATGTGCCCATGCTTGGGGCAATTGCCGGCGCCAAGGTGGTTTCCGTCCAGGTGGTCCTCTACGCCTGGGCCATGGTGGTCTGCTCGCTGCTGCTGGTCCCCGCCGGTGGCGCGGGCTGGGTCTACACGGCCACCGCAGTGTTGGCGGGTGCATGGTTCCTTTACGAGTCGCACTCTCTCTACAACCGGGCGCAGCGCGAGGACATCTCGGACAAGCGCGCCATGAAGGTCTTCCACGGCTCCATCAGCTATCTGACGCTGTTGTTCATCGCATTGGCCGTGGATCCGTTCGTCGGATCAGCGATCATCGGTTAACAGCACCCCCACCCAACGCTCTCTCACTTAACGTGGGTTTTTTACCGATCCTCTATCAGTACCTGCAGCTTTCTTAGCGACCCTCTCTCACCAACGGTGAAGGAGGGTCGCTTTTGTGTCTCCAGGAGGTAAGGGAAGATCCTGCGAACCACCGCAGGGAATGAGAGAGGGTCTGCCGATTCCATGCATTAATCGAGAGAGCGTCCTTAAATGCTGGGGGCCACGGTTCGTCGCGAACCGTGGCCCTCCGTCGGGGCAAAAAGCGGCGGAGGCTACGAGACCGGGCTCGAGCGGGCGAGGTCGGCGGAGTTTGTTGCCGCGCTCATCAGCAGCGCGGCGCCGAGCATGTGGGCGCCCACAAGCAACGCGGGGATGCCGTTGTAGTACTGGGTGAAGCCGATGACGGCCTGCAGCAGGGTCACGGAAAGCAGCAACAGGACGGACGTACGGAACGGGCCCTGGAGCCGGCGGACAATGACCAGCACCAGTGCGAACAGTGTGCCGGCAGTGATTACGTACGCCGGAACCGCATGGATGTGGGAGAACAGGTCCCAGTCCAGGCCGTTGCGGGGCGCGTCGGCGTCACCGGCGTGGGGACCGGAGCCGGTCACCACTACGCCGAGCATTACGGCGAGGGCGGAGAAAAGCCCGACGGCGGCAGTCACCGGACGCATGACGCCCGGCAAGGCGGGGAGCTGGACGCCGGCATGGCGGCCCGTCCTGCCGTAGGCCCGGTTGACGAGCAGGGTGGCAATCACCACAAGGGCCATGGAAACGAGGAAGTGCAGGCCCACCACCCACGGATTGAGGTTGGTCAGCACGGTGATGCCACCGATCACCGCCTGTGCCGGGATGCTGGCCAGCAGGCCCAGCGCCAGCAGGAAGAGGTCCCGGCGCTCCTTGCGAAGGTTCCACAAGTACACAAGCATGGCCAGCGCAACCGCCGCCAGGGCAAACGTCAGGAGCCGGTTGCCGAACTCGATGAAGCCGTGGATCCCCATTTCGGCAGTGTTGACCAAAGAGGTCTCGGTGCAGCGCGGCCAGGTGGGGCAGCCGAGGCCGGATGCAGTCAGCCGCACCGCGCCGCCGGTCACCACCAGCAGCGTCTGGCCAACCAGGGACGCCACCGCGAGGCGGCGGACGCTGTCGTCCACGGTTCGGGGCAGCCTCGCGATAAGGCGGCCGGCGATCTGGGGGAGGCGTGAAGCCGTGCTCACGGATATCTCAATTCCACTTGAACCAACGGATGGCTGCTGCTCCGGCAAGAACCGTCCAGAGCAGCAGGATAAGCGCGGCGCCGCCGTTCAACGAGCCGTGCAGGAAAGCTTCGCGCATGGCCTCGCCGAGTGCGCCGGAGGGCAGGTAGTGGACCGCTCCCTGCGCCAATGCGGGCAGCCGTTCCGCGGGAATGACTATCCCTCCTAGGGCGCCCAGCAGGATCCACAGCAGGTTGGTGATGGCGAGTGTTGCCTCGGGCCGGACCGTGCCTGCCACCAGGAGCCCCAGCGCGGTGAACGCCACGGCGCCCAGGGCCAGCAGTGTCAGCCCAGGGAGCCAGCCGGAGGCAGGCGGCTGCCAGCCCAACGGAAGCGCCACCAGCGTCACCACTGCCACCTGCAGGCAGAGCACCGCCAGGACCGCCAGCACCTTACCCGCGATGAGGCCTTCGCGGCCCAGGGGCGTGGTGGACAGGAACCGGAGAACCCCGTACCGCCGGTCGAAGCCGGTGGCGATGCCCTGCCCGGTGAAGGCCGTGGACATGGCGCACAATGCCAGGATGCCGGGGACGGCCACATTGATGCGGCTGGCTCCGAAACCGTCCAGGAAAGGAGTGACGGTGAGCCCCACCAGCGCCAGAAGCGGCAGGACGACTGCAAGGATCAGCTGCTCGCCGTTCCGGAGCATCGTCAGTGATTCGTACTTACCCTGCAGCAGGATACGGCGCAGCAGCGTGGCTGGTGCTCCCTGGGCGGCGGTGGCTGCGGGAGCCGTCATCGGATGTCCTTTCCCGAGATGTCCAGGAAGACATCTTCCAGGCTTCGTGCCGCCAGGCTCATAAAACCGGGCATCACGCCGTGGGCTGCCCACCAGGCGGTCAACGACGCGAGATCGCGGGGTGTCAGTGCACCCGAGGCCACGTAGCTTCCCGCCCGTGTTTCAGAGACGGCGATGGCATCGGGCAGCACGCCGGTAAAATCCAGCCCCGGGGGAGCCTCGAACACCAGGGTGCGGACGTGGTCGGTGCCGGCCTCCACAGCCGGGTCCCGCTGCAGCAGCTGGGAAACTGTTCCCTCGGCGACGTTCCTGCCGGCGTCGATGATGTACACGTAGTCCGCCAGCCGCTGGGCGTCGTCCATCAGGTGTGTTGTCAGGATGATGCCCATCCCGGCCGCCCGCAGTTCCGAGATCAGCTCGAAGACCAGTTGCCGGGACTGGGGATCCAGGCCGGCGCTGGGCTCGTCCAGGAAAAGGACTTCCGGATTGCCGATCAGTGCTGCGGCGAGGGCCAGACGCTGCTTCTGCCCACCGGAGAGTCTGCGCACGCTGGTCCTGGCGAAAGTATCAATGCCGAGCCGTTCCACCAGTTCGTCAACTGAGCGGGGCCGCGCGTACATTCCGGCGATGTGCCGCAGGAGCGGGATGGGACGGGCCGACGGCGGGAGGCCGCCGTCCTGAAGCATCACGCCTACGCGGGACCGCAGGTCAGCGCCCGAACGGCCCGGATCCTGGCCGAGCAGCGAGATGCTGCCGCCGCTGCGCCTCTGCAGGCCCTGGGCGCATTCGATTGTGGTGGTCTTTCCGGCTCCATTGGCGCCCAGGAGGGCCGTGACCTGGCCGCGTTCGGCCATAAGGGATACGCCGTTGACCACCCGGAGCATTTTTCCGTCCAGGCTAGCCAGCGGACCAACATCCTTAATTAACCCGCTGATGGACAGAACCGGGGATTTGGGGGATCGCACCCCAGCATTCTACGCGATGTAGTACTGGCGGCCCCGCAGTGGACCCCTGGCGCAGGTCAGCCTGACCTTACTAGTACGGGGGAGTAAATTACGACATGATTGTGTTGTGTATTCCATGACCAATGTTGCTGCTGTGCCGTTTGCCGGGCACCGAGCGCCGCGTACCGCCGCTGACCGCGGCCACGTGGCCGCTGTGCCGGTGGCTGACTCGGACGAGCGTACACGGGACCGGGTCCTTGGTGCCGTGCTTGAGCACGGCCCCATCAGCGCGGCGGAACTCGGCGACATGCTCGGTTTCACACCAGCCGCGGTCCGGAGGCATCTTGATCATCTGGCCCGCAGCGGGGTTATTGAGATCAAGCGCGTGGCCAAGGCCGGTGCCGGCGCGGGGCGACCCGCCCGCCGCTATGTCCTGAGCTCGCAGGGCCAGTCCACGCTTGGCAACGATTACCTCGACATCGCCGGCCTCGCGCTCAAGCAGCTCCAGGCAGTGGCGGGCGACGACGCCGTCCGCGCGTTCGCCGTCGAACGTTTTTCCGACATGGAACGCCGGTACGCGCCGGAGGTCGAACAGGCCGGACCGGACATCACCGCCAGGGCGCAGGCACTGTCCGCGGCGCTGAGCCGGGATGGCTTCGTGGCGTCGGCCGCCTCGATCGAGGCCAAGGCCCCGCTGCCGGCAGCACTGTCCAGCGTCCAGCTGTGCCAGGGGCATTGCCCCATCCAGCAGCTCGCCGCCCAGTTCCCTGTCTTCTGCGATGTGGAGACCGAAGTGTTCTCCCGGTTGGTAGGCGTTGACGTACGCCGCCTCTCCACGCTGGCTCGCGGCGGACACGTCTGCACCACCCACATACCCACAGGCCGGCTGGCTGCCGGGGGACCCAAGGTCCCGCAGGCAGCCCCCACCAGCCTGGATGAAGTAACCAACCATCAGCAAGAAAGGCCGTGATGACGGACCAACTATCAGAGAAAGCGGTAGCCGAAGACACTGTGATCTCGGAGATTCTGGAAAAGAATCCCGAGCTCCACGGCATCGGCACGTACGAGTACGGCTGGTCCGACAAGAACGACGCCGGCGCCAACGCCCGCCGCGGTATCAACGAAGAAGTCGTCCGCGACATCTCGTCCAAGAAGAGCGAGCCCCAATGGATGCTCGATCTCCGGCTCAAGGGCCTGAAGTACTTCGACCGCAAGCCCATGCCCACCTGGGGTGCAGACCTCTCGGGCATCGACTTCGACAACATCAAGTACTTTGTGCGGTCCACCGAGAAGCAGGCCACCAGCTGGGAGGACCTGCCCGATGACATCAAGAACACGTACGACAAGCTCGGCATCCCCGAGGCCGAAAAGCAGCGCCTGGTTTCCGGCGTCGCCGCCCAGTACGAGTCCGAGGTTGTCTACCACCAGCTGCGTGAGGACCTTGAAAAGCAGGGCGTCATCTTCCTGGACACCGACACCGCGCTGCGCGAACACCCGGAGATCTTCCAGGAGTACTTCGGCACCATCATTCCCGTGGGCGACAACAAGTTCGCGTCGCTGAACACGGCTGTCTGGTCCGGCGGTTCCTTTGTGTACGTCCCCAAGGGCGTCCACGTGGACATTCCGCTGCAGGCATACTTCCGCATCAACACGGAAAACATGGGGCAGTTTGAGCGCACCCTGATCATCGCCGACGAGGACTCCTACGTCCACTACATCGAAGGCTGCACCGCGCCGATTTACACCTCGGACTCGCTGCACTCCGCAGTGGTGGAAATCATCGTGAAGAAGGGCGCCCGCGTCCGCTACACCACCATCCAGAACTGGTCCACCAACGTGTACAACCTGGTGACCAAGCGTGCCATCTGCGAAGAAGGCGCCACCATGGAATGGGTTGACGGCAACATCGGCTCCAAGGTCACCATGAAGTACCCGGCCGTTTACCTGGTAGGCGAGCACGCCAAGGGCGAGACCCTGTCCATCGCCTTCGCCGGCGCCGGACAGCACCAGGACACCGGCTCGAAGATGGTGCACATCGCGCCGAACACCAAGAGCTCCATCATTTCCAAGTCCGTGGCCCGCGGCGGCGGGCGTGCTGCCTACCGCGGCCTGGTTCAGGTCCGTGAAGGTGCGAAGCACTCGGCGAACACCGTCCGTTGCGACGCGCTGCTGGTGGATACCATCAGCCGTTCGGACACCTACCCGTACATCGACATCCGTGAGGATGACGTAGTGATGGGCCATGAAGCAACTGTTTCCCGGGTCAGCGAAGAGCAGCTCTTCTACCTGATGTCCCGCGGCATGCGCGAAGACGAGGCCATGGCGATGATCGTCCGTGGTTTCATCGAGCCCATTGCCCGCGAGCTCCCGATGGAGTACGCACTCGAGCTGAACCGCCTGATTGAACTGCAGATGGAAGGGTCCGTCGGATAACGATGACTGAAATCACTACTGAAAAGGCCCGCATCGGCGCGCCCTCGGCCCAGCCGTTTATCAACGGTTTCACGGAAGAAGGCGAAAGCCTGTCCCCGATCAACTCGGCCACGTCCAAGGCCCCGCTGGCCGGGGAAGCGGTCAAACGCCACTCGCACGGCGGCGGTGTGGGCATTCCGGACAGCTCACGAGCCGGTCGGCTGACCTCGTACAACCTGGCGGACTTCAAGCCGCTCACCGGGCTTGAGGAGGACTGGCGGTTCACCCCGCTCAAGCGCCTGCGCGGCCTGCACAGCGAGGTCCTGTCGGGGGCGGCTCCCACCGTTACCGTCAGCGGCCCGGAGCGGGTGACGGTCGAAACCGTGGCCCGCGGCGATAAGCGCATCGGTTCCGCCGGCATCCCGGAGGACCGCGTGTCCGCCAACGCCTGGGAGAACTTCAGCGAAGCCACCGTACTCACCATCCCGGCGGGGTTTGAAGCCGATGCCGAGATCACCGTCGTGATCGAAGGCACCTCCACGGAGGCAGCTGCCCAGCACGTGGTGATCGTCGCGGAGAAGTTCTCCAAGGCCATTGTGGTCCTGGGCCACCAAGGTACGGCTGTTGTGTCCGAAAACATCGAAATCGTTGTTGAAGACGGCGCCAACCTCACGGTTGTTTCGCTCCAGGAATGGAACGACGACGCCGTCCACGCCTCCTCCCAGCAGGCAAAGATCGGCCGCGACGCCAAGCTCAAGCACGTGGTGGTCAGCCTCGGCGGGGACCTGGTTCGCGTCACGCCGTCGGCCCGTTTCACCGCCCCGGGCGGTGAAGTGGAAATGTTCGGCCTGTACTTCGCCGACGCCGGCCAGCACCTTGAGCAGCGGCTTTTCGTTGACCACGCAGTGGCCAACTGCAAGTCCAACGTGCTGTACAAGGGCGCGCTGCAGGGCCGAAACGCCCACGCCGTGTGGGTAGGCGACGTCCTGATCCGCAAGGAAGCCGAAGGCACCGACAGCTACGAGGCCAACCGCAACCTGCTGCTCACGGACGGCGCCCGCGCCGACTCCGTGCCGAACCTCGAGATCGAGACCGGCCTGATCAAGGGTGCCGGCCACGCCAGCGCCACCGGCCGGCTGGACGACGAGCACCTGTTCTACCTCATGGCCCGCGGCATCCCCGAGGATGTTGCCCGCCGCCTGGTGGTCCGTGGCTTCCTGCACGAGATCATCCAGCAGATCAAGGTACCGGCCCTCGAAGAGCGGCTCACCGAGGCTGTTGAGCGCGAACTCGCCGTGACGAACAACTAGACGGCGCGGAAAACAGATGACTGACCAGCCAAAGGGCGAATTTGTCTGCAAGACGGATGAAATCCAGCTCAAGCAGGCGCTCCGGATCCTGATCGATGACTACCCCGTAGCCATCGTGAAGGACTCCATGGGAGACATCCACGCCATCGGGGACACCTGCTCGCACGCGGACATCTCACTGTCCGAGGGCGAAGTGGAGGGCTGCATGATCGAGTGCTGGGGCCACGGCTCCCAGTTCGACCTGCGCAGCGGTGAGCCGCTCCAGCTCCCCGCCTACGATCCCGTCCCGGTGTTCGCCGTCGAGATCGTCGGCGACGAGGTCTACGTGGACTTCACGAACGTGCTCAACGGAGCGGAAGCCCCGAACTTCAGCTAGCAGCATCAACCGGGCAGATCAGCCGCGAGCAGCAATACCAAGCAACAGAACCAAACTTCCAGATACAGACCGCACCACCGCCGGAGGGCGCGGTGCAGAGGAGAACAAGACCTATGTCTACTCTTGAGATCAAGGACCTGCACGTCAGCATTGACACGGAGCAGGGCACCAAGGAGATCCTGAAGGGCGTCAGCCTGACCATCAAGACCGGTCAGACCCACGCCATCATGGGCCCCAACGGTTCGGGCAAGTCCACCCTGGCCTCCACCATTGCCGGGCACCCGCGCTACAAGGTCACCAGCGGAACTATCACGCTCGACGGCGAAGATGTCCTCGCGATGACCGTTGACCAGCGGGCCCGCGCCGGCCTCTTCCTGGCCATGCAGTACCCCGTGGAGGTCCCCGGTGTCAGCATGACCAACTTCCTGCGCACCGCCAAGACCGCCATCGACGGCGAAGCACCCAAGCTGCGTACCTGGACCAAGGACGTCAAGGCGGCCATGGCCCAGCTGCGCATCGACGCAGACTTCGCCGAGCGCAACGTCAACGAAGGCTTCTCCGGCGGCGAGAAGAAGCGCGTCGAGATCCTCCAGCTGGAACTCTTCAAGCCGAAGTTCGCCATCCTTGACGAGACCGACTCGGGCCTGGACGTTGACGCCCTGAAGGTTGTCTCCGAAGGCGTCAACCGTGCACACGAGGCGGGCAACATGGGCACGCTGCTCATCACCCACTACACCCGCATCCTGCGCTACATCAAGCCTGACTTCGTCCACGTCTTCGTGGACGGCCAGGTTGTCGAAGAGGGCGGCCCGGAACTGGCTGACCGCCTCGAAGACGAAGGCTACGACCGGTACGCGACGGGCGCCGGTGCAGCCACCATCGCTGCTGCCGCACAGGCCTAGATAGGACTTGCCATGACCGAAATCAATGTGGCCCGCACGGGCCTCGAAGATGTCGAAGAGGCACTCAAGGACGTCATCGACCCGGAACTCGGTGTGAACATCGTGGACCTCGGGCTGCTGTACGGTCTGAAGTACTCCGACGACGACGGCGCGCTGCTGATCGACATGACGCTCACCACGGCCGCCTGCCCGCTCACCGATGTCATCGAGGAGCAGGTAGGCAAGTCCCTTGACGGCGTCGTTGACGACTGGCGCCTGAACTGGGTGTGGATGCCGCCTTGGGGTCCGGAGCGGATCACCGACGACGGCAAGGACCAGATGCGCGCCCTCGGCTTCAACATCTGATCCCCACCGCCTCCCTAGCCTCGCTTCGCTCGGCCAGGGAACCCTGGCGGCGTGGCCCCTGACATGAAAGTACGACGACGGCCGGTCACCTCCCCAGCGGAGGTGGCCGGCCGTCGTCGTACTTGTCTAATTGGTTCTGCCGCCGGCCGCGGATCCTGTCAGAGGGTGGCCGCCGAGAATGTGTCGCACTGGTTGATGTCGCCGGTCTGGTAGCCGGTGTAGAACCATTTCTGCCGCTGTTCGCTGGATCCGTGCGTCCAGGCCTCGGGCGAGACCTGTCCGGTGGCGGCTTCCTGGATCCGGTCGTCGCCCACCGCTGACGCTGCGGACAGGGCATCGTTCAGGTCCTGCTGGGTGATCGGTTCCAGGAACGGCTGGCCGTCGGGTCCGGGCTGGGTTGAGGCGTGCTTTACCCAGAGGCCGGCATAGCAGTCGGCCTGAAGTTCCACGCGGACGGCACCGGACTCGGGCCCCTGCGGGTCCTGCTGCGCGCGGTCGATGTACCCCAGCACGTTCTGGATGTGGTGGCCGAATTCGTGTGCCACCACGTACTCCTGCGCCAGGGGACCGCCCGAGGATCCGAAGCGGTCCACGAGATCCTGGAAGAACCCGGGATCGAAGTAGGCGGTGCTGTCAGCCGGGCAGTAGAAGGGGCCCACCGCACTGGAAGCCGTCCCGCACGCGCTGTTGACGGCCTGGTCGAAGATCACCGTTTCCGGCTGCGGGTACTGCACGTTGTATTGCTGGAGATACGCCGGCCAGAACGCGTTCAGGCTGTTCACCGTGCCGGTGATCCGGCAGTCCAGCCGCGCGTCGGCGTCGGCCCCCGTGGTGCAGGCCGGCGCCGTGCCCTGGTTCTGATCAGCCGTGCCCGCCCCGCCGGTCAGGCCTTCGAGCAAGGCGGGGTTGACGCCGAGGAGCACAGCTATCAGCAGGACGATTCCGCCACCGATGCCGCCGCCGACCTTGGCCCCACGGCCCATGCCACGCCGGTCCTGGACCTGGGAAGGGTCCAGCTGCACGTTGTCATTGAAGCTCATGAAGTCACAATAGCCCTTAGCGGCACCACCGAAGCGGAGTCCGGCCGGTAAAGTTGGGACGATGCCTTTTCTCGATAGAATCCAGCGCTGGGCCGAAGAACGCCCCCATGACACCGCCGTCGTAGTGGCGGGCAGGCGCCTGCGCTGGGCTGAGCTCCGGGACGCCGCCGCAGCCGCCCTTCCGGAGACAGCTGCCGTCACCGTCCTTGCGGAGGCCAACTCCGTCGACTTCGCCGCAAGGTTCGCCGCAGCCGTTGCCGGCCGGCGGCAATGCGCCGTCCTGGACCCGACCTGGCCGGAGTCCCTGCACCAGGAGATCGTTCAACGGCTGGCAGAGTCGGCCAAGCCCGGCATGGTTTCCGCAGCGGATGCCTTGGCGGACGGGCCGCCGGACTCGACGTTCCTGATCGGACTCACCTCCGGCACCACGTCAGTGCCCAAGGCGTTTACCCGGTCCAGGCAGTCCTGGCGGCAGTCCTTTGACGCGTCCGTTGCGTTCTTCGGCCTCGCCCAGGACGACGTCACGCTCGCGCCCGGGCCCTTGGCCGCCAGCCTTAACCTCTATGCCCTGGCTGAGTGCCTCTACGCCGGCTCCGAATTCCAGACGCTGGAGAGTTTCGACGTCGGTGATGTCCACGCCGCCATTACGCACGACGGCGTGACCCGGCTCATCCTCGTGCCCACCATGCTGCGGCTGCTCAGTGAGCGCGGCCTGACCGGCGGCGTGGATGCCTCCGGCATCCGTACCATCATCTGCGCCGGCTCGAAGCTGGACGCACGCACCCTCGAAGCGGCACGGCGCTGGGCGCCGAACGCCACCATCTTCGAGTACTACGGCGCGTCCGAACTGAGCTTTGTCTCCGGTGTGGGGCTGGCGGCGGGGGAGGTCCTGGACGCCGGGGGAACAGGCATCGGACACCCGTTCCCGGGCGTGGACGTCAGAATCCTGGATGATGAGGGTTCCGAACTGCAGGACGGCGAAGCCGGCAATATCTGTGTCCGCAGCGGCATGGTCAGCAACGGCTACCTGTGGGGTGACGACGGCCAGGCGCTGCGCTCCTTCAACGGCTGGTTCACGGTGGGGGACCAAGGCTACCTCGCCGACGGCGAACTGCACATCCTTGGCCGGCGCGCCGACATGATCCTGACCTCGGGAAAGAACGTCTATCCGCACGAAGTGGAACTCGCCCTGGCGGCCGTGCCGGGGGTGGCTGCTGCGGTGGCCGCCGGAATACCCGATGATCTCCGCGGCCAGCGGGTGGTCGCCGGCGTCGTTCCGTCCCATGGCGGAGTCACGGCCATGCAGCTGAAGGCCGGACTCGAAAACATCCTGCCGCGGGACAAGCGGCCCCACCAGTACTTCGCGCTCTCCGAACTTCCCATCACGGACCGGGGCAAGGTCAGCCGGAACATCCTGCTCGACTGGATCGGCTCCCAGGATCCCAGGGCGCGGCACCTTGACCGCTGACCTGCGGCCCCATGGCATGCCGCCCGGCGACGTGCTGCCTGCGGACCGGCAGCCCGTGATCATAGCGGCGCGGCGTACCGCGGTCCGGCGCGCCAACGGTGCACTGAAGGAACTGCGTGCGCACCAGCTTCTCGCACCGGTCCTGGTCAACCTCCTGGCAGACTCCCACGTGCCGGCCGAAGAAGTCACGGATGTGGTGATCGGCAACGCCGTGGGCGGCGGCGGCAACGTGGCCCGCCTGGCCCTGCTCGAGGCGGGCCTGCCGGTCGGTGTGCCGGGACTGACCGTTGACCGCCAGTGCGGGTCAGGCCTGGATGCCATCGTTCTGGCCGCCCGGCTGGTTGCTGCCGGCGGCAACCCCGTGTATCTAGCCGGGGGAGTGGAGAGCATCAGCACGGCTCCGCTGCGGGCCCACCGGAACGATGACGGCGAGCCTGACTTTTTTGCCCGGGCCCAGTTTGTGCCGCACAGCTTCGGCGACCCGGATATGGGGGTCGCCGCCGAGAATGTAGCGGCCCGGTTCACGGTCAGCCGGGAGCGGCAGGATGCCTCCGCGCTGCGCAGCCACCAGCGGGCGCTGGCCGCGGCTAAAGCAGGCTTCTTTGCCGGCGAGATCACCACCCTGGAGACGTCCGCTGGACCCATCAGTGCCGACGACGGCCCCCGCCCTGGCCTGTCCGCCGCGGTTCTCAAGCGGTTCCCGCCCGCCTTTGTGCCGGGGGGCACTGTCACCGCCGGGAACTCATGCTTCGACGCGGACGCCGCTTCCGCCGTCGTCGTTACTTCATTGCAGCGGGCACGGGAACTGGGAGCCACAGACGGGCTCCTGGTGCTGGCCACGGACACTGCCGGTGTGGACCCGGAGCTGCTGGGGATCGGCGCAGCAGTTGCCGCGGAGCGGCTCCTGCAGGCGAGGGGGCTGTCAGCTGCCAGCGTGGACCTGGTGGAATTCAACGAAGCCTTCGCGTCCCAGACCCTGGCCTGCCTGGACCAGTTGGGCATTGATCCGGACCGGGTCAACGTCGACGGCGGGGCGCTGGCATTGGGCCACGCCTACGGGGCGTCCGGTGCGGTGCTGGTGACCCGGCTTCTCGCCCAGGCACGGCGGGCCGGGAACCATGGCTCCCTGGCGCTGGCCCTGATCAGTATTGCCGGCGGCATGGGCACGGCGGCGCTGCTGCGGTATGAGTTGCTGGCCGGAGACCACCTAGACTCCTAAGCCGCACACGACGGACCAAAGACCCGTCAGTCTTCCGCGTCGCCCAGCCCGCGGGCAGCCAGCGCTTCGCCGGTCTGGCGGGCGAAGGCCACGGTGGTGATGAAGACAGGCAGCACGAGGGCACGCGGGTTGCGCTCAAGCCCGCGGGCCCGGGCGGAATCCCTGACGTCTGCAAAGGCGCCGGCGATATACGGGATGCTGCGGAGCATGATGGCGATGGTCAGCGCAAAACGTTCAGGGTCCGCGCCGAAGCGGCGGAATGGCGTGGCCAGCGACACCACGCCGTCCAGGATCCGCTGCATGGGCGTGGTGGCCATCAGCAGGAATGCCGCCACCACGCAGACCAGGATGTTCAGGACAATCCGGGCGGCTGTGGGTCCGCCGAGCTGCCACCACTGGAACAGGCCGATGACCACCAGCACCAGCGCAACAGGACGGACAGCACTCACGAGGCGCCGGGCTCCGGCGCCGGTCAGGAGAAAAAGTGCGCCGAGCGCGGCCAGGACCGCGGCGGAGACCAGCCAGTCGACCACCAGGAAAGACACCAGGCCGCAGCCCACCACCAGCAGGAATTTCAGTGCCAGCGGCGTCCGGTGGATGATCGAATTCCCCGGGACGTAGTTGGCCAGCAGGAAGCCGTGCCCTCTCACGACGCAGCCAGTCCGTTGGTGACCAGCGCCCGGTACGCCTCGACTGCCGCCGCCGCGCCGCCGTCGAACACCACGCGCCCTGCCTCCACCACCAGCACGCGGTCCATCTCCAGGGCGAGGTCGAGGTCGTGTGTGGACATCACGATCTGCTGGTCGAGGACGGACAGCGTGCGGCGCAGGAGTTCTCGGTTCCGGAGGTCCAGGAGGGTGGACGGTTCATCCAGCACCAGGACAGCGGGGTTTACGGCCAGCACAGCGGCGAGGGCCATCAGCTGGCGTTCGCCGCCGGAGAGTTCGTAGATGCTTTGGTCCGCGAGCGGCAGCAGGCCGAGGCGCTCCAGGGCCGCTTCAGCCAGCCGGCGGCGCTCCGCCCCGTTGCGGACCGGGCGGCGCAGCGAAAGCTCCACGTCCTCGCGCCCAGTGGGCATCACCAGCTGCGACAAAGGATCCGTGAAGACGAACCCCACTTGCCTGCGGACCGCACGCACAGCACGGACGGTGTCGGCGCCGTCCACCGACACTGCGCCGGAACTTGGCTGGACCAGGCCGTTAATCATTCGCAGCAGCGTGGACTTACCGGACCCGTTGGCCCCGATCACGCCGATGCGCTGTTCGGTCAGCTCAAGCGTGACGTCCTGGAGCAGGGACTTGGGTTCCGGGCGGTTGTCAACGGCAACGGCCACGGATACCTGCCGGAATGAAATGGTTGCCATGGCGGGACTAGTTGTTAATCCGCTTCACCCGGCGGACCAGGACGTCGGGAAAAGCCCGGTGCAGTGCCACGGCGATCACTGCGGCGAGGATGTTCTTAATCACGTCACCGGGGTAGAAGATCAGGTCTGCGAGGAAGGCTTCACCCAGTGACGCTTTGGTGTTCAGTGCGATTCCGGCAACTCCGAGCGTGTGCACGATAGCGATGCTGGTGACCATCGCCGACGCGAAGAACCACAGCGCCCGGGCACGTGTTGTCCGCCGGATCACCACGGTGGCGAGCCAGCCTACAACGGCTGCTGCGATGGGGAAAGCAATGATGTAGCCGGCCGACGGTCCGGCCAGGATGCCCAGGCCGCTGCGGCCCTGGCTGAAGATCGGCAGGCCGGCCAGGCCCAGGAGGGTGTACAGGCCGACGGCGGCGAAACCCCGGCCCGGGCCCAGCATCAGTCCGGTGAGCATCACCGCAAGGGTCTGGAAAGTGATGGGGATGCCGAACACGTTCGCCGCGATGCCGGGCACCATGGCGGAGCCGGCAACGAGTGCCGCAAAGACGGCGATCAGGCCGAGGTCTGTGGCGTTCCAGCGGTTCCGGAGGCGGGAAGCGGTGCCGTTGACGGCAGTGTCAGTCTGGCTCATGGGTGTTCCTGTCGTGGTTGTACAAGCGAAGCATGGGGGTGATCCTGACGTTACCGGCCGCCGTCGGACGCCATTTTGTAGGGGACCTACTAAGCGGGACGCCCGGGACTGACGGCAGGGCACAACCGCTGAGTCAACGCACGACGGCGGTGCAGCGGTTATGGGGTCAAGCTGTGGCCGGTAGACTTGGAAAGGCCGTTCTGTCGGCCATTCTGCCGGCTGCTTCCAGACATCATCCGTTGAGCTGCGGCGTTTCCCCGTTGTGAAAGGCCTTACCTGCTGTGATTACTGTCCAGGATCTTGAACTGCGCGCCGGCGCCCGGCTCCTCATGGACCAGGTGAGCTTCCGCATCGACAAGGGCGACAAGATCGGCCTCGTCGGCCGTAACGGCGCAGGCAAGACTACCCTGACCCGCGTGCTCGCGGGCGAAGGGCAGCCCGCCGGCGGCAAGGTGACCCGCAGCGGCGAGATCGGCTACCTGCCGCAGGATCCTCGGACCCCGGACATGGAACAGCTGGCCCGCGACCGCATCCTCTCCGCCCGCGGCCTGGACATCGCCGTCAACAAGCTCAAGCAGACGCATGAGGACATGGCCAGCGAGGACACCGAGATCCAGCGCAAGGCGATGAACCGCTATGACCGGCTGGAATCCGAGTTCCTGGCCGCCGGCGGATACGCGGCCGAGGCCGAGGCCGCCGCGATCTGCTCCAACCTGGCCCTCCCGGACCGGTTGCTGAACCAGCCGCTCAAGACCCTGTCCGGCGGCCAGCGCCGTCGTGTGGAACTCGCCCGGATCCTGTACTCGGACGCCGAAACGATGCTCCTCGATGAGCCCACCAACCACCTCGACGCGGATTCCATCACCTGGCTCCGCGAGTTCCTGAAGAACCACCAGGGCGGCCTGATCGTGATCAGCCACGACACCGAGCTGCTCGAAGCCACCGTCAATAAAGTGTTCCTGCTGGATCCCAACCGCGCCAAGGTCGACTTCTACAACATGAACTGGAAGCGCTACTTGCTCCAGCGCGAAACGGATGAGCGAGCCCGTAAGCGTGAGCGAGCCAACGCCGAAAAGAAGGCCCAGGTCCTCATCGACCAGGCCAACAAAATGCGAGCGAAGGCCACCAAGGCCGTCGCAGCGCAGAACATGGCCAAGCGTGCCGAACGTCTGCTGGGCGGCCTCGAAGCCGTCCGCGCGACCGACCGCGTGGCAGCCCTGCGCTTCCCGGATCCGTCACCCTGCGGCAAGACCCCGCTAACCGCGGACGGACTCAGCAAGTCCTACGGTTCACTGGAGATCTTCACCGATGTGGACCTGGCCATTGACCGCGGCTCCAAGGTGGTTATCCTGGGCCTCAACGGCGCCGGCAAGACCACGCTCCTGCGGATGCTTGCCGGCGTCGACAAGCCGGACACCGGCGAGGTCGTGGCGGGCCACGGCCTGAAGGTGGGCTACTACGCCCAGGAGCACGAGACGCTCGACGTGGACCGCACCGTCCTGCAGAACATGCGCTCCTCCGCCCCGGACATGAACGACGCGGAGGTCCGCAACATCCTGGGCTCGTTCCTGTTCTCCGGAGACGACGTCGACAAGCCCGCCGGTGTGCTCTCCGGCGGCGAGAAGACCCGGCTGGCCCTGGCCACTATCGTGGCCTCAAGCGCGAACGTGCTGCTCCTCGACGAGCCCACCAACAACCTTGACCCGGCCAGCCGCGCGGAAATCCTCGGGGCCCTGAGCAACTACACCGGCGCCGTCGTCCTCGTGAGCCACGATGAAGGTGCCGTCGAAGCGCTGAACCCCGAGCGCGTCGTCCTGCTGCCCGACGGCATCGAGGACCACTGGAACGAAGACTACCTGGACCTGATTACGCTGGCTTAGCCTTCTCGGCGTCCGGTCGGCTTCCGCTTAGCACCGCGCTGGATTTGCCGCGTGCTCGCTCGTTCCTCGCTTAGACGCACGCTACACAAATCCACCGCGTCGCTGCGCTGACAGTCCACTCACCTTGGCGGAGCTAGCGGACTGCCATTTCCGTTGCCTCCGTGATCCGCAGCAGGTTTTCGTAGGTGATGCTGAACATTGAGTTGTGGTCTCCTGCTCCCGCCCAGAGGACTTTGTGGGCTTTGAGGGAGTTGTCCAGGAGTGTCCTGATCTTTTCCGGGTGCCCTACCGGGGCTACTCCGCCTACTTTTGGCTGTTGTTGCAGACGAACGAGCCAGCACGCGGGAAATCACCCGCGTTGCACAGCGAACGCAACCGACGAGGCGAGCGCAACTGAACGGACAGAACGTGCGTCAGTAACCCTGCGCGTCCAGGAGGGCGTCTTCCTCTTCTTCGGCGGTCGCCTTCTTACGCTTGCGGGCAACAGGCGGACGACGGCGGGCTGCCGCAGCGGCGGAGTGCACCGGGCTGCCTGAATCGCGCGACCCATCCTCATCCTCAAGCTCGTCCGCGGCGTCAATCGCGG
Source organism: Pseudarthrobacter sp. MDT1-22 (assembly GCF_054511035.1). Classification (NCBI taxonomy): domain Bacteria; kingdom Bacillati; phylum Actinomycetota; class Actinomycetes; order Micrococcales; family Micrococcaceae; genus Pseudarthrobacter; species Pseudarthrobacter sp. MDT1-22. The sequence goes on along the minus strand of NZ_JBTNDK010000002.1, from coordinate 163,444 downwards.
CATTCCTGGCCTGCTGCCGTGCGGCGTACCCAAAGCCCACGAACATCAGCACCCCAAACGCGAACCACTGCAACGAATAGGACAGGTGCGTGCCTTCTTCGGTGGCCGGCTTCGGGAACGGGAACGGCATGTCAGCGGGGGCGGGAGATTCAGACGCCAACTGCCCGTAAGCGCCGGTGAGTACGGGATAGCCCAATTGGTCCGAGTAAGTGGGGAGATCGATGGATGCAAGCTGACCGTCGGGGGCGCCGCGGTCCAACTGCGGCTCGCCGTGCTTGAGGCGGACGACGGCGGTCACGGGTCCGGCGGGAGGCGCCGGGATGGAATCGGGACTGCCCGGGTTCTTGTTGCCGATGGGCAGCCAGCCGCGGTCGATCACGACGCTTTCACCGGTCTCCAGCTTGAACGGGACAACCACCTCATACCCAGGCTGCCCGTTCAGTGGACGGTTGCGGACAATCCGCTGGCCGTCGGGATCATACGTGCCCTGGAGTTCCACCTGGGTCCATTCCTTCGACGGGTCCAAGGCGGAGAACTCGTCCCTCGCCTCGTCGAAGGAGATGGGTGTGGCGGAATAGTTGGTGACCACGCGGTTGATCTCCGCGAGGGTCTCTGCGCGGCGGTCCATCTGCCAGCGGCCGAGGAAGACGCAGGCAGCGGCAAAGATGGCGGCAAGCAGGAGGTATCCCAGCCACTTGCTGGAAAAGAGGAAGCGGTACATTCAGCCGTCCTGCCCTACCGGCGCCCGGCCTGTGTCCTGCCCCGAATCCAGGACCAGGGTTTCCTTCCAGAGCCCGCGGGTCTGAAGGTAATCTTCCAGCCAGTCACGGTGGTCATCGCAGGCAAGCCAGGTCTTGCGGCGTTCCGGCGTATGGATTTTGGGGTTGTTCCAGAGCAATTGCCAGGAAGCTTCCGAGCGGCAGGCCTTGCGGGAGCACATGGCCGCCATGGCCGGCGGGGGACCAGCGGTCCCTGCAGCCAGGTCAAAAATGTTCATGAGGCGCGCCGTTCCTGTCCTTGCGTGGGTTCGTCGTCGTCATCAATGAGCTCGCCCTGGATGACCGCGGACGTGGATCCGTCCTGTTCCGGCGACCCGGACGGGCTATCCAGCTCGGCAAGCGGGGCCGCGTCCAGCAGCGAGTCGCTGTGGACCTCCGCCTGGTCGCTGCCATTCGCGATCACCACCGCGATCCACGGGAGGAAGACGGCACCGGCGACCATTACGAGTTTGAACCAGCCGTCCACCACAAAAATGAGGATGAGGCAGACCATGCGGATTCCCATGGCCAGCGCGTACTTGATCATGCGCTGGCGCATGTCCTCCGAGTGGGCGGCCGCCGCGTCCGTAATGCTGTGGACCCCGGAATCCCCAGAGAACCTTTCGGGATCTCCGGGCACGGACTGTCCAGCATGGTTTTCAAGGGTCACGGCTGATTGATCACGCTCCAAAGGCTTGCCTCAATTCTCTCACCATCGTCAGTGGTGCCCAAACGCGGGCTAAGATCGGAGGCAGTAAAATCACACCCCGTCCTACCCGCGGCTGCACATGCCGCAGAATCCCGGAGCGTTTTTATGTCTGAAGCAGCTACAGCGGCCCGCAGCGTCCTGATCACCGGTGGAAACCGCGGCATCGGCCTGGCCATCGCGCAGGCTTTTGTGGCCAACGGCGACAAGGTGGCCGTGACTTACCGGAGCGCGTCGGAGCTGCCGGCCGGGATTCTGGGCGTGAAGGCCGATGTGACCGACGAGGCCTCTGTGGATGCTGCCTTCGCCGAGGTGGAAGCTGCCCACGGTCCCGTTGAAGTCCTGGTGGCAAACGCGGGAATCACCAAGGACACACTCCTGATGCGCATGAGTGAAGATGACTTCACGTCCGTGATCGACACCAACCTCACCGGCGCTTTCCGCGTCATCAAACGCGCCTCGAAGGGCATGATTCGGATGCGCAAGGGCCGCGTGGTCCTCATTTCCTCGGTCTCCGGCCTCTATGGCGCGCCGGGTCAGATCAACTACTCGGCCTCCAAGGCCGGTCTGGTGGGCATTGCCCGGTCCCTGACCCGAGAGCTCGGTTCACGCGGGATCACAGCAAACGTTGTGGCTCCCGGATTCATCAACACGGACATGACGGCAGAACTGCCCGAAGCCACGCAGAAGGGTTACCTTTCCAGCATTCCTGCCGGCCGGTTTGCCGAGGCAACGGAAGTGGCGAACGTGGTCCGTTGGATCTCCAGCGACGAGGCGGCCTACATTTCAGGCGCCGTCATTCCCGTTGACGGCGGCCTTGGCATGGGCCACTGAAACTAGCGTGACCGGGCTTGTTTATGGGGGTCATACAAGCGATTGTGGCGCGAGCGCTGGCATGATGGACTTCAGACCTCAAGCGATTTAGACGTTTCAAACAAAGGAGCCCATATGGGACTGCTGGACAACAAAACCGCCATTGTGACCGGATCCTCACGGGGAATCGGCGCTGAAGTGGCCAAGAACCTCGCTGCCGAGGGCGCCGCCGTCGTAGTTAATTACCGCCAGAAGGCGCCGCGCGCCAACAGGGTGGTCGCAGGAATTGAAGCTGCCGGCGGCCGCGCCACCGCAGTGGGCGCGGACCTCACCACCCAGGAAGGCGTGCAGGCCCTGGCCAGCGCTGCCATGGAGAACTTCGGTTCGCTGGACGTCCTGGTGCTCAACGCTTCCGGCGGCATGGAGTCCGGCATGGCAGACGACTACGCCCAGAAGCTGAACCGCGACGCCCAGGTCAACATGCTCAACGCCGCCGTGCCCCTGATGAAGGAAGGCTCACGCGTGGTCTTCGTGACCAGCCACCAGGCCCACTTCATCAACTCCGTGCCCACCATGCCCGAATACGAGCCCGTGGCCCGCAGCAAGCGTGCCGGCGAGGACGCCCTGCGTGAGCTCCTTCCGAGCCTGGCTGAGAAGGGCATCTCGCTGGTGGTGGTGTCCGGCGACATGATCGAAGGCACCGTCACGGCGACGCTGCTGGACCGCTCGAACCCGGGCGCCATCGAGGCCCGCCGTGCCGAGGCCGGAAAGCTCTATTCCGTGGAGGAGTTCGCTGAGGTTGTGGCCAGCATGGCGACCGCGGACGTCGAATCCGGCCACACGGAATACGCCGGCGGCTCCGACTACTTCGGCAAGGGCGCCGAGTAGCCGTTCCGGGCATCCCGCAAGGGCCGTAGTTGCCCGCGCCAAAACCCCATCACCACGACGAGCTCCGGGCAGTACTCCTGCCCGGAGCTTTTGTCTGTCGCGAAGCCCAGTCCGTCTGTCTGTCTGTCTGTCTGTCTGGGGCATTGTCGAGGGCGTTGTCTATGAGGGCAACGCCGCCTAGGGTTTATGAATGGCACAGCAACCAGAGGTGACAGGCCGTAGCTATCCGGCAGGTGTTCCGTGCTGGGTGGACACCGAGCAGCCCGACGTGGAGGCCGCCATGCTCTTCTATGGCGGAATCTTTGGGTGGGAATTCGAGGACACCGCCCCGTCCGGCGGCACCGGCAGGTACGTCATAGCCACCCTTGACGGCCAGGATGCCGGCGCCATCACGGGCCCCGGAACCGATGCCGCCACGTGGAACACCTACGTCTCCGTCGACGAAGCAGATGCGGCCGCGCGCCACCTGCTCTCCGTCGGCGCAACACTGAAATCGGCCCCTGCCGATGCGGGCTCAGGAGGCGTGCAGGCAGTACTGGCAGATCCCGAAGGCGCCGAGCTCCGCATCTGGCAGGCCCGCGAGCGGCTCGGTGCCCAGGCCGTCAACCTTCCCGGCGGATGGAACTTCAGTGATCTCTACACGACAAACAACGAGGCAGCAGTCGCTTTCTACACGACGGCCTTCGGCTGGCAGTTCGACAACCTGGACTTCGGAATCATGATCCGCCGCCCCTGATACGGTGATCACCTTGAGGCCACCGTGGACCCCAACATCAGGGCTCGCCAGTCGGGCGACCTCGTGCCCCGCGGCTTCGAGGATGCTGTTGCCTGGCTTGCCTCCGCGGCGCCGGGTGAGCGTCCGCAGTGGCACGTGACGTTTACTGTCGCAGACCGGGACCGTACGGCCGAGGATGCGGAGCGCCTCGGCGCCGACATCCTGGGGCAGGACGATACCGACTGGACGCGCACCGTCCTGATCCGGGATCCCGGCGGAGCCGTATTCACCGCGAGCCAGTACACGCCGCCCACGGGCTGAGCGGACCAGGCTGATCGTCCGGGCTGATCGTCCGGGCTGATTCGACCCGGCCGGCGGGACGGAGCCTGCGGCTCAGACGCCGGCTATGTGGCGCACGGCGTCGAGGTACGGCATGTTGATCGCAGAGTCCGCAACTGCCCGGACCGCAGGTTTGGCATTGAACGCCACTCCCATCCCGGCGGCCCCGAGCATGTCCAGGTCGTTGGCGCCGTCGCCTACGGCAATGGTGTGTTCCATCGCGATTCCTTCTGCAGCCGCCCACTCGCGCAGGTACTTTTCCTTCGCCGCACGGTCGATGACGGCACCGAGCACCTTGCCGGTCAGGGCGCCGTCCACAATCTCAAGTTCGTTCGCCAGCCAGTAGTCCAGGCCCAGATCCTCAGCGATGGGACCCAGGATCTGGTTGAACCCGCCGGACACCACGGCCACCACGTGGCCTGCAGCCTTGAATGCCGCAACCAGCTCAGCGGCACCTTCGCTCAGCTTCACTTCCGCCCGGACAGAATCGACGACGGCGGCCGGCAGCCCTGCGAGCACGGCCACCCGCGCGTGGAGGCTCTGCGCGAAGTCCAGTTCACCGCGCATCGCCGCTTCGGTGACTGCCGCCACTTCCTCCCGCTTGCCCGCATAGGCTGCCAGGAGCTCGATGACTTCCTGCTGGATCAGCGTCGAATCAACGTCCATGATCAACAGCTTCCGCGGAGCCGCACGAAGGCCAGCGGGAACGATGGCGGTGTCCAGGCCATCCTGCGCCGCCTCGGCCACCGCCCGGCGGAGCGCCGAAATGCCGGCGTCCGTGCCATCCGCGACGGCGACCTCGGCAGTGTGGACCTCAAACCGGCTGTCCCCGCCCCTTGATTCGGATTGGAGCGTGGCGCCACTGCCCGTCAGGGCGGAGCGCAGCTTGTCGAGCCCGGAGGCAGTCAATTTTGGGCCATAGCTGACCGCAGTCACGTTCGAAGTCATGGCTGCAATCTTAGCCAGCGGGGGAGAGCCGCCCGAATTGATTGCGCCACGTTGATGGCGAACCCGTGGGCCAGCCAGCAGACGGGCCGTGCCCGGGACTGTGACGGGCGTCGCTGTCCACGTTTCAGTTATCAGTCCGTCCCTGTTTTGTCCTAGTGTCTACTCCTATGAGTGATGTTCTTGAATTGGCCGCCGTCAGCGTTGTCCGTGGGTCTAAGACGCTCCTGAACAAGGTGGACTGGCAGGTCAAGGAGGGCGAGCGCTGGGTCATCCTGGGACCCAACGGCGCAGGCAAGACCACTCTCCTGCAGATTGCTGCAGCCCGTCTCCACCCCACCAGCGGCATAGCCGGCGTCCTGGAGGAAATCCTCGGCTCCGTGGACGTGTTTGAACTCCGGCCCCGCATCGGACTGTCCTCCGCCGCACTGGCCAACCAGATTCCCGGGCACGAAACGGTCCTCAATGTAGTCGTCACGGCGGCGTACGGCGTGACGGGGCGGTGGCGTGAGGGCTATGAGAGGGCTGACGAACGCCGGGCTTTCAGGCTGCTGAATGACTGGGGCATGGGGCCGTTCCTGAACAGGGCTTTCGCGTCCCTTTCTGAGGGTGAGCGCAAGCGCGTCCAGATTGCCCGTGCCCTGATGACTGACCCGGAACTCCTCCTGCTCGACGAACCTGCCGCCGGCCTGGACCTGGGTGGGCGCGAGGACCTGGTGCACCGCCTCACCGAACTGGCCCGTGATGACGCCGCTCCGGCCATTGTCCTGGTCACCCACCACCTCGAAGAAGTGCCGCCTGGCTTCACCCACGCGATGTTGCTCCGTGAATCCAACGTGGTGGCGGCCGGACCCCTCGAGGGTGTGCTCACGGCGGAGCACCTCAGCAAGACCTTCGGCGTGGAACTCGACGTCACAGTCAACGCCGGCCGCTACACCGCCACCGCCCGCCGCTAGGCCACGGCGCCGCCAACCGTGGATCTTCTCAGCAGCATCTTTGTGTTTTTTGCCGGCCTGTGGGCGGGCACCATCAACGCCGTTGTAGGCTCCGGCACCCTGGTCACCTTCCCGGTCCTGATCGCCCTCGGCGTCACTCCGGTGGTCGCTTCCATGAGCAACGCGATGGGCCTTGTGGCCGGCACCGCAGCGGGCGCGTGGGGCTACCGCCGCGAGCTCAAGGGCCGCGGCCTGCAGCTGCTGAAGCTCCTCCCGGCGTCGCTGCTGGGCGGCATCACCGGAGCCTGGCTGCTGCTGCACCTGCCGGAGAAGGTCTTCCACTACGTCGCACCGGTCCTCCTGGTCCTTGCCCTGCTGATGGTGGTGTTCCAGCCGCGGCTGCAGGCCTGGGTCCGCAACCGCGAGGAAAACCCCGAGCACGCCATCAAGGACAAACACCATGGCATCCTCCTGATCGTGCTGGTGTACCTGGCCGGCGTCTATGGGGGCTACTTCGTGGCCGCCCAAGGCATCCTCCTGGTGGGCATTCTGGGCGTGTTCCTTACCGGCACCATCCAGAACGCCAATGCCATGAAGAACATCCTGGTCCTCGGCGTGAACCTTGTGGCCGCAGTGTCCTACCTGCTCTTCGCGTTTGACCGGATCAACTGGCTGGTGGTGCTCCTGATTGCCGGGAGCTCCACGATCGGCGGCCTCCTGGGATCCAAGGTGGGACGGAGGCTGTCCCCGGCTGTGCTGCGGACTGTCATCTTTGCCCTCGGCCTGATGGCGCTGGGCTTTATGATCGCCAACCTGATGAAATAATCAGCCGGTGACAATCCACTACCTTCAATCTGCCGGGGATCCCCGTGTCTCCGACTACACGCAGCTGACGGACGTTCACCTGCGGAAGCTCCGTGAACCGGCTGAAGGAATGTACATCGCCGAATCCTCACGGGTCCTGCGCCGGGCGTTGGCGGCCGGCCACCGTCCAAGGTCGTTCTTCCTGGCGGAGAAATGGCTGGCTGACCTGCAGGATGTCCTCAGTGCCTACCCCGACGTTCCCGCCTTTATTGGCAGCGCTGCCCTGCTCGAAGAGATCACCGGGTTCCACCTCCACCGCGGCGCCATGGCAGCCATGCAACGGCCGGAACCGGTGCCTCTCCACGACTTGCTGGCAGGCGCGCGCCGGGTCGCGATCCTGGAGGACATCGTGGACCACACCAACGTGGGCGCCATCTTCCGGTCGGCCGCGGCCCTGGACATCGATGCCGTCCTGATTTCGCCGCGCTGCGGCGATCCGCTCTACCGCCGCAGCGTCCGGGTCAGCATGGGAACGGTCTTCCAGGTGCCTTGGGCGCGGCTGGGGTCCTGGCCGCAGGACCTGTCGCTGCTTAAGGAAGCCGGCTTCACCGTGGCCGCGTTGGAACTCACCGGGGACGCCGTGGACGTGGACGCGCTTGCCGCACGCAATCCGGACCGGCTGGCCCTGGTGCTCGGCACCGAAGGTGCCGGCATGAGCGCCGAGACGCTTGCCGCCGTCGACCTCGCCGTGAAGATCCCCATGTGCGCCGGCGTGGACTCCCTCAACGTGGCGGCGGCCTCCGCCGTGGCGTTCTGGGAACTCCGGCCCCGCGGTTCGCAGGGTCCGCGCTGATCAGCTATTATTAACAGCTGGCTGTCCTGCGCTTTCTGTCTTGCGGCAGTGAAGCAGACACCAGCCATCCCATTCATACCTGGCAGCTGGCAAAATCCAGTTGTGCGAACAAAGGCCCCATTATGAAGTCTGATATCCACCCGAAGTACGAAGCTGTTGTTTTCAACGACCTGGCTTCCGGCGTCAAGTTCCTGACCAAGTCCACCGTGTCTTCCAAGAAGACCATCGAGTGGGAAGACGGAAACACCTACCCGGTCATTGACGTCGAAATCTCCTCCGAGTCCCACCCGTTCTACACGGGCAAGCAGCGCATCATGGACTCTGCAGGCCGCGTCGAGCGCTTCAACGCTCGCTTCAAGGGCTTCGGCGGCGCGAAGTAATTCACTTCACCCCCCCAAGGTTCTTTGGAAAGCCCGCACCGGCAACGGTGCGGGCTTTTTGCGTCCGGGGGTTTTGTCGTTTCGGGGAGCCCTGATCGTGGGGCAGGATGGGTGGCATGACTGCCTCGCCGTTTGCCGCTGAAGACCGCCCCCGCAGCCACCACGGTGAGTACAAAGTCCCCGGCGGCAAACTTGTGGTGGTGGATTTCGACGTTGTGGACGGTGTCCTCGCCGACGTCTCCCTCAGCGGCGACTTTTTCCTCGAACCCGACGAGACGCTGCCTGCCATCAACCGGGCGCTGACAGGACTTCCGGAAAGCACGACCGTGGCGGAGCTGTCCGCGGCCGTCACCGCTTCGCTGCCGCCCGGCGCTGTCCTGTTCGGCTTTTCGGCCGACGCCGTGGCCGTCACGGTCCGCCGCGCGCTGGCGAAGGCCACGGCCTGGACCGACCACCGCTGGAACATCATCGCCCCCACAGTACTGCCCACGCATATCAACGTCGCGCTGGATGAGGTGCTGACCGAAGAGGTGGGCGGCGGCCGTCGCAACCCCACCCTGCGGTTCTGGGACTGGGAGGAACCGTCCGTGGTGATCGGCAGTTTCCAGTCCTTCCGCAACGAGCTGGATCCCGACGGCGTCGCCCGGCACGGCATCACCGTGGTCCGCCGGATCAGCGGTGGCGGAGCCATGTTCATGGAGGCCGGCAACTGCATCACCTACTCCCTGTACCTGCCGCAGACGCTCGTGGACGGGATCAGCTTCGCGGACTCCTACGCATTCCTCGACGCCTGGGTGATGGCCGCCCTCGAGAAAATCGGGGTGACCGCGTTTTACGTGCCCCTGAACGACATCGCCACGGACCAGGGCAAGATCGGCGGCGCCGCCCAGAAACGCCTGGCCAACGGCGGCATGCTGCACCACGTCACCATGAGCTACGACATCGACGCCGACAAGATGGTCGAGGTGCTGCGCATCGGTAAGGAGAAGCTCTCGGACAAGGGGACGCGCAGCGCCAAGAAGCGGGTTGATCCGCTGCGCCGGCAGACCGGGCTGACCCGCACGGAGATCATCGCGGCCATGATGGAAGTGTTCACCGAACGCTACGCGGCCACCTCGTCCGAACTCACTGCCGCCGAGCTCACTGCCGCCCGGGACCGGGTGACCACCAAGTTCGGCGCCGAGGATTGGCTGCACCGGGTCCCGTAAGAGCCTTGCCGGGTGATCTACAGAGCCTGTGCGTTGAGCGCCCTCAGAAGGTGGTTCCGCTGCTCCACAATGATCCGGCGCAGCGCCCGCGGCGCGTCAGAGTTAGCCATCAGCCAGGCATCCGTGCGGAGCACCACGGCGTGCTCCGCAGGCAAGGTCCCCGCCGGCAGATCCTGCGCCAGGGGATAGAGCCCCCGGACGATCCGGCTGGCGATTTCAATGCTCCTGTTGTCCCAGACACCGCGGAGGCACTCGAAGTACGGCTCCACATAGGGTTCCAGCAGGGCAGCAGAGGCGGTGGCAAATCCAACGATGGTGGCGCTGAGCAGTTGGTTCGACAGCTCCGTCCCCTCCACGGCAGAGGGCCAGGCGGCGGCCTTCACACCAGGCTCCGGACGGGCGGCGAGGGCTGTGGCGTGGCCCGCCCGGCCCGAAGCGGTGGTGTCGCGTTCGAGTTCTGCGTCCAGGTCTTCGGGGGTTGCCTGCCCATTGGCCGCCAGGGCGTGCCAGAAGCTCCAGCGCAGCTCGGCGTCCACGGCCAGGCCGTCCACCACCACCGTGCCGTCCAGAAGGCACCTCAGTCGGGGGAGGAGGGTAGCGTCATGACGGCTGACGGCGGCGAGCGTCCGCGCCCAGGCCAGCTGGTGGTCCGAGCCCGGCGCTGCCTTACCCAGCTGGGCGTCGGCCGCCGCCAGGAAGGCGCCGCGCACCGCGTCGCGTTGGGCCAAGGGGGTGTAGCGTTCGACGGCGGTGGCGGCGTTCTCGAGGATGTTCAGCAGCACGCCGACTCCCGTTTCGGACGGGCCGAACGACGTCACGGCCTCCACGTAGCGGGAGGCCGGGCTTTCCCCGTCGCGGGCGGAGTTCCACAGCGCGGTCCAGCAGAGGGCGCGGGCCATCGGATCGGTGATGCGGTCCAGGGATGCCAAAACTGTTTCCTCGGACACCGGGTCCAGCCGGACTTTTGCGTAGGTCAGGTCATCATCGTTGACGAGCAGGAGGGCGGGCCGCGGCTGCCCGGCCAACTCCGGGACCTCTGTCCGCGCTCCGGCAACGTCCGTTTCAAAACTCCAGGTGCGGACCAGGTCGCCGTCGGCATCGAAGTTGTACGAGCCCACGCGCAGCCGGTGCGGCCGCAGTTGCTCCCGTCCGGTAACGGGGTCCACTGCGGCCTGGACGATCGTTACGGCGCCGACGACGCCGTCGTGCGTTTCCGTCTCCAGCGACAGTGTGGAGATGCCGGAGGTCTGCAGCCAGGCGGCAGCCCAGCCGGCAAGGTCGCGACCGGAAGCAGCGCTGAGGGGCTTCAGCAGGTCCGACAGTGAGGTGTTTCCGTAGGCGTGATCGCGGAAGTACTGCCGTGAGCCGGCGATGAAAGCATTGAACCCGACGTACGCCACCAGCTGCTTGAGTACGGACGCGCCCTTGGCGTAGGTGATGCCGTCAAAATTCTGTTTGGCGGCCTCAAGGTCAGGGATGTCGGCAACGATCGGGTGGGTGGTGGGCAGCTGGTCCTGGACGTAGGCCCACGCCTTGCGCTTGTTGGCGAAGTTCACCCAGGCTGTCTCCCAGTCCGTGGCACGGTCCACACCGAGGGTACCCATGTAGTCCGCAAAGGACTCCTTCAGCCACAGGTCGTCCCACCACTGCATCGTGACAAGGTCGCCGAACCACATGTGCGCCATCTCGTGCATCAGCGTGTTCGCCCGGGCCTGGTACTGCGCGTCGGTGGCGCGGGATGTGAACACGTAGCTTTCGGTGAACGTGACCAGCCCCGGGTTTTCCATCGCGCCCAGGTTGTATTCGGGCACAAAGGCCTGATCGTATTTTCCCCAGGGGTAGGGAAAATCGAAAAGCCGGTTGAAGAAGTCCAGCCCGTTTTTGGTCAGCCTGAAGAGCTCCGCGGCATCGAACGATTCCGCCATGGAAGCCCGGCAGTACAGCGCCAGCGGAACCTCCAGCTGCGTGCCGTCGTCGAGCGTGGCGCTCCAGTGGTCCTGGGCTTTAAAGTACGGCCCGGCGAGCACTGTGGTGATGTAGGTGGACATGGGGCGGGTGGTGGCGAAGTCCCAGCGGCTGGTGGCCGGATCGCTGGTCAGCTGCGTCCGGGCCGCTTCCACGCCGTTGGAGGCCACCTCCCAGCCGGACGGTGCCATCACGTGGAATGTGTACTCGGCCTTGAGGTCAGGCTGTTCAAAGTTCGCGAACACTCGACGGGCGTCGGCGGGCTCATACTGCGTGTAGAGGTAGCACTGGCCGTCAGCCGGATCCACAAAGCGGTGCATGCCCTCACCGGACCGGCTGTATAGGGCGGTGCCGGTGACGGTGACCTGGTTCTCTGCCTGCAGGTTGTCCAGGCGGATCCGGGAACCGTCCACAACGTCGGCCACGGGCAGCGCCTGGCCGTTGAGGAACACGCTGTGGACCTCACCGGCGATGAAATCCAGAAATGTAGACGCCACCTGCCCCTGCCCCTGCCCCTGGCCCGGCACGGCGGCGGAGAAGTGGATAACGGTGCGGCTGATGTAGCCCGCCACGTCCGGGTCCGCTGCCTGCCGCACATCCAGGGAGACGTCGTAACTGTGGGTGCTGATCAGGGCTGACCGTTGAGCGGCTTCATCGCGCTGCAGATTCTCATGTGACACTCAGCTATCTAATCACGGGACCCGGGCGTGCCGGTCCCCATCCGGCTGCCGGCCTAGGCCGTCATCAGCAGGGCCGCTGCCAGGCCCAGCAGCGCGATCAGCAGCCAGGCCGCCAGCGCCGCGAGCAGCGCCCTCGCTCCGGTGTGCAGGAGCGTGCGGATCCGCACGGCCGACCCGAGCCCGAAGAGCGCCGCTCCCAGGAGAATGTCCTGCAGCCCCGCACCGGCGTCGAGCCAGCCGTCCGAGAGCCAGTCCGTGGACCGAAGCGCCACCATGGCCACAAACCCCACCACGAACAGGGGCACCAGCGGCGGCAGCGCATGTTGTCCTGACGTGCTCATGCGGTGGTGCACGCCCGCCACGGCCACCACCGGTGCCAGGAGCAGCACTCGGGTGAGCTTAACGACGACGGCGATGCCCAGTGCTGCGGTGCCGGCGGTCTGCGCCGTGGCCACCACCTGGCCGACGTCGTGCACCGACGCACCCGTCCAGGCGCCGAAAGCGAGGGGGCTCAACTGCAGGGGATGCATCAGCAGCGGCAGAATGCCGATCGCCAGCGTGCCGCACAGTGTCACCAGCGCCACCGGCAGGACAGTATCCGCATGCCGGATCCGCCGCACGGCCGCCATGGCACCGATGGCGGACGCCCCGCAGATCGAAAAGCCGGTTGCCACCAGCAGCGCGGTCTCACGCGGCAGCCGGAACAGCCGCACCAGCAGGTAGGTGCCGCCGAAACTCAGCAGCACTACGCCCGTTATCAGGACCATGGCCAGCCAGCCGAGGCCCAGGATGTCCATGATGCTCACCTTGAGGCCCAGCAGGACGATGCCGCCCCGCATCAGGTGCTTGCCCGCGAAGTCCAGGCCCGGACGCGCCCGTCCGGCGATCCACACCGCCGTGCCGGGCAGGTTCGCGGCGAGCAGGCCCAGCGCCACCGCGACGGTCATGGCGGGCAGGGCCGGCACCACAGCATGTACAGCGAAGGCCACGGCCAGCGCGGGGGTGGCCGTCAGGAGGCCGGGCAGGAGCCTGCCGGAACGTATCGTCGCGTCACGCACGCGGGCCCTCAGGCCGCTGTTCCCGCCCTCGCCGGAGCTCCCGGGATTACTTGATTCTGGCACTCACTAACCTTGCCGGATAGGACACGGATTCAACGAACCGCCGTTGCCTCCCTGCAACACGCCACAATGGATGGCGGTAATGATTTCGAAACAAAAAGATGGTTGGCTAAAGGACATGTCAGACCTATTTCAGGATTACTCCGAGGCCGCCGAACGTACCGGCGCCTACGACGAGATGTTCGCCCCCGGCCAGGAAGCACGCGAGTCGTACGGCCAGGTGGCCGATGCCCTTAGCAAGCTCTCCCTCGCTGACGTCAGCGCCCGGGCGGACTCCATGGCACGGACCTTCCTGGACCGCGGTGTGACGTTTGACTTCGCGGGGGAGGAGCGGCCTTTTCCGCTCGACATCGTCCCCCGCATTATCCCCGCCGATGAGTGGACCGTGCTGGAAAAGGGCGTGGCGCAGCGCGTCCGGGCCTTGGAAGCCTTCCTCAACGATGTCTACGACAAAATGAATGTAGTGGCGGACGGCGTCATCCCGCGCCAGCTCGTCACCACCAGCGCCCACTTCCACCGCCAGGTGCACGGCTTCGAGCCGTCCGGCGGAGTCCGAGTGCACATCTCCGGCATCGATGTGGTGCGCGACGCCGCAGGCACCTTCCGCGTCCTGGAAGACAATGTGCGGGTGCCGTCCGGCGTCAGCTACGTCCTGGAAAACCGGCGGGCCATGGCCAAGGGCCTGCCCGAAGCGTTTGGCCAGCAGCTCATCCGGCCGGTCGAAGAGTACCCCCGCCGGCTGCTGTCCGCGCTGCGCAAAACGGCGCCCGCCGGCGTCGACGATCCCACGGTTGTGGTGCTGACCCCCGGCGTCTTTAACAGCGCCTACTTCGAACACACACTGCTGGCCGGCCTGATGGGCGTGGAGCTCGTCGAAGGCCGCGACCTCATCTGCCGCGGCAACCGCGTCTACATGCGCACCACGGCCGGTGAGCAGCGCGTGGACGTGATCTACAAACGCATCGATGACGAGTTCCTGGACCCCCTGCAGTTCCGCTCGGATTCCATGCTCGGCTGCCCGGGGCTGGTCAACGCCGCCAGGGCCGGCGGCGTGACCATCGCCAACGCCGTGGGCAACGGCGTGGCCGACGACAAACTTGTCTACAGCTACGTTCCGGACCTCATCCGCTACTACCTCAGCGAGGAGCCCGTCATCGCGAACGTGGATACGTTCCGGCTGGAGGAGAAGGACTCCAGGGAATACGTCCTTGACAACCTGGCTGAGCTTGTGGTGAAGCCCGTGGACGGCTCCGGCGGCAAAGGCCTGGTGATCGGGCCGGACGCCTCCAACGATGAACTCGAGGCCCTGCGCAAGCGGGTCGTCGCTGACCCTCGAGGCTGGATCGCCCAGCCGGTCCTGCAGCTTTCCACCGTGCCAACGCTCGGCGGGGACAAGTTCGGCCCGCGGCACGTGGACCTGCGCCCCTTTGCCGTCAACGACGGCGACGATGTCTGGGTACTTCCTGGCGGACTCACCAGGGTGGCGCTCAAGGAAGGCTCCCTCATTGTGAACTCCAGCCAGGGCGGCGGCTCCAAGGACACCTGGGTGCTGGCAGACTCGCCCCAGGTGCCGGTGGAAACTGTTCCGCGGCCCACCATTTCCATCCGCGAGCGGGTATCCGTCTGGCCCGTGGAGAGCAACTGGCGCGACCGCCAGTCGGAGCAGCAGCAGTGAGCCGGGCCATCGAACCGGCACAAATGTTCACGGGGTCATCCCCACAGATTTCGGACGCGCAGGAGGTCACCGCGAATGCTTAGCCGTATTGCTGAGTCCCTATTTTGGATCGGACGCTACGTGGAGCGGGCCGACGGCACCGCCCGCATCCTGGACGTGCACCTGGAACGCCTGAACCACCTCCCCATGGACGAACGCCGCAGGGTGGCCCAGGAACTGCTCGCAGTGATGGGCGCCCGGCCGCAGAGCGAAGACTTCGGCCTGCCCGAACTCCTCCATGCGCTGGCGTACGACAAAACAAGCGCAACCTCCATCGCCGGGTCGCTGGGAGCCGCGCGCGAGAATGCCCGCCGTGCCCGCGAGACCGTGTCCTCGGGCCTGTGGGAAAGCCTCAACACCACCTACTACGGGCTGAGCCAGCACCGCAAGGACGTGGTGGGGACGTACCGCTTCTGCAACTGGACGCTGGAACGGACGGCCATGGTCAGCGGCCTGGCCGACACCACGGTGAGCCATGACGAAAGCTGGCTGTTCCTGGTATTGGGCCGGTCCCTGGAGCGCGCGGACATGACGGCGCGGATGCTTTCCACCCGGGATGTCCTTTCTGCAGGTATGTCCTGGGTCAACATGCTGCGGTGCGCGGGGGCCTATGAGTCGTTCCTGCGGACGCGCCGGGCCGCGTTCGGGGACCAGCACGCCGCCGAGTTCCTCCTGCTTGACCGGCTGTTCCCGCGGTCCATCGTCTACGCCCTGCGCGACGCTGATGAGTGCCTCGCCAAGCTGGACCCTTCGGCGCAGCGCGTGGGCTTCATCAACGACGCCCGCCGGATCGTGGGCCAGGCCCGTACGTTCCTAGAGTTCCACCGGACGGACGATCTGATGTCCGAACTGCCCGAGCACATGGAACGCGTGCAGAAGGCCGTCTCGCAGGCCTCGGACGCCATTTCCCGTAAATACTTCAATCAGGCAGACGAACTCGCCTGGGTGGGAGAAGTTTCATGACCCGGCTGAGCATCATCCACACCACGGCCTACAAGTACAACAAGCGCGTCACGCTCTCGTACAACGAAGCCCGCATGACGCCGCTGACCGACCCCCAGCAGGTGGTCCTTGAATCCGTGCTCAAGGTCTCGCCGACGCAGGCGGCCGTGAGCAACTACCGGGACTACTGGGGCACGCGGGTCACCGCCTTCGACATGCAGATGCCGCACGACCACCTTGAGGTCGTTTCCAACATCACCGTTGAAGTGCACCGGGCGGAAAAAATCCCGGCTGACGCAGACATCGCCGGCTGGGACGTCCTGGCATCGAAGGAATCGTTGAATACGTTCAGCGACTGGCTGCCGCAGTCCCAGCTGAGCGGTCCCGGTGACGAGGTACTGGGCATCATTCCAGGTGTCGTGGAGGGCAAGAACCCGCACGAGGCCGCCATGGCCATCTTCGAATGGATGCGCGGCGAGATGACGTACATGTCCGGTTCCACCGCGGTTACCACCAACGCCGAGGAAGCGTGGGGACAGCGGCAGGGCGTCTGCCAGGACCTCGCGCACCTCGCCATCGGCGCGCTGCGCAGCTGCGGCATTCCCGCCCGGTACGTCTCCGGATACCTGCACCCGCGGTCGACGGCGGCCATCGGCGAGACAGTCGCCGGCCAGTCACATGCGTGGCTGGAGTTCTGGGACGGCGAGTGGCGCAGCTGGGATCCTACGAACCACAAGCCGGCAGGGGACTACCATGTCACCGTCGCCAGGGGCCGGGACTACCGGGACGTACCACCGCTGAAGGGCATCCTGTCCGGCGGCGGCGGATCGGCGCTCAGCGTGAGCGTGGAAATCACCCGCCTCGCTTAGGCAGTCGGGGGCGTTTCCTCGTCCTGCCCAGGACTACTCCGGGGCTGCCTTGGCCGCTCCGCTGAGCTGGGTCCACCAGGTCATGGGTGCGGTGACTTTGAACCGGCGCCCGGTCACTGTTCCCGGGCTCACCCGGACAAAGGTGTCTTTCTTCCCGGCCTGCCATGGGAAGAGGTACAGGGCTGCGGAGTCCAGGATGCCTTCGGTTCCTGTGATGACCTTTGCCGGTCCCTTGACCACCACGCTCCAGGCCAGGCCGCTGACGGCATCCACGCCGTCGGCCTCCAACGCCACAGCGGCACCTCCCGAGGCGGCGGCCAGCTTGGTTCCAGCGCCGGTGCGGAACACTAATGTTCCGCCGTCCACCGTGTAGTTGATGGGGAAGATGTCAGGCTGACCGTCCACCAGGACGGCCAGCCTGCCTACCGAAACCGTCCGCAACAGGGCCCAGCATTCGTGGTGTTCCAGGTTCTGGACCTGGGACGTTGGTTCGCTGGACGTTGGTTCGCTGGACGTTGACCCGGTGGACGTTGCTTCAATGCTCATGCCGCCGAGCCTACGCCCAACGCACCGGAGAGGACAGCGTCCGTCCTACCAGGGGCTGGGCTTGTAGTCCTTGAGGAAGACCCCGTACTGGTCCTCGCCGTTTTCGCCCATCACGATCGGATCGTAGACGCGGGCGGCGCCGTCCACCAGGTCCAGGGGTGCGTGGAAGCCCTCTTCCATAAGCCGGACCTTGGTGAAGTGCGGGCGTTCGTCGGTGATCCAGCCGGTGTCCACCGCTGTCATCAGGATCCCGTCGGCGTCCAGCATTTCCTGGGCGCTGGTCCGAGTCATCATGTTCAGGGCCGCCTTGGCCATGTTGGTGTGCGGATGCCCGGGGCCCTTGTAGGCGCGGGAGAACTGGCCTTCCATGGCGGAGACGTTGACGATGTATTTCCGGTGCGCCGTGGAGCGCTTCATGGCGTCCCGGAGCCTGCTGACCAGCAGGAACGGGGCCGTGACGTTGCAGAGCTGGACTTCCAGCATTTCCAGGGGGTCAACCTCGTCCACCACCTGGGTCCAGCTGTTGATGTCAGCCAGGTCCGGGACGAGCCCGCCGGCGTCGATCGCTGTTCCGGAGGCGATCCGCTCCAGCGAGGCCGAGCCGGTGGAGAGCGCCAGCGAAGTGATGGCGTCGCCGGCCAGCACCGGGTGATCCGTGACACTGCTCGCCAGGGCGAGGGGGTGTTTGTCGTGGGCGTGGCCGAAGGTCACCTGTTCCGGTCCGCCGTTGGCCGGCTCCAGCGCTGCCGGCAGCGGCTCGTCCTCGGCGTCCACCAGGGGTTTGTAGGCGTTGCCGGATCGGCGCACCGTTTGGGCGGCGTTGTTGATGATGATGTCCAGGGGGCCCGCGGCGTTGAGCGAATCCGTCAAGGCCATCACCTGTGACGGGTCGCGCAGGTCGATGCCCACGATCCGGAGCCGGTGCAGCCACTCGCTGCTGTCTTCCATTGCCGCAAAACGGCGTGCGGCGTCTTTGGGGAACCTGGTGGTGATGGTGGTGTGCGCGCCATCCCGGAGCAGGCGCAGCGCGATGTACATGCCGATTTTGGCCCGCCCGCCGGTGAGCAGCGCACGCCGGCCTGTCAGGTCGGTGCGGGCATCCCGCTTGCTGTGGCTGAAGGCGGCGCATTCCGGGCACAGCTGATGATAAAAAGCGTCCACCTGCGTGTAGTGCTTCTTGCAGATATAGCAGGGGCGGGAACGGATCAGGTGCCCGGCCACCTTGCCCGTCGCCGAGGTCTCCAGCTTGTTGCCCTGGGTCTCGTCGTCGATCCGGTCCGGTGCTGCCGTTGCCGTCTGGGCGATGACGGCCCGGTCGGCTTCGGAGATCAGGTCCCGCTTGGTGACGCGGCGGTGACGCTTCACGGCCTTGAACATCTTCCCGGTGGCACGGCGCACCGAGACATAGTCGGGGTGTTCCTCGTCGTAGACGTGGATGGTGTTCAAAACCTTGAGGCAGGCCTGGATTTCCTCAGGCGTCAGATCGGGGGAGCTCATTGTACCGATTTTACAGCCTGGCGAAGATCCAGCCTGACCGTGCCGCCGGGTTCGCAGCCCGGCCAGGCCTGCCAGTACTTCGCTTAGCCCTTGCGGCTGCCGGCTGCGGCCTGCGAGGCTGATTGGGCGTGGACCGCAGCGGCCTGCTCGACTGATTCGCGGAGTTCGGGGTAGTTGGCCGTGGCTGCCTTGACGGCATCCGGTACCAGGTGGAGGTTCTTAGCGGCGAGCGCACGTTCCGCGTCCCCGGGCTCAGGCACCTGCTGGCCCTTGGCGAGCACCGTAATACCGGATTCCGTCACCTTGAACCCGCGGGCGCGGTCCAGGTCATGGTCCAGGCCGATCGCGGCGCCGGCCGGAACCTTAACGTTCTTGTCCAGGATGGCCCGGTTGACCACGGCACCTTCGCCGATAATCACCTTGTCCATCAGGACCGAGTCGATGACCCTGCTGCCGTTCCCCACAAAGACGTCGTTGGACAGGACGGAGCCCTCCACGACGCCGCCGGAGACGACCACGCCGCTGGACACGATGGAGTCCAGGGCGGTGCCCACGGTGTCGTTTTGACCGCGGACGAACTTGGCCGGCGGGGAGATGCTCTGGCGCGTGTAAATGGGCCACTCAGAGTTGTAGAGGTTGAACACAGGCAACGGGGAGATGAGGTCAATGTGGGCGTCGTAGAACGAATCAATGGTGCCGACGTCGCGCCAGTAGGTCCGGTCGCGTTCCGTGGAGCCGGGGATGTCGTTGAGGGTGAAGTCGTAGACTCCGGCCTCACCCTGGCTGACGAAGTAGGGGATGATGTCCCCGCCCATGTCGTGCTTGGTGTCGAGCCGTTCGGCGTCCACGTGAAGGGCATCCACCAGCGCGTCGGCGTCGAAAACGTAGTTGCCCATGGAAGCCAGGAACTGGGTGGGATCAGCGGCCAGGCCAGGAGTTGTGGCGGGCTTTTCCACAAATGCAGCGATCTTCTGCGGGTCCTCCTGGTCCACCTCGATCACACCGAACTGGTTGGCCATGCTCAACGGCTGGCGCACGGCGGCCACAGTGGCCTTGGCGCCGCTCTGCACATGCTGCTCCACCATCTGGGCGAAGTCCATGCGATACACGTGGTCCGCACCAACCACGACGACGATGTCGGGGTTGGCGTCATGGATCAGGTTCAGGGACTGGTAGATGGCGTTGGCGCTGCCGAGGAACCAGCTCTTGCCGACGCGCTGCTGCGCCGGCACGGACGCCACATAATTGCCCAGCTGCGTGGACATCCGCCAGGTCTCGGAAATGTGGCGGTCAAGGCTGTGGGACTTGTACTGGGTCAGGACCACGATCTGCAGGTAGCGTGAATTCACCAGGTTGGACAGCGCAAAGTCGATCAGCCGGTAACTGCCGGCAAAAGGCACTGCAGGTTTCGCCCGGTCTGCCGTCAGTGGCATTAGCCTGTTTCCCTCGCCGCCCGCGAGGACAATGGCCAGGACTCTTTTATTCAACGGCATGGTAGTAGCTCCTGTACGCCTTCGTAACCCCAAACAGTCCGGCATGCCCGGACCCCTTCACACTAGAACAGATAGTGCGGAAGGACTACCTTGGGTAACGTGCGAATAGACATTGTGACTAAAGAGTTCCCGCCCGAGATCTACGGAGGCGCCGGAGTCCACGTGGCCGAATTGAGCAGGGTGCTTAGTAAGCATGTTGACCTGCAGGTTCGTGCCTTCGGTGCACCCCGCGACGCCGATTACCACGGTGCCGGGGTGACCTCCTATTCCGTTCCCGAAGACCTGGGCTCGGCCAACGCCGCCGTCCAGACGCTCGGGGTGGACCTGCGGATCGTGCCGGACGTGGCAGGTGCCGATCTGGTCCATTCGCACACCTGGTATGCGAACATGGCCGGCCATCTGGCGTCCCTGCTCCACGGCATCCCGCACGTATTAAGTGCCCACAGCCTGGAGCCCCTGAGGCCGTGGAAGGCCGAGCAGCTTGGCGGCGGCTACGCGTTGTCCTCCTGGGTCGAGAAAACTGCCTACGAGGCGGCAGCAGCGATCATCGCCGTTTCGGAAGGCATGCGCCAGGACATTCTTCGCAGCTACCCGGACGTTGACCCTGCCAAAGTCAGGGTGGTCCACAACGGCATCGACGTCGAACTGTGGCAGCGCGACGAAAACCAGGACGTCGTCCGCGCCCTGGGCATTGATCCGGATAAGCCGAGCGTGGTGTTTGTCGGCCGCAACACGCGCCAGAAGGGCGTGCCTTACCTCCTGCGTGCAGCCGCGAAGCTTCCGGCCGATGTGCAGCTCGTGCTGTGCCTTGGGGCGGCGGATACTCCCGAGCTCGCCGCAGAAACTGCACGCCTGATCGAGGAGCTGCAGAGCCAGCGGACCGGCGTCGTGCTGATCGAACGGATGCTGCCGCGGAACGAACTCATCCAGGTCCTCAGCCACGCCACAGCGTTCGCCTGCCCGTCCATCTATGAACCGCTGGGCATCGTCAACCTCGAGGCGATGGCCTGCGGTGCTGCCGTGGTGGCCAGCGCTACGGGCGGCATTCCCGAGGTGGTCCAGCATGGCGAGACGGGCCTGTTGGTGGACCTGGAGCAGGTCACCGACGGTACAGGCACGCCGCTTGATCCGGAGGAGTTCGTGACGGAATTTGCCGCCGCTCTGACCGAGGTGGTGTCCGATCCCGAATGGGCACGTGCCATGGGCCAGGCCGGCCGCCGCCGTGCGGAGGAGCACTTCTCCTGGGACTCCATCACCGAGACCACCCTCGAGGTCTACCGCTCAGTGCTTTCCTGACGGACGGCAGGAACAGCAGCACTAGTGACCAGACAGCGCACGACGGCGCCGCCCCCACCGAGGGGAGCGGCGCCGTCGTTCGTACAAAACGCTTGATCCAACGCGGGGTCACAAAGTGCCCATTCCGGGGCGTCGGAGGGGCTTGAAGTGAACTCGCGTTGCTTTATCGGGAGGTAGCCGTGCGCGCCAGCAGCACCTTTTCGTCGACGGGTGCGTTGCCGCTGGCCCGCTGTGCCCTGACGTAGGCGCGGGCCTCGTCCTGCCGGGTCTTCTCGGCACCGGTGGCGATCGCCGCACGCACGTGGTCATCGCCGTACCCGAAGGCGTCCACAAGGTCCAGGGCATGGGGCCTGATCTTGACCAGGAGCCGGTTAATGTAATCACCCACGGTGCGTGCCCGTTGCATGGAGAGCCGGCCGTTCATCAGGTACCAGGACAGGTTCTTCTCGATCAGCGACAGGCCGAACAGGTCGCGCAGCCAGGTCAGGACCCGCTTGGTGCCGGGGTCCGTGACGTCTTCCAGGGCCGCCGTGAACGCCTCCCATTGCAGGAGCTCGGCGTGGGCCTGGGCAGCATCGATCAGCTCGTTCTGGTGCTGGTTGAAGAGGGCTGCCCCCTTTTCGACGGGCAGCTGGTTGGCGCCCTTCAGGGCCGCTCCGACGTCGGCCACCATGGTCTGGACGCGGTCCGTCAGGAGGGCGCGCTGGCCTTCCTCGTCCCGGAGCGCAATGGCAGCCTTCTGGACTGATCCGGTATCGGCGACGAACTGTGCCACCTGCCGCAGGCCGGTGCGGTGGATCGCCACGCCCGTTGCCTGGGCCACCACGTAGCGTGCAAGGACGCCAAAATCGACATTCCTGAACTCCTTGGCATAGTCGGCCAGGAGGCGCTTGGCCACAAGCTGGAGCAGCACGGTGTTGTCGCCCTCAAACGTGACATAGACGTCCATGTCCGCACGAAGGGAGGCATAGCGGTTTTCGATCAGGAAGCCGGCGCCGCCGCACGCCTCGCGGCATTCCTGCAGGGTGTCAAGGGCATGCCAGGTGCTCAGCGGCTTCAGGGCTGCGGCGAGGGTTTCCAAATCCTGCCGGTCCTCGTCAGTATCGTGGGCGCCGGAAAAGACGTCGTCGAATTTCTGGAGGAGCTGCTCGTGCGCGAAGCCCGCGGCATACGTCGTCGCCAGCCGGGTAAACAGGCGCCGCTGGTGGCGCTGGTAGTCCAGGAGGACCTCTTCGTCAGTGTGTGACGACGCGTTAAACTGGCGCCGTTCGGTGGCGTAGCGGATGGCTGCTGTCAGGGCGACCTTCGACGCCGCCACGGCCGCGCCGTCCAATGACACGCGGCCCTGGACGAGAGTTCCCAGCATGGTGAAAAAGCGGCGGCCGGGGCTGGCAATGGACGACGTGTAGGTCCCGTCAGGTGCCACATCGCCGTAGCGGTTCAGCAGGTTGGTGCGGGGGATGCGGACGTTGTCGAAATGCAGCCTGCCGTTGTCGATCCCGTTGAGGCCGCCCTTGACTCCGTCGTCCTCGCCACCGATCCCGGGCATGAACTCCTTGGTCTGGGGGTCCCGGAGGTCAACGTAGAAGGCATGCACGCCATGGTTGACGCCATTTGTCACGAGCTGGGCGAAAACGACGGCGCCGAGGCCGTCGATGGCTGCATTGCCGATGTAGTCCTTCCACGCAGCGCGGAACGGTGTATGGACCACAAATTCCTGGGTTTTGACGTCGTAGGTCGCGGTGGTGGCGATGCTGGCCACATCGGAACCGTGGCCGGTCTCCGTCATGGCGAAGCAGCCGGGGATCTCCAGGCTCATGATGCCTGGCAGCCAGTTGGTGTGGTGCTGCTGCGTGCCCAGGTGCATCACGGCCGAGCCGAAGAGGCCCCACTGGACACCAGCCTTAATCTGCAGGGACGGGTCGGCGGTGACCAGTTCCTCGAAGGCCGCGATGTTGCCGCCGTGGTCATCGGAACCGCCCAGTGCCAACGGGAAGGCCCGGTGTACGGCGCTGTTGTCCACGAGGTACTTCAACTGGCCGAAGGTTCGCGTCCGGTGTTCGGTGTGCGTCAGTCCTTCAATTTTGTGCAGTGCAGGGTCACTGGCCAGCGCGCGGGATTGGCGACGGGAGTCCGCCCATTTGCCCAGGAGTTGCTCGCCGAGGGCGGCAACGTCGACGGCGGGCTGCACAGCCGAGCCGTAGTTGGCGCTGGGGCTGGTGACCGCTGGGCCCGCAGCGGCTGTGTTCGCTACGGCGGCATTAGCTACGGCTGTATTCGTTACGGCGGCGTCCGGGCCGGTGGGGCGGTCCACTACTTCGGTCATGTCAATGTCCTTCGTTGGTTCTGACAGGAGGGTGTGAGGTTCTTGGGGCGGAATCATGCCGCGCTGGCGGGGCTAAGCTCGGGGGCGATCCCCACGCATAACCAGGCCGTGATCTGGCGGGCCATGGCTTCCTGGTCCGGTTTCGCCGCCGAAGCCGGCGTGCTGAGCCATTGCTCACCGGCATTTCGGACCAGGCCGATGGCCGCCGTGGGCCAGTAGCCGATCACCGCTTCTTTGCCTTCGCCGAGGTGGGTCCGCATTGGCGCGGCGATCATCTCTGCGATGGAATCGAAGAAGTGGCCAAGGGCTCCCGAGATGGCCGCCGATCCCTGGTGGCTGTCCGCATCCACCGGCGCATAGCGGGTGACGAAACTGTAGACATTGGGGCTGGTTTCCGCCATCTGGAGATAGGCAGAAATCATGGCCAGCAGCCCTTCCCGAGGAGTCTGGGCACCCTGCGCCGCTTCGCGGATCTTGCGCTGCATCTGGCTCAGGACAACTTCCCCGACGGCGTGCTGAAGTCCTGCCTTATCGCCGAAATAGCGGTAGAAGACCGACTTTGAGGTGCCGGCGGCCGCTGCAATCTCCTCCATGGAGGCATCGCTGCCCAGCGCGTGGACCGCGCGGCGTGCGGACTTGATGAGCGCCCGGCGTCGTTCCTCCCGGTGGGTCTGCCAGCGGGCCGAACGGCCGTCGGCAATTGCGCCGGCAGCCGGCGTCGGGACTTCTGCGTGGAGGTTGTTCACGATACTCAGCGTATCAGGTACGCTGGGTATCGGTAACCGTCGCAGATCAGAGGAGTCACCCATGTCCGTCAATGGACAGTCCGGCACCGGACCCCACGAATTCGCCAGCCCCACGACTTCCGGCGCGGCGCGTCCAGTCCGCCGGGCCGTAATTGTGGGTGGTAACCGGATCCCGTTTGCCCGGTCCGGCGGGGCCTACACGAAGTCTTCCAACCAGGACATGCTCACCGCCGCACTGGATGGTCTTATCGCCAGGTTTGGCCTCCAGGATGAGCGGATCGGCGAGGTTGCGGCGGGGGCCGTACTCAAGCACTCCCGCGACTTCAACCTCACCCGCGAGGCAGTCCTGGGTTCGGCGTTGTCGGCGGAAACCCCCGCCTACGACCTGCAGCAGGCGTGCGCCACCGGCCTCGAAACGGTTCTGGGCCTGGCCAACAAGATCAAACTGGGCCAGATCGATTCCGCCATCGCCGGTGGTGTCGACTCGGCGTCGGATGCCCCCATTGCTGTCAGCGAAGGCCTCCGCGAGATACTCCTGGACCTCAACCGCGCCAAGACACTGCCCCAGCGCCTGCAGGTACTCAGCCGCCTGCGGCCCAGGGACCTGGCCCCCGATGCTCCGAATACGGGGGAGCCACGCACCGGCCTGTCCATGGGCGAGCACCAGGCGCTGACCACCGCGCAATGGAACATTTCGCGCGAGGCGCAGGATGAGCTGGCTTTCAACAGCCACCGCAACCTTTCCGCCGCGTATGACGCAGGATTCTTCGATGACCTCCTGACGCCATACCGGGGCCTCGCCAAGGACTCAAACCTGAGGGCGGACACCACATTGGAGAAGCTGGCTACACTCAAGCCCGTCTTCGGGAAGAGCCTCGGCGCCGAGGCCACCATGACGGCGGGAAACTCCACACCGCTGACCGACGGGGCCTCCACGGTCCTGCTCGCATCCGAAGACTGGGCTGATGCCCATGACCTGCCGAAGCTCGCCACCGTCGTGGATGGTGAAGCTGCCGCCGTGGACTTCGTCCACGGCAAGGACGGACTGCTTATGGCTCCCGCGTTTGCGGTCCCCAGGCTGCTGGCCCGCAACGGACTGACGCTGGATGACTTCGACTTCTTTGAGATCCACGAAGCCTTCGCCGGGACTGTCCTGAGCACCCTGGCCGCCTGGGAAGATGATGAGTTCGGCCGCACCCGGCTGGGACTTGAGGGTGCCTTCGGCAGCATCGACCGCACCAAGCTGAACGTCAACGGCTCCTCCCTGGCCGCGGGCCACCCGTTCGCAGCCACCGGCGGACGCATCGTGGCCTCGCTGGCCAAGATGCTGCAGGCCAAAGGCACCGTCGAGGGAAGGCCTGCGCGCGGACTTATTTCCATCTGCGCCGCCGGCGGCCAGGGCGTCGTCGCAATACTCGAAGCACTCTAGGGGTACCGGATGACGGATAAATACACCACGCTCGTCAACCAGGGCGTGGGCAAGAACATCGCCAAACGGCTGGGCCTGCCCCAGCCTGCCGTGCTGCGCCGCTTCAAGCCGGGCCAGCCCCTGGTCACCGGCCCCGTCCTCGTCCAGGGCAACACCGCCGGTGCCGACGAACTGGCCGCCAGGCTGCTCTCCTGGGACCTGGACGTCCGGCGCCACGCGGTGCCCCGCGAAAAACTTGGCGCGATCATTCTGGCCCTGGATGAGCTGACCCGGCCCGAGGATCTTGAAAAGCCGGTGCTGTCCGCCGCGGCATCACTGCGTGATCTCGGCCCCAGCGCCCGCGTCATCACCATCTCCCGGCCGGCCGCCGAAACCGCGTCCCCTGCACAGTCGGCTGCCCGGCAAGGCGTCGATGGCTTCCTGCGGTCGCTTGCCAAGGAACTCCGGGCCGGCGCAACAGCGAACGGCATCGTCCTGGCAGAAGGTGTCCAGAGCACCAGCCCCAGCGCCCTGGCCGCCCTTCGGTTCTTTCTGTCCGGCCGGTCGGCATTTGTGGATGGCCAGTTCCTGACTGTGGCAACCGAGCAGGGCCACCTGCCCCCGGACTTCGAGAAGCCGCTCGCCGGCAAGGTTGCCGTGGTCACCGGCGCCGCCCGCGGCATCGGTGCGGCTATTGCCCGGACCCTCCACCGGGACGGGGCCATCCTGGTCCTCGTAGACATCCCGGCAGCCGGGGACCATTTGGCCGCCGTCGCCAACGAAGTCCGCGGCACGGCCCTTCAACTGGACATCAGCCGCGCAGATGCCGGCCAGCGGATCATCGACCACGCCGTGCAGCGTCACGGCCGCCTGGACATCGTCATCCACAACGCAGGAATTACCCGGGACAAGCTGCTCGCCAATATGGACCACGGTCGCTGGACCTCCGTCGTGAACATCAACATCGCCGCCCAGCTCAGAATCAACGAAGCGCTCCTTGCTTCCGAACACTTCCGTAATTCACCACGGATTGTCTCGGTGGCATCCACCAGCGGCATCGCGGGCAACCGCGGCCAGACCAACTACGCGGCGTCCAAGGGCGGCGTGATGGGTATGGTGCGCGCTTCTGCGCCCCTTCTGGCGGCGAACGGCGGGACCATCAACGCGGTGGCGCCCGGTTTCATCGAAACAGACATGACAGCACGGATCCCGTTTGCCGTCCGCGAAGTGGGACGGCGGCTGAATTCGCTGCAGCAAGGTGGCCAACCGTCCGACGTCGCGGAGGCCATTTCCTTTCTGGCGAGCGACGCCGCCGGGGGCATCAACGGCGACGTGCTGCGGATCTGCGGACAGAACCTGGTGGGGGCATGAGTACTGTCCAGCCGGTCATCCTGGGGGAGATGCCGTCCCTGTCCAAGCTCTACGTCAATGCCGCCGCGCAGACCGCGCGGCGGCGCGTGTTGGGCACGCACAACGGATCAAACCTTCCGGTCACTAGCCACGAAGTGCGCGGGGTAAGGGCCGACGTCGGCAACCTCACCGCCTACCAGCACCTCATCGGGCTGACTGCCAGGGACACTCTGCCGGCCGGATACCTCCACGCACTGGCATTCCCGCTGGCCATGAGTGTGATGAACCGCGACGATTTCCCGCTGCCACTCCTGGGCATGGTCCATCTCAGCAACCATGTGGAGCAGAGGTCGCCGGTGCTCTTCACGGAATCCCTGGACATCCAGGCCAGGGTTGAGAACCTCCGGGGCCACCGATCCGGCACGCAACTTGACGTTGTGGCAGAGATCCGCGGCGCGGATACGCCGGACATCAAGTGGACCGGGCGCTCCTCCTACCTGGCCAAGGGCGTGTTCCTCCCCGGCATCGACAAGCCAACGCCCCACAACGGCCAGGCCGATTTCACGCCTCCGGACCCCACCGCGATTTGGCATTTGGGGGTCGACACGGGAAGGGCGTATGCCGCCGTTTCAGGAGACTTCAACCCCATCCACCTGAGCGTGCTTTCTGCCAAGGCCCTGGGCATGCGCCGCTCCATCGCACACGGGATGTACCTTGCCTCGAGGGCCCTCGCGGATGTCGGGCCGGCCAAGGGCGAAGCGTTCACGTGGGATGTCACGTTCGAGGCTCCGGTGTTCCTTCCTGCCCGCGTTGCCTTGGCTATCACCGCCCTGGATATCACCACGGCACAGACGCCTGGCGAAGGCTGGCAGCGGGCCGAATTTGTGGCGTGGAACCCCCGCTCCGGCCGCCGCCACTTCAGCGGCTCCGTGGCACCGATCTAGGACGCCGGCCGCACAGCCCTGAGGACACGGTGCAGGCTCAGGAGGATGGACCCGGACGCTGTCACGGCCGAATCCTCCTGGGCCCGCTCCGCAACCGTTGCCATACCGGCCTCCACCGCCGACTTTGCGGCAGCGAACAGCCGCCGCTGGTCGGCTTCATCCTCACCGTCGAACGAGGCCAGGAGTTCGCCTGTGGCGGTCATGGCCGCGGCCAGGGGCGCACTGTCGTTGAAAGGCACCGTATAAGGTGCGTCGTCTGTCCAGATGACATCGGACAGGACTTCTGTCATGTCCTGGATGTGGAACGTCACCCGCTCCAGGTCACGAAGGTTGCGGTAGTCGAGATCCACATCGCGAGGATGGAGCCGCCGCCGCGGATTGGCGCGTCGGCTCGCATCAGCCTCCTGCACGAGATGGCGGACCGTGCTGGCTGCTTCGGCCAGCTCGGTCGACCGGCGGGACCAGTCCTCATGCTCGGGAGGCCACTTTTCAGTCAGGGCCGTTCCCATGTCAGTCAGTTGCCGCCCGAGGGCCAGCCGGAGTTTGCCCAGGCTGGTGGCCGCCGCGTTGAAGTGCAGGGGAGGAAAGACCAGGAAGTTGACGGCAATGCCCACGACGACGCCGACGCCCATCTGGATGAGGTAGCCGAAGGAAAAGTCGTCCCGGTTGCTTCCCCCCACCAGCAGGACCAGCAGCGCCGCCGTCGGAATCCAATCGCTGCCCGAGCCGATGCGGGGGAGACCGCCGAGCAGCACGCCGAGTCCCATAACGACCGCAACAGACAGCGGTGACGGATCACCGACACTGACCAGCGCAAAGGCGAGCCCGATACCCAGAGCGAGTCCGACGAGCGCCTGGAGACCCTGCCGGAAGGATCCGGCCACGTTGTGGTACATCGACACCAGGGCGCCGAGCGGCGCGTAGTACGGATAGTCGGCAGCGGATCCTGGCATCAGGGGAGCAATGGCGAAAGCGAGGCCGGCGGCCAGAGCTGCCTTCGCCGCCAGCTGCAGGCGCTGTACTGTGAATGCCGACGAGAGACCGGCCACCGAATTCCGCAGGATTCGGGTTCCAGCGGAGGGCCGGCCCTGCGGCTGCGTTTGAGTGTCACCCATCAGCCCCACACTAGGTGCACCCGTGTACTAGGACAAGGCCGACGCCGCCCGCCGGACCTCCGCAGCCAGCCGATGAGCTTTGCCCTGGGTGCGTCCGTCCTCCGCCCGCTGCGGGATGTATCCGAAGCCGAGGCCGTACGCGGGATCGGCGAACCCCAGCGCAGCGTTGGCTCCCTCGTGGCCGAAGGCGCGGTGGCTGCCGAAATTCCGCGACACGTGTGGCTTCATAAAGACCACGGCAAAGGCGTTGTCCAGTCCGGACAGGCGGTCCAGGCCCCACACCTGCTCCTGGGACATGGCGCTGACGGTCTCAGGGGTCAACAAGGGGTCCCGGCCGTCCACACCGGTGATGGCCGCGGCGTAGAGCCTGGCCAGGCCCTCCGCCGTACCCACACCGCCGGCGGCACTCATCCCCGCGGCGCGGACGGCCCGTTGATTGGGAAGTTCCATGATTGTGCTGACTGCCGCGTTGCTGTTAAGCCCATCCAGGCTCAGCGGATCCAGCCATGGTTGAAGAGGATCGACGTCGTAGAGGACGTCACGGTAGCGCGGTTCCAGCTCTTCGGGCAGTCCCAGGAAGAAGTCGATGCCGTAGGCCGTGCGGATGCGCTGGTCATAGAGGCTCTGCAGGCTGGTTGCCGTGACCCGCCGGCAGAGTTCCTCCATAATGATTCCGATGGTGAGGGCGTGATATCCGAAGCAACTGCCAGGACGCCATGCGGGGCTTGTCGCTGCCAACCTTGCCGCGGCCAGGGAGGTGGTGAATTCGTCCAGGGCGATGCCTCCCTCGACTCCCACCAGTCCGGCCTGATGGGACAGGGCTTCACGCACCAGCAAGCGGTCCTTGCCATGGCAACCAAACTCGGGCCAGTAGTGCGCCACCGTCCGGTTAAGGTCTAGCAGCCCGCCCTGGACGAGCAGCGAAATCACCAGCGCCGCCACGCCCTTGGAAACTGAATACGCCCCCGTAACGGAATCGGCGGTGATGTGGGGCCCGCCGGACAGGTCCACGATCTTCACGCCGTCCCGGTAGGCCGCCAGTTGGGCGCTGTACTGCGGATCCGCGGCGAGAAGGGCCTCAAACAGATCCAAAACGCCTTCATAACCGGGTGCTGCAAAGCCAAAAGATTTCTGCATGGGGCTAGCCTAACCGGTTAGAAAGCGCTTTCCCGATCCTAAGCCGCTCCATGGCCGGGGGAAACTTCTTCGCCGGGGCGCACCGGCCCCGGGGGAGTGCCGTCACCGAACGGCCGGCCGCCCAGTGATTCCCTGCCATGGGGCTCCAGCCAGCCCGCCGGATCAGGACCCTGCGGCACCATCCGGGTGGGATTGATGTCCTCGTGGACGATGTAATAGTGCTGCTTGATCTGGACAAAATCGATCGTGTCTCCGAAACCGGGAGTCTGGAAAAGATCCCTTGCGTAGCCCCACAGGGCCGGCAGTTCGGTCAGCTTCTGCCGGTTGCACTTGAAATGCCCGTGATAGACGGCATCGAACCTGGCCAAGGTAGTGAACAGGCGGACATCCGCTTCCGTGATGGTGTCACCCACGAGGTACCGCTGTCCGGTGAGGCGTTCCTCGAGCCAGTCGAGCGCGGCCCACAGCCTGGTGTAGGCCGAGTCATAGGCCTCCTGGGAGCCCGCAAAGCCGCAGCGGTAGACGCCGTTGTTGACCTCGGTGAAGACGCGCTTGTTGACGGAGTCAATTTCGGCGCGGAGGTGTTCCGGGTAAAGGTCAGGCGCCCCGACCCGGTGGAAACGGGTCCATTCGGTGGCAAAGTCCAGGGTGATCTGAGGGAAGTTGTTGGTGACCACCGCGCCGCTGGCAATATCAACGATCGCTGGCACCGTGATGCCGCGCGGGTAATCCGGGAAGCGCCGGAAATAGGCGCTCTGGATGCGCTCGATGCCAAGCACAGGGTCTACCCCGCGCGGATCGAGGTCAAAAGACCACGACCGGGCATCGTGGGTAGGGCCGGGCTGGCCAAGGGAGATGGAGTCCTCCAGGCCGAGGAGCCTACGCACAATCACGGCCCGGTTCGCCCACGGGCATGCCCGCGCCGCAATCAGCCGGTACCGGCCAGCTTCCACTGGCCACCCCGGCACGCCGTTGACGCCGGGACGGCCGTCGTGGGTGATCCGGTCCTCAATGTAATTCGTGTCCCGGTTGAACTCGGCACCGCCGGTCACATATGCGCCCAAGGTGCTGTGCCCGGTGCTGGTGTGCGTGCTGTCGGCAGCGGTGGCATTCGTGGCCTGCGGCCCGCTCGGAAATTCCTGGCTCATGCGGACCAGCCTAGGCTCCGGCGGCCAGGATTGCCGAGATGGGCTGCCAGGCGACCAGCCAGGAGCCGGCAATAACGACGACAAAGAGCGCGATCCAGATGCCGGAGGGTATGGACGTTGCGCGGTACAGGATATACGCGTCGGAACTGGCCAGCCTGTCACGGCGCCGCAGGTGCACATTGGTGAGCTTCGCGAGATCCCGGACGGCGGCCACAAGCAGGGCCACGCCAAGCACGACTGCAACATGGCCGGTGAAGCTGCTGGGCACAACGAGGACCAACACCCCGCCGCCTGCGACGGCAAGGCCTGTGATCAGCAGCCCCGCGAAGTTCCTGATGAACACGAGCGAAACCAGGAGGATAAGGGTGCCTGTGGCCAAGGCGGCCGGACCCCAGCCGGCAAAACCGGAGGTGACCAGGGCAGCGCCGGTCAGGGCAGGTACAGGATAGCCCCAGAATCCGGACCAGACGGCGGCGGCCCTGCCCCGGCTGTAACTGGTGGTTATGCCTGAGTGGTCCAACCGGAGCCGGATCCCGCTCAGTCTTTGGCCGCTCATAACGGCGGCGAAAGCATGGCCGAGTTCGTGCGTGGCGGTGGCCAGGAGCCCAAAGTACTTCCAGGTGGCACGGGGGATGGACAATGCAGTTGCCAGCGCCAGCACCACAGCCAGTTCGGCCACCGTGACTTGGGGGATGGCGGCACGGCTGAAGGCTTCAACGATCCGTTGCCACAATTGCTCGGGAATCAAGGTCGTTTCCCGCCGCGCCGGGAGTAGTGATTGTCAGCCATATCCCTCTACGGTACTAGAGGGATGGTTCACCACTGTCCTGCCGCCCTGCGGCGCTCAAGGAATCGAGGAATGCCGTGACCACTTTGAAGGAACGCCTGCACGCTGATGTTGTGGTGCACATGAAGGAGCGGAACAAAACCGCCCTGACCACGGTGCGCAATGTCCTGGGCGAGATCGAAACACGGGAGAAGTCGGGAAAGACGCCCATTGTCCTGGACGACGCCCAGGTGACCTCGTTGTTGCAGAAGGAGGCTGCAAAGCGACGTGACACCGCAAGGATCTATATGGAAGCCGGAGAATCCGAGCGGGCCGCGGCCGAGATCGCCGAGGCCGAAATCATAGAAGCGTACTTGCCGCAGCCGCTGACAACAGCCGAAGTCGAGGCGATTGTTGACGAGACCATTGCCGGGCTGCGGAACGAAGGCGTAGAGCCCGGAATGCGTCAGCTGGGCGCCGTGATGAAGCCTGTCACGGCCAAAGTCGCCGGACGCTACGACGGCAAGGCTGTCAGCGAGATCGTCCGCAGCCGTCTCGCCTAAGCGGGTCAGCTCGAGCCTGTTAACCGGAAAGGCACGCCTACTAAACGTGGGCGTGCCTTAACTTCCTGCTGGCGGAACACGGCCGCCACGGAAGAATATCCGGGTTTCTTGAATCAGCCTTCGCAGTCAGTGCAGTAGCTGTGTCCGTCTTTCTGCCGCGCAATCTGGGAGCGGTGCCGGACCAGGAAGCAGGAGTAGCACGTGAACTCGTCCTCAGCCTGCGGGATAACCTGCACGACCAATTCCTCGGCAACGAATTCGCCTCCCGGAACGCCGGCGCCATCCAGCCCGTCGGCCTCATCGAGCTCGAGGACGACGCTGCGGGCGTCCGGAGCATTGGCGGACTGCAGTGCCTCGAGTGAGTTGTCCTGCGACTCCTTGACGTCGGAGCGAAGTTCATCGTAATCGGTTGCCACTTAGGTGTATCTCTTTTCTTTGGTTCGTCTGTCGCGTATGCAACCTACAGCATCCGGCGGGTATTCCCCAATAGCCTGGCAAGAAAATTTCTCTGCGGCGCCAATATTTCCGTGCGGACACCCGCTGGGATCGGCGTCGGGTGACATTGGGCACCACGGTGCCCGGGGCTAAAAGTCAGCGCACGGCGGCCGAGCCGCGAGATCTAGTCAAGGTCCTTAGCCAAGGCCGTGGTCTGAGGCGGGGTAATCCGCCCCAGTCGCTCGTCGAGCGTCACGCGCAGCCGGGCGGCCGCCACCTGAACCCGGTGCTCGGCAGGGGTGACCTTCCTGTCCGGCGCAGAGGCGGCATTCGGGCGTGCGTGCACGTCCTTGTGTTCAGGGGACCCTGCGCTGACGGTCCAGTCACTATCGTCCCCGCCAGGCACGTACTCCCACGCCGCGTCGAACAGTTCAAGCTCCTCGGCACGGGCCAGCTCACTGCCTGCGAGGACGTTTAAGGTCGCAAGCCCCAAGGCCTTGGTTCCTTCATCCTGATCCAGGGCCCGGTCCAGGGCCCACTGGGTGCGTCGCCACCATTCCGCCCGGCTGTCCGCCTCGGTCTTCTGCCGGAGCGCCTGCTCGTCGGCTTCGCGTTTCTGGTCCAGCGCTGTCTTATCGGCTGACGTGCGCTGGGCCAGGGTGCGCCAGTTGATGTAGAAGGCCAGCAGGGCCGCGATCAGGACAGCCAAGGGGCCAAGCCCGGCAAGGATTACCCACCAGTCGGCCGGCCCGGAGTGGACGACGACTTCAAGCGGGCCAGGCGGCGGGGTTGGATTCACGGCTCCAGCTTAGGCCGTCGACGGAAACAGAAAAAACCCCTGAAATCCGTGGATTTCAGGGGTTTTCCCATTTGTGCGCGGAGGGGGACTTGAACCCCCACCCCCTTTCGAGGACTAGCACCTCAAGCTAGCGCGTCTGCCATTCCGCCACCCGCGCAGGTGGTAATTCGGAGATCGTTTCCGCCTTTCAGCGTTTCGCTTTTCTCCGAAGCAGCGAGAAAAACTCTAACACGAACTTTCCGAAAACATGGAATCGGGGCTGATGGGTAGGCTGAGGGCACACGAGAACGCAGGTTGTTTGCAGCCTTCCCACTGCCCAAGGAGTTTCTATGTCTGACATCCGTGCCGAGGATGAAGTTGTCCGGATCTGCCAGGAACTTATCCGGATAGATACCTCGAACTACGGTGACGGTTCGGGGCCGGGGGAGCGGTTGGCCGCGGAATACACGGCCGGGCTGATTGAAGAAGTGGGCCTCGCAGCCGAGATCTTCGAGTCGGCGCCCGGCCGCGCAAGTGTTGTGACCCGGATGGCCGGTGAGGATCCGTCCGCCAGCGCGTTGGTGGTGCACGGGCACCTCGATGTAGTGCCCGCCCTGCGTGAACAGTGGTCGGTGGATCCCTTTGGTGCGGAGCTCAAAGACGGACTCATCTGGGGCCGCGGAGCCGTGGACATGAAAGACATGGACGCCATGATCCTTGCTGTGATGCGGGATTTGGCCAGATCCGGGCGCAAGCCCAAGCGCGACATTATTTTTGCCTTCTTCGCCGACGAGGAAGCCGGCGGTGAGTACGGGGCCCGCTACGCGGTCGACAAGCGGCCCGAGCTCTTCGAAGGCGCAACTGAAGCCATCTCGGAGGTAGGCGGCTTCTCGGCGACCATCGGCGGGCAGCGCACCTACCTCCTGCAGACGGCTGAGAAGGGCATCTCCTGGCTCCGGCTGGTGGCGCACGGCCGGGCTGGCCACGGCTCCCAGATCAATACGGACAACGCCGTCACCCGGCTGGCTGCGGCGGTAACCCGGATCGGCGAATACAAGTGGCCGATTGAGCTGACGCCCACTACGCGGCAGTTCCTGGACGGCGTGACCGAACTCACGGGTGTGGAGTTCGATCCGGACAATCCGGACCGCCTGCTCGACCAGCTCGGCACCGTGGCGCGCTTTGTGGGGGCAACCCTGCAGAACACCACCAATCCCACGCTGCTCAAGGGCGGCTACAAGCACAACGTCATCCCCGAATCGGCCGAGGCCCTGGTGGACTGCCGGACGCTCCCGGGCCAGCAGGACCACGTGCTGGAGGTCGTGCGGGAGCTTGCCGGTTCCGGTGTCGAGGTCAGCTACGTGCACAGCGACGTCTCGCTTGAAGTCCCGTTCGCCGGAAACCTGGTGGATTCCATGATCGACGCCCTGCACACCGAGGATCCGGGGGCGAAAGTGCTTCCCTATACGCTCTCCGGCGGCACGGACAACAAGTCATTGAGCCGGCTGGGTATCACCGGCTACGGCTTCGCTCCCCTCCAGCTGCCCGACGATCTCGATTTCACCGGGATGTTCCACGGCGTGGACGAGCGGGTTCCGGTGGATTCGCTGAAGTTCGGCGCCCGGGTGCTCAACACGCTCCTCACCAATTACTGAGCCGGCCCGGACATGACTCCCGAGGAAGTCCTGCCGGAGCCCTTGCTCCAGGCCATCCGCGGCCGTGCTGCGGGCTATGACCGGGACAACACCTTCTTCTTCGAAGACCTCGAGGAGCTGACCGCCGCCGGCTACCTCAGGCTGTTTGTGCCGGCGTCCGACGGCGGCCTGGGGCTTGGGCTGGCGGCGGCAGCACAGTGCCAGCGGCGGCTGGCAACGGCGGCCCCGGCCACCGCCTTGGCCATCAACATGCATTTGGTCTGGACCGGCGTCGCCCACGTCCTGGCCGCACGGGGGGACCATTCCCTTGGCTTCGTCCTGCAGGAGGCCGCCCACGGCGAGATCTTCGCCTTCGGCAATTCCGAAGCCGGCAATGATTCGGTACTTTTTGATTCAAAAACGGCAGCCGTTCCCCTGCCGGGCGGGGCGTACAGCTTCACGGGTACCAAGATCTTCACGAGTCTTTCGCCCGCCTGGACCCGACTGGGAATCTTCGGCAAGGACGGCCAGGCCAGGGAAGGCGAAGGGGAGCTCGTGCACGGGTTCATCAGCCGGGAGGCCGCGGGCTACGCCATCCTGGATGACTGGAACACCCTGGGCATGCGGGCCAGCCAGTCAAACACCACCGTCCTGGACGGCGCCGAGGTCCCGCCGGAGAGGATCTTCCGCAAACTTCCGGTGGGACCTAACGCCGATCCGCTGATTTTCGCCATCTTCGCGTGCTTCGAGACATTGCTGGCTGCCGTGTACACCGGCATTGGCGAACGTGCCCTGAACCTGGGTGTTGAGGCCGTCAAGCGCCGCACGTCCTTCAAGAATGCCGGCCGCAGCTATGCGCAGGATCCGGATATCCGCTGGAAGATCGCGGAGGCCGCAATGGCCATGGATAACCTCTACCCCCAGCTGCTGACCGTCAGCCGCGATGTGGATGCGCTCGTTGAGCACGGGCCGCAATGGTTTCCCAAACTTGTGGGGCTGAAGGTCAATGCAACTGAAACGGCCCGCCGGGTTGTGGACATGGCCATCAGGGTGAGTGGCGGCTCCAGCTACTTTCGTGGGTCGGAGCTTGAACGCCTGTACCGGGACGTGCTGGCGGGGATGTTCCATCCATCAGACGATGAGTCGGCGCACAACACGGTGGCGAACGCGTGGCTGGGTCCGTTGGAGGACTGAACAGGCCGCTGGCCCGTTAGTCCCTATACGGTCCGCTGGCCGGACAATTCCTACACGGTCCGCTGGACCTGCATCACCCGGCGGCGGAGCCAGAAGCGCCTGCCGCCGCCCAAATACAGCTTGCTGCGTTCCAGCTCCCACTTGCCGTACTCGGAATGCTCCACAAGCCGGCGCCTGGCATCAGGCAGCGAATCGTCAGGGCTGACCGTCAGAACGAGGTACTCGTACTGCCTCAGAATGTCCCGTTCGCGCTGGACCGAGCTGGTGAGAAAATGTTCCTTCATTGCTCTCCATTTCCGTCCTTTTCCGGCTAACGTGAAGGCATGAGCATCGATCCGCGTGTCGCGCTTCAGTCCTTGACAACCGCCTTGGAAGAACACCTTATAGCAGCATCCAACCGGCGTGGAGATGGCGATCCCGCGGTGGAAGCGGCTTTTTTTGCGGTCGCGGATGCTTTCGAGGTTTATGAAGACGCACTCTACGAGGCTTACAGCGAAGTTACACCCCTTCAGGTCTTCGATGATGAAGAAGATGAGGACGATGAAGCCGGCATCGATGACGACGAGGACCTGGAAATTCTCGAGGACTGAGAACTCCACGCCGCCATCGCGGGCAAAGACCCAACGCTGCGGCCCTGAACGGCGTCTCCGCCGGCACGGAAACTCAGCCGGGCAGGGAAACGTCCTCGAGCGCGCGGGCAATTTCGGGCGGCAGCCTGGTTAGTTGGGCGGCCATGATTTCTTTCGCCTGCACGGGAGTCCGGGGCCCGATGATGGCAGTGGCCACGCCATGCTGGGACAATAGCCAGCTCAGCGAGACATCCAGCGGTGTCCGGCCCAGGCCCTTGGCCGCCATGGCCACGGCTTCCACTACGCTGGACGGCTGCGCCTCCAGATACGGCTCTACGTAGGGTGCGGAGTCTGTTCTTGCCGCCCGGGAATCGGCGGGAATGGCGCCGCGGTACTTGCCAGTCAGAACGCCACGTCCCAGCGGAGCCCAGGCCATCAGCCCCAGGCCGGCATCTTCGACGGCGGGAACCAGTTCCGCTTCCGCCTTTCGCTGCAGGAGTGAATATTCAGCCTGCGCGGCTACGAGCGGAAATCCGGCCACCGCCGCAGCCTTGGCGCTTTGCCACCCGTTGAAGTTGGAGATGCCCGCATAGCGGGCGCGGCCGCTCCGGAGCGCGAATTCAAGCGCGGACAGGGTCTCGTCCAGCGGGACATTGCCGTCCCATGCCTGGGCAAACCAGATATCCACGTAGTCAGTCCCCAGCCTGGCCAGACTTGCGTCCAGGCCGGTGAGCATCGCGTTGCGTGACGTGTCCACCGTGCGCCGGCCGTCCGACGTCGACATCCCCGCCTTGGTGGAAATGCAGACTTCGGTGCGGGAGACGACGTCACCCAGGAGAGAGCCGATCATCGCCTCGGCGCGGCCGTCGGCGTAAGACGCCGCGGTATCTATAAGTTTTCCGCCTCCATCGATAAATGTCCGCAATATCTCCGAGGCGTCCTGTTCGTCGGTATCGCCGGACCAGGACATGGTGCCGAGGGAAAGGGCGGAGACTCGCAATCCACTGTTGCCGACGTAACGCTGCTGCATAGCTGCAAGCTTACGGGGAATCAACAGTGTCCATGACGTAGGGTCTTAGCGTGAACTGGTTTGAGGCGGCCCTGCTGGGCCTAGTGCAGGGACTGACCGAATTTCTACCGATTTCATCGAGCGCGCACCTGCGGATTGTGGGGCAGTTCCTGCCCAACGCATCCGATCCCGGAGCCGCGTTTACCGCCATCACGCAGCTTGGTACCGAAACGGCGGTGGTGATCTACTTCTGGCGCGACATCGTGCGGATCGTCAAGGCTTGGGCGGGATCGCTGACCGGAAAAGTCTCCCGGCAGGACCCGGATGCCCGCATGGGCTGGCTGGTGATCCTGGGCAGCCTCCCCATCATCGTGCTGGGTCTGCTGTTCCAGGACCAGATCGAGTCGGTGCTGAGGAGCCTGTGGCTCGTAGCCACCATGCTGATTGTCTTCGGGCTCTTTCTGGCCGTGGCCGACGCGATCGGAAAGCAGGACCGGGACCTCACCCAGCTCACCTACAAACACGGCATTTTGTACGGCTTCGCCCAGGCCCTGGCTCTTATTCCCGGCGTGTCGCGATCCGGCGGCACCATCACCGCAGGTCTCCTGATGGGCTACACGCGCGAAGCCGCCGCGCGGTATTCGTTCCTCCTGGCTATCCCGGCGGTGTTCGGCAGCGGCCTTTACCAGCTGTATAAGGTGGTCTCCAAGGAAGGCATCACCGGCCCCTACGGCCTTCCGGAGACGGCGCTGGCCACCGTCATCGCCCTGGTGGTGGGCTACGTGATCATCGGTTGGTTCCTCAAGTTCATTTCCACCCGAAGCTACCGGCTCTTCGTCTGGTACCGGATCTTCCTGGGCCTGGCCCTGTATCTCTTGCTCGGTTTCAATGTCATCAGCGCCTAGCCGTAGGCTTAGGCTGTGAAATCCTGGACCTCCCGCCCTGTCCCTGCGCTGCCCGGCGCCATGCCTGCCATCCGGCTGTTCGATACCGCTGAGGGGAGTGAGGTCACGCTCCGGGCCGGGGGAGAGCAATCCATGTACGTCTGCGGGATCACTCCCTACGACGCAACCCACATGGGCCATGCGGCCAGCTACGTGGCCTTCGACCTGCTGAACAGGGCCTGGCGTGACGCCGGCCAGCAGGTTTCCTACGTCCAGAACGTCACCGACGTCGACGACCCCCTGCTGGAGCGCGCGACTGCCACCGGTGTGGACTGGCGGGACCTGGCCGCGAGCCAGATTGAACTCTTCCAGACCGATATGGAGGCCCTGAACGTCCTCTCGCCGGACCACTACGTGGGTGCCGTTGAATCAGTTGACATCATTGTTCCGGCCATCGAACGGCTGGTCCGGCTGGGGCTGGCCTACCGCGTCCCTGGTACGGCAGGGGAGCCCGACGGCGACGTCTACTACGACGTCGAAGCTGCCGGCAAGCAGTCGGTCGCCCCGGATGCCTGGACCCTGGGCTCGATCTCCCGCCTTGGTGAAGCCGAAATGCTGGAACTGTTCGCCGAACGCGGCGGCGACCCGGGCCGGGCCGGCAAGCGGCAGGCCCTGGACCCCCTGCTCTGGCGGGTTGCCCGTGACGGCGAGCCCAGCTGGCCGGGCGGCGAGTTGGGCCAGGGCAGGCCTGGCTGGCACATCGAATGCACGGTCATCGCCCAGCGGTACCTGCCGGCTCCCTTCACTGTCCAGGGCGGCGGCTCTGACCTCATCTTCCCGCACCACGAGATGGGCGCCGGTCACGCCTATTCCCTCGCCGAAGTGCCGCTGGCCCACCACTATGCCCACGCCGGCATGGTGGGCCTGGACGGCGAAAAGATGAGCAAGTCCAAGGGCAACCTGGTCCTGGTGTCCAAACTTCGGGCCGAGGGAGAAGATCCGGCTGCCATCCGCCTGGCCATCCTGGCCCACCATTACCGTTCAGACTGGTCCTGGACCGCTGAAGGGTTTGAAGCCGCGAAGGACCGCCTGGCTGCGTGGCGCAGCGCCGTCGCCACCTCGCCGGAAGGATCGGCCCCCGGCCTGATCGCAGAAATGAGGTCCGCCCTTGCATCTGACCTGAACGCACCGGCCGCCCTGGAAGCTGTTGACCGCTGGGCTGCCTCGGCGGACTCCGCCGCGGCAGCGGGCAGCCAGCATGATCAGGCCCTGGTCAGGGACGCCCTGGACGCCTTGCTCGGCGTCGTACTTTAGGGCTTGTCCCGGCCCCGACGCTTGAGATAGCGCTCAAACTCCCGCGCGATGGATTCGCCGCTCGCCTCCGGAAGATCGGCCGTATCTTTTGCCTCTTCCAGCTGGCGGACGTACGCGGCGATCTCAGGATCCTCGGTAGCCAACTCATCGACGCCGCGCTCCCACGCAGCTGCCTCTTCCGCCAGTTCGTGCGTGTCCAGCGGGACCTGGATCAATTCCTCGACCCGGTGCAGGAGAGCCAGCTGCGCCTTGGGTGACGGGGCCTGGGCCACGTAATGCGGGACGGCTGCCCAAAGGGAAACAGTCGGAAGGCCCGCCAGGAGGGACACTTCGGACAGTACTCCGACGATGCCGACGGGACCTTCATACTGGGATGCTTCAAGGTTGAGGCGTTCCCGCAACACAGCGTCGTCAGAGGACGTGCTGACCGGAATCGGCCTGCTGTGCGGAACGTCTGCCAGAAGGGCCCCCACCAGGACCACGTAGTCCACCTTCAGCGCTTCGGCGTGGACCAGCAGTTCCGCCGTATAGGCCCGCCACTTGTAGGACGGCTCAATGCCCTGGACGAAAATGACGTCCACGTTCGAATCCGGCGCACTGGCCTTGTAGATCCGTGTGGAGGGCCACTTGATCTTGCGTTCCCCCGAGGCGTTCCTTCGGACCGTGGGACGCGTGAACTGGAAA
The DNA here is from genome assembly GCF_054511035.1 of Pseudarthrobacter sp. MDT1-22. Lineage (NCBI taxonomy): Bacteria > Bacillati > Actinomycetota > Actinomycetes > Micrococcales > Micrococcaceae > Pseudarthrobacter > Pseudarthrobacter sp. MDT1-22. The sequence goes on along the minus strand of NZ_JBTNDK010000002.1, from coordinate 121,976 downwards.
TCGTAGTATTCGTCGGCGTCAATGGACGCGACCTTCTTGCCGCCCCAAACCCTGTTCAGGTAGCGCAAGGAATCACTGGCGGCTTCGCCGGCATCGTTCCAGCCTTCAAATGCGGCCAGCATCACAGTAATGCGCTCCCCGTCCGCCACTGGCAGCAGGAACTGCTCCGGTTCAGGTGCGGCACCCGGTTCCGCGGTGTCTCCGTCGAAGCTATTCATCTCATCACCCTACGTCCAAGAACCGGCGCGACGCATTGAATGAAGAGCCAAAAAGTGCGCCGGGGCGCGTGCGCGCCCAAAGGCAATGCTGATATTCGCCGAGGGCGTATCCACCGGTTGGCGTTCAGGTGCGCCCCGTAGACTGGGAACATGCGATCCCTACCCTCCGTTTCCCCGCTCAGAGCCGTTCTTTGGGATATGGACGGCACCATTGTGGACACTGAACGCTACTGGATTGCCGCGGAGCACGCCCTTGTGGAAGCGCATGGCGGCACATGGTCACATGGGCAGGCCATGCAGCTCGTGGGTCAGTCGCTGACGTATTCGGCCGGTATCCTGCAGGCAGCCGGTGTCCGGCTGGAGCGCCGGGAGATCATCGACACCCTGACCTCTGAGGTCATCAGGAGCGTCCGGCACTCTGTTCCTTGGCGTCCCGGTGCGCGGGAACTGCTGGATGACCTGCACGTCGCCGGTGTGCGGTGCGCGCTGGTGACCATGTCGGAGGAGCCGTTGGCCCGCGAAATTGTCGCGAGCCTGCCCAAGCCTTACTTCGAATTCCTGGTCACGGGGGACACCGTCACCCAGGGCAAGCCGCACCCGGAAGCATACCTGAAGGCAGTGGAGCTGCTTCAGGAAGCGGACCCGGACCTGACCGTGGATCACTGCGTCGCCCTTGAGGACTCCGCACCGGGAGTGGCTGCTGCTGTGGCCTCGGGCGTCGCCACCGTCGCCATTCCGCACATTGTCCCGATCCCCGACGATCCCAGGCACACCACCTGGGAATCCCTGGCCGGCCGCACCGTTTCCGAGCTGGAGGCCATCGCCGCGGGCAGCCTGGCCGCCGCGGTGGCTGGATCTGCAATGCCTGTGACGGGGAGCCCGTCATGAGTTCCGCGCCCGCCCCCGCCCGCCGGGAAGGAATACCGCTCGGCAGGATCGCCGGAATCCCGGTCATTCTGGCCTACTCGTGGTTTGTGATCGCCGCCTTTACCGTCATTGTCTACGGACCCCTGCTGTTGGAGCAGAATCCGGTGTTGGGCATTTCCGCCTACTACATGGCGTTCGCGTACGCCCTGCTGCTCCTGATCTCAGTCCTGGTCCACGAACTGGCGCACGCCCTCACGGCCAAGATCTACGGCTGGCCCACGCAGAAGATCGTGCTGAATCTCTGGGGCGGCCACACCCAGTTTGAGAATTTCACGGCGACGCCGGCGCGCTCGGTCATCGTGGCGCTGGCCGGGCCGGCTGCCAACCTGGTCCTCGCCGGCGGCGCCTGGGTGGTCCTCTCCACCACCAGCATGGGCACCGTGGCCGAAATACTCACAAACATCTTTATGTGGGCCAACTTCGTCATCGGCATCTTCAATGTCCTGCCCGGACTCCCGCTGGACGGGGGCAGGATCGTTGAGTCGGCCGTCTGGAAAGCAACCGGGAGCCAGGCCAAAGGCACCGTCGCCGCCGGCTGGGCCGGCCGCGTCATCGTGGTAGCGCTGGGCTTCTGGTTCATTGCCCGGCCGCTGCTGGCCGGTGAGACACCAGATATCAGCCTCCTGATGATCACCGTCCTCGTTGGCGGCTTCCTCTGGATGGGTGCCAGCGCCGCAATCCAGCAGGGCACCCTGCGCGGAAGGATGCATCTGGTCAGCGCTGCTGCCCTGGCGGCTCCCGCCGTCGGAATTCCAGCCGCCGCGGTGGTGGCGGACATCCGCAGGCTGTCACCGGACGGTTCACGCGCCGTTGTGGTCTGCGGGCCGGATGGACGCCCGCAGGGTGTTGTGGATCCCGGTGCCCTCGCCGCGGTTCCTGACTACGCCGCCGACTCCACGCCTGCCACGGCAGTGTCCTATGCCCTCGCGGCGGGAGCCTACGTACCTGAGTCGTCCCAGGGGCAGGAACTGATCCAGTACCTTTCCCAGCTGGACGGTCACGAATATGCCGTGGTGGACCATCACGGAACGGTCACCGGACTTCTGGCGCAGAACGTGGTGGTGGCCGCCATCACCGGCAAGGCTGACCCGTCAAATAGGCATCCTCAGGGTCAAAGCCGGTAGAGTTACGTGCCGGCCGTGCATTGCCGCCGCGTGGCCGCCCGGAGGCCTCCGCCGCGCCCGGCGGACCTATTTCGATGCGTGGCCCCACAGTTTTACAGGAGCGAGGAAAATCCATGAGCAGCGAAACTGCCGCCGAAGCCGCAGCACCAACCACCACCGGTGTTGCCGCCAATGGCACCCAGCCGGTGGGAGCTGCCCGCCGCCGCGGGCCTTTCCGTGAAGGCGAACGGGTCCAGCTGACCGACGAGCGCGGCCGCATGAACACGATCTCTCTCGAAAGCGGCGGCGCCTTCCACACGCACCGCGGCTTCCTGAACCACGACGAGATCATCGGAAAAGCAGATGGGTCAGTCGTCGTGAACAACGTCGGCCAGCAGTACCAGACGCTGCGCCCCCTCCTTTCGGACTTTGTCCTTTCCATGCCGCGTGGCGCCGCAGTGGTCTACCCGAAGGACGCCGGCCAGATCGTCACCATGGCCGATATCTTCCCCGGCGCCAGGGTTGTTGAAGCCGGCGTTGGCTCCGGAGCGCTGTCCATCTCGCTGCTCCGGGCCGTTGGCGACAACGGCTACCTCCACTCCTTCGAGCGCCGTGAGGAATTTGCGGACATTGCCCGCGGGAATGTGGAAACCATCTTTGGCGGCCCGCACCCGGCGTGGGGGATCTCCCTTGGCGACTTCCAGGAGGAAGTAGTCCGCAGCGAGGCGCCCGGCTCCGTGGACCGTGTAGTGCTGGACATGCTGGCACCCTGGGAATGCCTCGACGCCGTTGCCACGGTCCTCGCACCCGGCGGCGTCTGGATCAACTACGTGGCCACGGTCACCCAGCTGTCCCGGACCGCGGAAGCCATCAGGGCTGACGGCCGCTTCACCGAACCCGACGCCTGGGAGTCCATGGTCCGCGGCTGGCACCTTGAGGGCCTTGCCGTCCGCCCGGACCACCGCATGGTTGCCCACACCGGCTTCCTTCTGGTCACCCGCCGCCTTGCCGACGGGGTCACCGGCATCTCCGTCAAGCGCCGTCCGTCGAAGACCGGCTTCAACGAAGAAGACGTCAACGCCTGGACACCCGGTGCCGTCGGCGAACGACTGGTTTCCGACAAGAAGCTCCGCCGCGCCGCGCGCGATGCCATTGCCGGCACCAACGTCAAGGACGAACCGGAGATCACGAACTAGTCCACATTTCGGGAGTCTCCAGCAGTACCTGCCAACTTGGGGCTAAGGTCTTAAGAAGAAGAGCAGGAAGGGGCTAATGCACCATGGAGACGCCGAATCAGGACTCCGGACGTACACCGGCGGAGCAGTCGGCCGCCAACGAACTGTCGGCTGCGGACCGGCAGGCGAATGTCCTCCGCGACAAACTCAGGCACATTGACCGCCAGCTGGCGGCCGCGACGCAGAACAACGCGAAGCTTGTCAGCATGCTGGAAGCGGCCAAGGCCGAGATTCTGCGGCTGAAAAATGCCCTGGACCAGGAGGGCCAGCCACCGTACAGCTTCGGCACCGTCCTGCAGCTCAATCCCAGGCGGCTGCCGTCAGCGGGCAATAGCGGCCAGGCTGCCACCGAGGAATCGGTGGACATTTTCAACGCCGGCCGGAAGATGCGGGTGGGCATCAGCCCCCTCGTCAACATCAACCAGCTGGCGGTCGGCCAGGAGGTCCTCCTCAACGAGGCACTGCTTATTGTTGCCGGCCTCGGCTACGAACGCGCCGGCGAACTCGCAACCCTGAAGGAAATGCTCGGAACGGACCGCGCGCTGGTGGTGGGGCGGGCGGACGAGGAGCGTGTCATCAGGCTCTCCGGAGCCCTGCTCACCGAAAAGCTCAGGGTGGGGGACGCACTGTCCATCGACTCGCGCACCGGTTACGCCCTCGAAAAAGTGCCCCGCTCCGAAGTAGAGAACCTGGTCCTCGAAGAAGTCCCCGACATCACGTACGAGGACATCGGCGGCCTCGGTCCGCAGATCGAGCAGATCCGGGACGCAGTGGAACTGCCGTTCCTGCACCCGGACCTTTACCGCGAGCATGGGCTGAAAGCCCCGAAGGGCATTCTGCTGTACGGTCCGCCAGGGTGCGGCAAGACCCTGATTGCCAAGGCTGTTGCCAACTCCCTCGCCGCCCGGGCAGCGGAGCGGTCCGGCAATGTGGACCTGAAGAGCTATTTCCTCAACATCAAGGGTCCGGAGCTTCTGGACAAGTACGTGGGCGAGACAGAGCGCCACATCCGCCTGATTTTCTCCCGGGCCCGGGAGAAGGCTTCGGACGGCAGCCCCGTGGTAGTTTTCTTTGATGAAATGGATTCCCTGTTCCGTACGCGCGGAACCGGGATCTCCTCAGACGTCGAGACCACCATCGTCCCGCAGCTGCTGAGTGAGATCGACGGCGTGGAGCGGCTGGACAACGTCATTGTGATCGGTGCATCCAACCGCGAGGACATGATCGACCCCGCCATCCTCCGCCCCGGCCGCCTGGACGTGAAAGTCAAGATCCAGCGCCCCGATGCAGAGGCCGCGGCGGATATTTTCAACAAATACATCACCACGGACCTGCCGTTCCACGAGTCCGACCTCGCCGAACACAGCGGTGACGTCCAGGCGACGGTGGACGCCATGGTCCAGCGCACGGTTGAAGCCATGTACTCCACGGAGAAGTCCAACGAGTACCTGGAAGTCACCTACGCCAACGGCGATACGGAAATGCTGTACTTCAAGGACTTCAATTCAGGCGCCGTAGTCCAGAATGTTGTGGACCGGGCCAAGAAGTACGCCATCAAGGATCTCCTGACGCTGCACCAGAAGGGTCTCCGGATCGAGCACCTGCTGCGTGCCGTGGTGGATGAATTCCGCGAGCACGAGGACATGCCCAACACCACCAACCCGGACGACTGGGCGAGGATCTCAGGTAAGAAGGGCGAACGGATCACCTACATCCGCACCATCGTGCAGGGTAAGGCAGGCCAGGAGCCCGGCAAGTCCATCGAAACGATGCCGAACACGGGACAGTACCTGTGACGGCAGCCCCGGAACGCGCCGGCGGGGGAGGGCTCCCGGCCGGCGGGGCCATGCGTGTCATGGGGGCGGAAACGGAATACGGCATCCACGCCCCGTCCGCGCCCGGAGCAAACGCCACCATGATGTCCGCCCGCGTTGTCCAGGCTTATGCCCAGGTGACGCGGCAAAGGGCGGCTGGAGGGGCAGAGACCCGGTGGGATTACACGGACGAGGAGCCCCTCCACGACGCCCGTGGCTGGACCCTGGAAAGGGCGTCGGCCCACCCCAGCCAGCTGACAGACCAGCCGCCGGTACTCGACGCCGAAGCGGTGGCGCTTGCCTACGGCCGCGAGGAATTGGAACTGGACGGTGAGGACGAGTCCGGCAGCCTCCTGATGAACATGGTCCTGGGCAACGGAGCCCGCTTGTACGTGGATCATGCCCACCCGGAGTACTCCAGTGCGGAGGTGACCAACCCCCGCGATGCGGTGATCTGGGATGCCGCCGGGGACCTCGTCGCGCTGGCGGCAGTCCGCCGCCTGGCCGCGGATCCCGAGCTGCCCCCGGTCAACCTGTACAAGAACAATACGGACAACAAGTCTGTCTCCTACGGCTCCCACGAGAACTACCTCATGCCACGCTCGGTACCCTTCGGGGACATCGTGCGGGGGCTGACGCCGTTCTTCGTCACGCGGCAGATCATCTGCGGCGCCGGGCGGGTGGGCCTAGGGCAGGACAGCTCCACACCCGGGTACCAGATCAGCCAGCGCGCAGACTTCTTCGAGGCGGAGGTGGGCCTGGAAACCACCATCCGGCGTCCCATCATCAACACCCGGGATGAGCCACACGCCACCGCCGATAAATACCGGCGCCTGCATGTGATCATCGGTGACGCCAACCTGAGCCAATCCTCGAACTACCTCAAGTTCGGCACCACTGCCATGGTCCTGAGCCTGATCGAGGCCGGGCTGGCGCCCAAGGTGGAGGTGCACGAACCCGTCGCAGCCCTCCAGACAGTCAGCCACGACACGTCGCTGACAGCCAAACTCAGGCTGCTGGACGGGCGCCGCGTGACGGCCCTGGACCTGCAATGGATATACCACGAGGCGGCGGCCAAGCTGGCGCAAGACACCGGCGTTGCCGATGCCGTGGACGGGGACGGCCATACGCATCAGGTGCTGGAGCGCTGGGCTGCCACGCTGACCCAGCTCGATTCCGACAGGAACGCGGCGGCCACGTCCGTGGAGTGGCTGGCCAAGCTCTCCCTCCTCGAGGGTTACCGGAACCGCGACAACCTTGCCTGGGGTGACGCGAGGCTCGGCCTCGTGGACCTCCAGTGGGCAGACATCAGGCCGGAGAAGGGACTGTACTACCGGTTCCTGGCACGGAACCGCATGCAGCGGATCGTCGACGACGGAGCCATCGCCGCAGCGATGACCGAACCGCCGTCGGACACTCGTGCCTTCTTCCGCGGACGTTGCATCAGCAGCTTCGGCAAAGACGTGGTGGGGGCCAGCTGGGACTCGGTCATCTTCGACGTTCCGGGCTACGGCCGGCTTCAGCGCGTGCCAACCCGGGAACCCCTGCGCGGCACCAAGGCCCTCACGGGAGGGCTCTTTGCCCGCCACCGGGCGGCCGGTCCGTTCCTCGCCGAACTTTTGGGGCATAACACCGCTCCGCCTGCGGCGTAAACCGCGCCGTCGGGCGGACAGCGTGGCAATATGGGCGTATCAGCAGATCCGCCCGGATCCGAGGATTTAGAGGAGTGATCACCATGGCAGGCCAGGAGCAGCAGAAGCCACAATCACACGACAGCCAGGTCGAGGACGAGATCCCGGAGGCGCCTCCGGCAGCCCCGGAAGCCCAGGCATCGGCCGCCACCCAGGGCGTCGACGACCTCCTGGATGAAATCGACGGCGTCCTGGAATCCAACGCCGAGGAGTTCGTCCGCGCCTTCGTCCAAAAGGGCGGCCAGTAACCCGGTCCGGACGGGTGGCGGAAGCCGCGTCCGGCCGGAATCTGTACCGACGTTGAAGGACCACGTACAAGGAGTGCATCAGTGCAGGAAACAACCGCCAACCAGGTAGCCGGCAACGCGACATCCTCATTCACCGAGCATCTGCAGCGCGACCGTCCGGACCTGCTTCCGTACAACCGTGCCATGCCTGCTGCAGCGGCGGCGACAGCTCCGCTGCAGGTACCCCATGCCACGACGATCGTGGCAATGAGCTATGGCGGCGGCGTCCTGATGGCCGGGGACCGGCGGGCCACCATGGGCAACGTCATTGCCAGCCGGCACATCGAAAAGGTGTTCCCGGCCGACAGGTATTCAGTGCTGGGGATCGCCGGCACGGCCGGCATCGCGATTGACCTGACGCGGCTCTTCCAGGTGGAGCTGGAGCACTACGAAAAGATCGAGGGCACCCTGCTGAGCCTCGACGGCAAAGCCAACCGGCTGGGGGCCATGATCCGCGGGAACCTGCCGATGGCCCTGCAGGGACTCGCCGTCGTGCCGCTGTTCGCCGGCTTCGACACAACTGCCGGCGTGGGCCGGCTCTTCTCCTACGACGTCACCGGCGGCAGGTACGAGGAACGCGAGCACCACACGGTCGGCTCCGGTTCCGTTTTTGCCCGCGGCGCGCTGAAGAAGCTCTGGCGGCCCAACCTGGCCGAAGCCGAGGCAGTCTCCGTGGCGGTCGAGTCCCTTTACGACGCGGCCGACGACGACTCCGCCACAGGTGGTCCAGATCCCGTCCGTCAATTGTGGCCGGTGGTGTACACCGTGAACAGGGATGGCGCGCGGCGGATCCCCGAATCCGAGCTCGCCACTGCGGCGGGCAGGATTATCGAAGCCAGGTCCGCCGAACGGCGGGAGGCCTAAGATGACGCAGCAGTTCTATGTCTCGCCTGAACAACTGATGAAGGACCGTGCGGACTTCGCACGGAAGGGCATCGCCCGCGGCAGGTCCGTGGTGGTCATCAGCTGCCAGGACGGTATTGCCCTGGTCGCTGAGAACCCCTCACCCTCACTGCATAAGATCGGCGAGATCTACGACAAAATCGCGTTTGCTGCCGTCGGCAAGTACAACGAATTCGAAAGCCTGCGCCAGGCCGGAGTGCGGTACGCCGATGTCCGTGGTTACTCCTACGACCGCGAGGACGTCACCGCACGCGGGCTCGCGAGTGTCTACGCGCAGAGCCTCGGTGCCGTCTTCACCGCAGAACAGAAACCCTTCGAAGTGGAACTGGCCGTCGCCGAGGTTGGCCCCACGCCGGAACTGGACCACCTCTACCGGCTCACCTTCGACGGGTCCATCGCCGACGAGCACGGCTTCATCGTGATGGGCGGCCAGGCGGAGCGTGTCTCGGCGGTCATCGCCGAGGGCTGGCGACCGTCGCTGCGTTTCGCAGGCGCTGTCCGCCTGGCTACCCGCGGCCTGGCCAGCGGCCCAGACCCGGCCGCTGAACAGGGCGAAGCGGGAGGAACCCTTCCCGCCAAGGCCGTGGAGGTTGCCGTGCTGGACAGGCAGTCGGAGACCTCCCGGGGTTTCCGCAGAGCCTTCCGGCGGCTCAACGATTCTGATATCACGGCGCTGCTTGCTGAGGAGGACTGAGATGGACAAGAGAATCTTCGGTATCGAGACCGAGTTCGGAATCTCGTATTCGAGCCCCGATTCAAGGCCGTTGGCCCCGGAAGAAGTGGCCCGGTACCTGTTCCGCAAGGTGGTCAGCTGGGGACGGTCATCCAACGTGTTCCTGACCAACGGCTCCCGGCTCTACCTGGACGTCGGCTCACACCCTGAGTACGCCACGGCCGAATGCGACGACCTGGCCCAGCTCATCGCGCACGACCGCGCGGGCGAGCTGATCCTGGACGACCTCGTTGACGAGGCACAGGCAAGGCTGGCCGCGGAAGGATTCAACGGCACGGTCTACCTGTTCAAAAACAACACCGATTCGGCCGGCAACTCCTACGGCAGCCATGAAAACTACCTCATCCCGCGCCGCGGCGAATTCTCCCGGCTCGCGGAGATCCTGATCCCGTTCCTGGTGACCCGCCAGCTGATCGCCGGCGCAGGGAAAATCCTGAAGACTCCGCACGGGGCCACGTACGCGTTTTCCCAGCGGGCAGACCACATCTGGGAGGGCGTCTCCTCCGCAACCACCCGGTCACGGCCCATCATCAACACCCGCGATGAACCGCACGCCGACGCCGAATTCTTCCGCCGGCTCCATGTCATTGTGGGCGACTCCAACATGTCCGAAACCACAGCCCTGCTCAAGGTCGGCACCGTGGACCTCATCCTGCGCATGATTGAGGCGGGAGTGATCATGCGCGACATGAGGATGGAAAACCCCATCCGCAGCATCCGCGAGATTTCCCACGACCTCAGTGGAAGGGCGCTGGTCCGTCTGGCCAACGGCCGCCAGCTCACGGCCCTGGAGATCCAGCAGGAGTACCTCACCAAGGTCACGGCCTTTGTTCAGGAGCAAGGGGCCCACAATCCCCACGTACCGTTCATCCTTGATCTTTGGCAACGGACCCTGAACGCCATCGAGAGCGGTGACACCAGCACCATCGACACGGAAATCGACTGGGCCATCAAGAAAAAACTGATGGACAACTACCGGCAGCGGCACGGCCTGGGCCTGGACGCGCCCAGGATTGCCCAGCTGGATCTTACGTACCATGACATTTCGCGGAGCCGCGGGCTGTACTACATCCTGCAGTCCCGGGGTGCGGTTCGGCGGGTTGTGGACGATACCGTGATCAAAGACGCCGTGGACGTGCCACCGCAATCCACGCGGGCCAAGCTGAGGGGCGATTTCGTCCGGCGCGCCCAGGAACTGGGCAGGGATTACACGGTTGATTGGGTGCACCTGAAGCTGAACGACCGCGCGCACCAGACCATCCTGTGCAAGGATCCCTTCCGAAGCGTCGATGAGCGGGTGGATGCCCTGCTGGGCTCTATGGGCTGACGTTCAGGTTCACGGGCTATCCTTGATGGGGCCGTTCCTTGGCCTTGCAGCGGTGCCGGGCGCCTGATTCCGGTTCCGCGTCCACCCTGCCCCGACGAAAGTTCTCTTACGTGCGCCGACTCCTAGCAATCCTGATCCCCGGCCTGCTGCTGCTTACCGCTTGTGGCGGTTCGCCCGCAGCACCGGAACCCACCAGCCAGTCTGCCGGTGACACTGCCAAGTTCGACTCCCTGAAACTGACGGACAACGGTGACCAGAAGGCTCCCGGTGTCGAGTTCTCCAAGCCCCTCGAAGTCACCGAACCCACCATCAAGGTGGTCGCCGAAGGTGACGGTGACCGGGTCAAAGAGAACCAGATCGCAAACATCTCCATCCTCGCGCTCAGTGGTGCGGACGGATCCACGCTGGAGGACACCTTCCCCGGCGAGCCCGAACCACTGCAGCTGAACGAGGAACTGAAGACCGGAAGCCCGGTTATCTACAGCGCGTTTGTTGGCTCCAAGGTCGGCTCGAGCCTTGCCCTGGCCATCCCGGGCCAGGCCGCAACCGCAGAAGGCGCCCCCGCCCAGCCAACGCAGCTTCTCCTGATCAAGGTGCTCTCCACCAAGGACGCACCGCAGACCGTCGCTCCGCTCGCAAAGCCCGAAGGCGAGACTGTCACCCCGCCGGCCGGCCTGCCGACCGTGAAGGACAACGACCAGGGCGTGCCGGAGATCTCCGTTGACGGAATCGCCGCGCCCACAGCACTCGTTTCCCAGGACCTGATCAAGGGCAACGGCGCGGAGGTTAAGGAAACCGACACGTTGACCGTCAACTATGTTGGCGTGAACCTTGTGGGCGGCACTAAATTTGATTCAAGCTTTGACCGCGGCGAGCCGGCCAGCTTCCCGTTGACCGGCGTCATTCCGGGCTGGACCCAGGGACTGGCGGGAAAGACGGTGGGCTCCCGGGTCCTCCTGGTGGTCCCCAAGGACCTCGCGTACGGTGATGCCGGCCAGGGCGAAGCCAAGGGTGACCTTGTCTTCGTTGTGGACATCCTCGGCGTCAAGTAAACAGCAACACATCACCCACCCAAATAATCAAAGGAGCAACCATGTCATTTGGTCAGCGCGATTTCGACCGCCAGAAGCCGGAAATTGACTTCCCGCAAGGCGATGTCCCCACCGAACTGGTTATCACCGACCTCATCGAGGGCGACGGTGCCGAGGCCAAAAAGGGCGACACCGTCTCCACCCACTACGTCGGTGTGGCCTGGTCCACCGGCGAAGAGTTCGACGCTTCCTGGGGCCGCGGCGCCCCGCTGGACTTCCGTGTGGGCGTGGGCCAGGTCATCCAGGGCTGGGACCAGGGCTTGCTGGGCATGAAGGTAGGCGGCCGCCGCCGCCTGGAGATTCCGTCCGAACTGGCGTACGGCTCCCGCGGGGCCGGCGGAGCCATTGGCCCCAACGAAGCGCTGATCTTCGTGGTGGACCTCGTGGGCGTCCGCTGACCGAAGCATCGTAACGCCGGAAGGCGCGGTAACAATCAGGGTTTTGTTTTCCTGTTGGTTGCCGCGCTTTCTGCTTTCCGCGGAGGAGTTTAGTAACGTAGCCAGCGTGTCCGTCTCCCGTACTGAACGCCTGCTGAACCTCCTGATAGCCCTGCTGAACACCAAATACGGCCTGCGCCGGGCAGAGTTGCGGGCGAAGGTCTACCATGACACGTCCGGCAACGACGTGGCCTTCGGCAGGATGTTTGAGCGGGACAAGAATGACCTCCGGCAGTTCGGTTTCGATGTGGAAACCGTCACGGACCTCGGCTGGAGCGAAGATGATCCGGCCACCACCCGCTACCGCATCGGCAAGGAATCGAACCGCCTGCCTGATGTCCAGCTCAGCCCGGGGGAGTGGACCGTCCTCCTCCTGGCGTCCCAGTTATGGGAGCGTGCCGCCCTGGGAACCGCCGCTGCCAGCGCCCTCCGCAAGCTCCAGGCCTCCGGCACCGTGTCCGACGTCGAACTTCCGGTTGGTGTTCAGCCGCGGATCCGGCCGGCGGGCCAGGCCTTTGATGATGTGGTGGCTGCCATGCACGCCCAGCACCCCGTCAGCTTTCCCTACCTGGCAGGCACCACCGGCAAGGAAGAGCAACGGACTGTGGAGCCGTGGGGCCTCGGCAGCCGCTTCGGCCAGTGGTATCTGACCGGCTACGACCGCTCGCGCAAGGCACCGCGCCACTTCCGGCTCTCCCGGTTCACGGGCCCCGTCACGGTGCTGGAGAAGGAAACCTACCCGGCGCCGCCGAACTTCAGTATCCGCGCAGAACTGGACCGGCTTCCGGAGCTCCCGCTCCGGACCGCCGTCGTGGACGTCCGGGAGGGCCGCCTCCTTGGCCTGCGCCGGCGCGCCACGCCGGTTGCCGACGGGAGTGCCGGAACGCCCGACGCCGGCTACGAACGGCTGCAGGTCAACTTCAGGGACGCTGAGGTGCTGGCCGAGGAGCTCGCATCCTATGGCCCGGACGCTGTGGCACATGCTCCCGACGAGCTGGTGGCAGCCGTGCGGCACCGGCTGCGCAACGCTGCCGCCTTCTGCGCCGCTCCCAGCCCTGCATATCTGTTTGCGGACGCACCGCGGGGTCGCGTCATCCGGAAACGCACGTCTGAGGACCAGCTCAAGCGCATGCTGCAGCTGGTGCCGTTCCTGGTCCACAACCAGGGCCTGCATATCCAGGACGTCGCAGCCCGCTTCGGTGTCACGCCCGCGGAGCTGGAAAGCGACCTGCGGATCCTCATCTGCTCCGGCCTTCCCGAGGGATACCCTGACGACCTCCTGGACATCCATTGGGAGGAAGGCCACGTTTACATCACCCAGGACCTGGATCTCAAGAGGCCGGTCCGGTTTACGGTGGACGAGGCCTGCGCGCTGCTGACCGGGCTCGAGACGCTCAATGGGCTTCCCGAACTTGCCGAAGGAGGTGCCCTGGAGTCGGTGACCCTCAAACTGATGGCAGCGGCCGGCGAAGAAGGGCTGCGGGCCGGTTCGCTTGCCGGTCCGGAGGTGGGCCCGTCGGATTCGGCCGTCCTTGACGTTGTCCGTGGTGCAATCCAGGAGCGGTCGCAGCTACGGCTCGTGTACTTCTCCGCCCAGCGCGACCAGGTCTCCGAACGGGACGTGGATCCGCTCCGCCTGTATTCCCTGGACAACACCTGGTACTTCGAGGCCTACTGCCATTCGGCCGAGGGGCTGCGGAACTTCAGGCTGGACCGGGTGCAGGAGGTCCACCCGAACGGAAATCCCGCCTCCACGCAGGTCCGGGCCGGGGAAAGCTTTCCGGCCAAGCTGTTCACGCCCAACGACGACGACACCACGGTCCTCGTACAGCTCACCAGGCAGGGCGCCGGATTGGCGGACGATTATTACGCCGAACGTGTGGCACCCCTTCCCCACGGCGGCCTCGTAGCCGAGATCCGCTTCGGCAGCACTGCCTGGCTTCCCATGTTCGTGGCCCAGCACGGCGGGGCCGCCCGGATCCTCGAACCTTCCGAGCTGGGGGCGGCAGCGCTGGACTGGATCGAGGCGGCCCTGGCCGGGTACGGCGGCTAGACTCGTCAGCATGCCTTGGTGGTCCTGGATCCTGATCTGGATTGCGCTTATTGCGCTCTCCCTGCTCTTTTATGTCCTCCTGGGCATCCGGCTGTACCGCCAGTTCATGGCGGTAATGAAGGACCTGGGCGCCGCCGGAGCTAAAGTGGCACACCTGGCGCCGGCAGCGGCCACCGTCGATGACGGCTCCCAGCCGCCAGGGTCAGCTCCGCCCGGTGCGGCTGTTTTTGCCTCACCGGCCCAGATGCGTCATGATTACGACGCATCCAAGTCATCCCGCCGGGAGGGCCGCCGCCAGAGGCGCGTCCAGCGTAAGCACGATCGGGGCCAGCCCCAGTCACTTCGCGATCTCAATCTCAGTTAGACGTAGGATGTTGTTAGAGGAAAGGATTTCCCGTGGGAAGACTCTTTGATGGCCCGTGGCCAATTGTCATTATCATCGTCGTTGCGCTGCTGCTTTTCGCCGCGCCCAAACTCCCTGCCATGGCCCGCAGCCTTGGCCAGTCCATGCGGATTATCAAGTCCGAGGTCAAGGAAATGAAGAACGACGGCAAAACCGACTCCACCGACACGGCTTCCGGCCCGGTGGAAGGCAAGATCGTTAACCACCCGCCGGCGAAGCCCGGTGAGCCGACCGACGGCACTGACGTTCCGCCGTCGACCCGCGCCTAACCCGAAGTGGCACTGACGCGGGGCCGTAAGTCCAACCCTGAGGGGCGGATGGCTCTTTGGGACCACCTCAAAGAGCTCAAGAACCGGGTGATCAAATCGGCGATTGCTGTGCTGGTTGCCGGCGTGGGCGGCTGGTTCCTTTACGATCCAGTCGTGGCCAGCCTGTCGGACCCGCTGATTTCCATTGCCCGGGATACGGGGCGCACCGCGGTCCTGAACTTTGCGACCATCGCAGATCCTTTTGCCTTCAAGATCCAGATTGCCATCCAGATAGGGCTGGTTATCTCCAGCCCTGTCTGGATCTATCAGGTGTGGGCCTTTATCACCCCGGGTCTGACCAAGAAGGAACGCGGCTACACGCTCGGCTTCATGGCGGCCGCTGTGCCCCTGTTCCTGGCCGGTGTGTTTGTAGCCTGGCTCGTGTTCCCCACCGTGGTCAGGGCGCTGCTACAGTTCACACCCGCCACCGGCGCCAACAACATCTCGGCCACCGACTACCTGACGTTTGCCACGCAGATGTTGCTTATCCTCGGGATCTCTTTTCTGGTCCCCGTGATCCTGGTCGGCATCAACATGGCCGGTGTGGTCAGGGGCCGGACCATCCTCAAAGCCTGGCGGATTATCGTCTTCCTGGTCTTTGTACTGGCGGCACTGGCCGCACCAGGCACGGACGCGCTGTCCATGTTCCTGCTTGCTGCGCCGCTGCTGATTCTGTTCTTCGCGGCGATCGGGCTGTGTATCTTCAACGACAAGCGCCGTGACAAGCGCGTGGCGCAACAGGCTGCTGAGACGGACGCGACAGCCGACATCGCGACGCCCGGCAACGAACTGAAGAACCTGTAGCGCGCGGCGCACTAGGCTTGAGGCATGTCCTCTATTTCCGGGCCACTCTCGCCCTCTGAAAGCTACCGGGCCAGCGCGGAACGCACGGCCGAAGCGGGCACCTACCTCGGCGGGTTTGTCCGCACCCTTGATTTTGAACTTGACGAATTCCAGCGCCTCGCCTGCCGGTCCCTCCAGGACGGCAAGGGAGTGCTGGTGGCTGCCCCCACTGGTGCCGGTAAAACCATCGTGGGCGAATTTGCCACCTATCTCGCTTTGCAACGAAACCTCAAGGCCTTCTACACCACCCCGATCAAGGCTCTGAGCAACCAAAAATTTACGGAACTCTCCGAAAAGTACGGGGCGGAAAACGTCGGTCTACTTACCGGCGACACCAGCATCAATGGCGACGCCCCCGTGGTGGTCATGACCACGGAAGTCCTCCGGAACATGCTCTACGCGGACTCGGACACCCTGGATGACCTCGGCTTTGTGGTCATGGACGAAGTCCACTACCTCGCGGACCGCTTCCGTGGTGCCGTCTGGGAGGAAGTCATCATCCACCTCCCCAGCGAAGTCCAGGTAGCCTCCCTCAGCGCCACGGTTTCCAACGCAGAAGAATTCGGTGCCTGGCTGGATACCGTGCGCGGCGACACCGACATCATTGTCTCCGAGCACCGCCCGGTTCCCCTGTGGCAGCACGTTATGGTGGGCCGGGACATCGTGGACCTGTTCGCCGGAGAAACCACCTTCGACGAAATCGCGCCGCCCGCGGATGCGGAGACCGGAGCTCCACTACCGGTCCAGGAGCGGCTCACCGCGGCCACCAAGGACGCGGACGGGCCGGGGTTCGAGGTCAATCCGGACCTGCTCAAAATGGCCCGCAGCGAAGGCCAGCAAAGTTTCGCCGGACGCTTCGGCCACGGCGGACGGAGCCAGCGCCGGCAGCACCGGCAACGGACAGAGGACCGCCCCCGGCAGGGAGCCCAGCCCGGCGCCGTCCGGAAGGCCAGCCGTCCCCAAGTGATTGCCAGCCTGGACCGGCAGGACCTGCTGCCCGCCATCACGTTTATCTTCTCGCGGGCAGGCTGCGATGCCGCCGTTGCCCAATGTGTCTCGTCCGGACTCTGGCTGACCACGGAGAAGGAGCAGCAGATCATTGCGCAGCGCGTTGACGAGGCCGGGCAGGACATCCCGTCAGAGGATCTGGACGTCCTCGGCTTCTGGACGTGGCGGGATGGCCTGCTGCGTGGTTTCGCGGCCCACCATGCCGGCATGCTTCCCACCTTCAAGGAAGTAGTGGAGAAGCTATTCGTCGAGGGCCTGGTCAAGGCTGTGTTCGCCACCGAAACGCTGGCCCTGGGCGTCAACATGCCGGCCCGCTCCGTGGTCCTGGAGAAGCTCGACAAGTTCAATGGCGAAGCCCACGTGGACATCACCGCGGGGGAGTACACTCAGCTGACCGGCCGCGCGGGCCGCCGCGGCATCGACATCGAAGGCCATGCCGTTGTCCTGTGGCAGCCGGGCACGGACCCTGCTGCTGTTGCCGGCCTCGCCTCGCGGCGTACGTATCCGCTGAACTCAAGCTTCCGGCCGACGTACAACATGAGCATCAACCTGTTGGCGCAGTTTGGCCGCGCACGTGCGCGGGAAATCCTTGAATCCTCCTTCGCGCAGTTCCAGGCTGACCGGTCCGTTGTCGGACTTGCCAAGCAGGTGCGCAGCCGCGAAGAGTCCCTCGCGGGATACGCAAAATCCATGACCTGCCACCTCGGAGACTTCACCGAGTATGCCCGGTTGCGCCGTGAACTGTCCGACGCCGAGAATGTCACCTCCCGCAGCAAGTCCCGGGCTCATAAGTCGCTGAATGAAGACTCCCTGGCGCGGCTGATGCCCGGCGACGTGGTGGACGTCCCGGGCGGGCGGGCGCCCGGACCGGCGATTGTGCTCAGCTCGGACCACAGCGGCAGGGAGCCGCGGCCTGCCATCCTGACGCTCGACAACCAGCTCAGGCGAATCGGCACCGAGGACCTTGAGGGCCCCATCGCGCCCCTGACACGGATCCGCATTCCGAAGTCGTTCAACGCAAAGGTCCCGAAATCCCGGCGTGACCTCGCATCGTCGGCCAGGAATGCACTGCGCGAGAACCGCCCGCCTGCCCCCGGCCGCAGCACCGATTTTGGCATGGGGTCCGTTTTGCCCCATCAGGAGAAACGCATCACGGAGCTTCGCCGGGCGCTCCGGGCCCACCCCTGCCACGGCTGCAGCGAGCGTGAAGACCACGCGCGCTGGTCAGAGCGTTGGTGGAAGCTGCGCCGGGAGACGGATGCCCTGGTCCGGCAGATCCAGGGCCGGACCAACACCATTGCCAAGACCTTCGATCGCGTCTGCGATGTCCTTTCCGCCTACGGCTACCTGGAAGCGGGAGCTGACGGGCGCCTGGCCATCAGCCCGGACGGCCATCGGCTCCGCCGGATCTACGGCGAGAAGGACCTGCTGATTTCGCAAGCACTGCGGCTGGGCGCGCTCAACGACCTGGACGCCGTCGAAGTAGCGGCCCTGGCCAGCGTCCTGGTCTACCAGGCCAAACGCGAGGACAGGGGCCTCCGCCCCCGGATGCCCAGCGTCTCGCTTGAATCGTCCGTGGATGTGGTGGTCCGGGAATGGTCGGCCCTGGAGGACGTGGAAGAGGCGAACAAACTTCCGCTGACTGCCGAACCGGAACTCGGTCTTGTCTGGCCGATGTACAAATGGGCCAAGGGACGCCACCTCCAGGAAGTGCTTAACGGCACGGACCTGGCGGCGGGCGACTTCGTCCGTTGGGTCAAACAGGTCATCGACCTCCTGGACCAGCTCGCCAAGATTCCCGGCCTGGATCCGCGCGTCTCCAGGCTTTGCGCAGAAGCAATATCACTCATCCGCCGCGGCGTCGTGGCCTACTCTTCCGTACTTTGATGTCCCGGCTCTGATGCACCGGCAGCCTGCCTTCTTCCCCCTAGCCCCAGGAGCTTCGCCCGCATGACCACTGAACGTTCCACCACGCCCGCGCCGCACGAGCGGAAGGTGGTCCTGTACCGCAACGGCTCGGTCTACACAGCAGCAGACCCCTTTGCCACCGCCATGCTCGTTGACGGCGACACCGTTGCCTGGGTCGGCTCCGAGCAGGCGGCATCCTCCATCGCCGACAGTTCCATGGAGATCATCGACCTCCATGGAGCCCTCGTAGCGCCGGGGTTTGTTGACTCCCACGTCCACCTCACGGAAACCGGCATCGCACTGGGTTCCCTCCAGCTGGGCGGGATCCGTTCCGCCCGGCAATTACTCGATGCCGTGGCCGCAGCCAAAGGCGACGGCCCCCTGCTGGGTCATGGCTGGGATGAATCCACGTGGGAGGACCCGGCCCTGCCGGCGCCCGAGGAGCTTGAGCAGGCCGCCGGCGGCAGGCCCGTGTTCCTGGCCAGGGTGGATGCGCATTCGGCGTTGGTCTCTTCCTCCTTGGCTGCCGCCGCCGGGCTTGGCGGGCTGGACGGCTACAGCGCGGGTCCACAAGTGAAGCAGGCCGCCCATACAGCGGCCCGCCAGGAAGCACGGCGGCTCCCGGAGGCCAGCCTCTTGGCCTACCAGCGGCGCGCCCTGACCGAAGCGGCCGAAAACGGTTATGTGGCACTGGCGGAGATGGCCGCGCCGCATATCGGCGGAGTTTCCGACCTCCGCCTTGCCGCCGCGTGGAACACGGCGGCCGGAGAGGCCATGCCGGAAATCCTGCCGTACTGGGGCGAACTGGCCACCTCCGAGGAGCAGGCCCGGGCACTGCTGGACGAACTGGGCGTATCCGTGCGCGGCCTGGCAGGCGACCTGAACATTGACGGTTCCCTCGGCTCCAGGACAGCGGCACTGAGGGCCGGCTACAGCGACGCGGCGGGGGAGCGGGGCAGCCTCTACCTCTCGGCAGAGCAGGCCGGCGCCCACCTGGCGGCCTGCTCGCTGCTGGGCATCCAGGGCGGCTTCCACGTCATCGGCGACGCGGGACTTGATGCCGCGCTGGAGGCACTGGAACTCGCGGCCGCCGAAGTGGGAGAACAACGGATCCGTGCAGCCGGCCACCGCTTCGAACATGTGGAAGTCGCAGACCCCAAATCAGTGCAACAGCTGGCCCGCTACTCCGTCACCGTCAGCGCCCAGCCACGCTTCGACGCTGACTGGGGGAACGAAGGCGGCATGTATGAGCAGCGCCTGGGGAGCCGGAGCCGCTCCATGAACCCGTTTGCCTCGTTCTATGCTGCCGGTGTTCCCATCTGCTTCGGCAGCGACAGCCCGGTGACACCGCTGCGCCCGTGGTCCAGCGTGCGTGCCTGCCTGGAACACCACAACCACGCTGAACGGATCTCGGCCCGCGCAGCGTTCCTCGGCCACACCCGCGCGGGGTGGCGGGCAGCAAAGCACCACAACCCGATGGCCGGGCAACTGGTTCCCGGCGCACCAGCCAGTTTCGCTGTTTGGGATGCTGAGGAGCTCATGGTCCAGGTGGCGGACGGCCGCGTCCAGTCCTGGAGCACGGATCCGCGTGCCCGCACGCCCCTTCTCCCGGCACTTGATAACGGCGTGGACCCGGTGTGCCTGCAGACCGTGAAGGACGGCGTGGAGCTGCATTCGAGTCCGGCACTGCGCTCCTGACCGGACACACCGGCCAGCGCCCCCATAAAGCGCCCTATAATAGGTAGTTGCGCCTGACCGCCAGCTACTCCGCTACGGTTCAGCCGCTCCGACTGCTCCCGTCCAGGAAGGCCCTTTGTGCGCGTCCTCACCATCATTCCTACTTACAACGAGCTGGAATCGCTGCCCAAGACTCTTCAACGCCTCCGCGCAGCCGTACCGGCCTCGGACGTACTGGTGGTGGACGACAACAGCCCGGACGGCACCGGTCAGCTTGCGGACGGCTTTGCCGCCGAGGATGCACAGGTTCACGTCCTGCACCGCAAAGGCAAGGCTGGCCTGGGAGCCGCCTACATTGCCGGGTTCAAATGGGGACTCGAGGCAGGCTACGACGTCCTGGTGGAAATGGATGCGGACGGCTCACACCAGCCCGAACAGCTTCCCCAGCTGCTGGAAGCCGTTGAACAGGGCGCGGACCTTGCCATGGGATCCCGCTGGGTTCCCGGTGGCAGCGTGGTCAACTGGCCGCTGTACCGGCAGGCGATTTCACGCACTGGCAGCACGTACGCCCGGCTGATGCTGGGCCTGAAGATCAAGGACGTCACCGGCGGCTACCGCGCCTTCCGGCGGACCACGCTGGAAAAACTGAACCTCGACCTTGTCGATTCAGTCGGCTACGGCTTCCAGGTTGACTTGGCGTGGCGTGTAGCCAAGCTGGGCCTCAGGATCGAGGAACGCCCCATTACGTTCGTGGAGCGCGAGCTCGGAGCGTCAAAGATGAGCGGCAACATTGTTGTTGAGGCCATGGTCAA
Organism: Pseudarthrobacter sp. MDT1-22; assembly: GCF_054511035.1. Classification (NCBI taxonomy): domain Bacteria; kingdom Bacillati; phylum Actinomycetota; class Actinomycetes; order Micrococcales; family Micrococcaceae; genus Pseudarthrobacter; species Pseudarthrobacter sp. MDT1-22. The sequence continues at coordinate 101,198 of NZ_JBTNDK010000002.1, read as the reverse complement.
CGTCACCAGGTGGGGCCTGCAGGCACGCTGGAACAAGCTCACAGGCAAGAAGGATCCGGCACAGGGCTGACCTGCAACGCCGTTAGGACAAAAGATAAGGGCCGGGCCGGCAACGTGATCACGTTGCCGGCCCGGCCCTTTCTTAATCGTTCAGATCGCGTCAATCGGTGACGCTATGACCTCGGTGGGAGGCCGTGACCGCCGCTGGGGTCAGGCGCTGCGCCGTTCGCCACGGCGTTCGCGCAGGATGGTCAGCCGGTCCTCGAGGATCTGCTCCAGCTCCGGAAGGGAACGGCGCTCGAGAAGCATGTCCCAGTGCGTACGGACAGCCTTTTCGTTGCTGGTGTCCGGACGTTCGCCATCAACGAGGAGCGCTTCCTTGCCGGTCTTGGAGACCCACACAGGAGGAATTTCAGCCTCTGAAGAGAACGTCACGAAGACCTGCTCGCCGTCCTCGCACCGGTATTCGACGCGCTGGCGCGGAGCCGGCTCAACGCCGGACTCGGTCTCCATGCTCTGCGCGCCAAGACGCATACCCCGCAGGCTGCGATCGCTCATGTTTTCTCCCTCTGGTCGGTTCGCGGAGCAGGACTCCACGCAAGCCGGAACGGCATAACCGCCCCGGACTACTCTGTGCACTGTGCTGCATCATAAGATTCAACGCATTGCGAAGCTTTCTTGTTCCAGCGGATCTGGTCCGACCGGACAAATACTCAATTATACCGGCGTGGGGCCTAGCCGCAAAACGGGAGGGGACCCGCAACCAAGCGCAAATCCCCTCCCGCCCCGTATGGGGCAAATCCGTGTCAGGACCCAGGCTGTTTAGCGGGTTCCTCGTCGAACAGCCCGCCGCCGCTGGCGGTCGGATCAGGATTGGTACCGCCGAGCGCCTGGCCGATGCCCTTAAGTGCCTCGCCAATTTCGCTGGGAATGATCCACAGCTTGTTTGATGATCCCTCTGCGATTTTCGGAAGCGTCTGCAGGTACTGGTAGGCCAGGAGCTTCTGGTCGGGGTTGCCCTTGTGGATGGCGTCAAAGACCTTCTGGATGGCCTGTGCCTCACCGTCTGCGCGGAGGATGGCCGCCTTGGCGTCGCCCTCAGCCGCAAGGATCGATGCTTGCCGCTGGCCCTCGGCCGTCAGGATGGCAGACTGCTTGGTGCCTTCGGCCGTGAGGATCGCAGCGCGGCGGTCTCGCTCGGCCCGCATCTGCTTCTCCATGGAGTCCTGGATCGAGTGGGGCGGGTCAATGGCCTTGAGCTCCACGCGCGAGACCCGGATGCCCCAGCGGCCGGTTGCCTCGTCCAAGACACCGCGCAGCTGGCCGTTGATCTGGTCGCGGGATGTGAGCGCCTCTTCCAGGTTCAGGCCGCCCACAACGTTACGCAGGGTGGTAGTGGTGAGCTGCTCCACTGCCTGGATGTAATTGGCAATCTCATAGGTGGCTGCGCGCGGATCAGTGACCTGGAAGTACACCACAGTGTCGATGGACACCACCAGGTTGTCTTCGGTGATGACCGGCTGCGGTGGAAAGGACACCACCTGCTCCCTCAGGTCCAGGAGCGGCAGGAGCCGGTCCACAAACGGGATCAGGATGGTGAGTCCCGGGTTAAGGGTCCGCTGGTACTTGCCGAGCCGTTCAACGACGCCGGCCCTCGCCTGCGGGATAATCCGCACTGAGCGGACCAAGACAATGATCACGAACACGATCAGGACCACCAGCACAATGGCCAGGGCGGCTCCTCCTGCGTTATCCATACGACTCCTATTCCCCAATTGTTAGGCTGTACTTAGGACTGAGTGGCCTGCTCCGGCTGGGCGGAAACAACAGCCGTGGCCCCGTCGATGGCGGAGACCACTGCCTTCTGTCCGGCAGGCAGGACGCCGCCGGAGGACCGGGCGCTCCAGACATCGCCCCCGATCTTGACGAGGCCGCCGGTGGAGCTGACTGCTTCCATCACCAGGGCCTGCTCGCCGATGAGCCGGTCAATGTTGGTGCGCTGGTCGGCGGGTCCCTTTTTCAGGTGGCTTAGTGCCACCGGGCGGACAAAGGCGATCATCAGCAGTGAGACGACGCAGAACACCACAATCTGCAGCCACAGGTCAACGCCGGCAAAATCTGCGACGAGCGCGGCAAGTGTTCCGCCGCCGAGCATGATGAAGAACAGGTCAAGGGTGATCATTTCGATCACTGCGAACGCGAGGAAGGCGGTGAGCCACAGGGCCCACCAGTTTTCGCCGAGCCATTCAAACATTCCGTCCCCCTTGACCATTCGGTAGCTGTCTATCTATCCTAGTCCGCCGGAAAGCAGGACGGCAGGTTGCGTGAAGGGCAGCGGTTGAACGTGGCCACGTCGTTACGGTGCGGACGGTGCCGGACGGAAGACCGTGATCCGGAATCGTGCCTCCACCTGGGTCGACACCCCGCTGCTCCCGATTTTGGCGGCAATGGCCGTGCGGTCCAGGTGGTGCCCGGCCGGACCCATGAAGGCCAGGTCAGCCAGCTCGCTGGCCGTCAGCATCATCAGGATATCCAGGTCCCGGGTGGACTCGGCGGCGAAGTGCGGCGAGAGGGAATCTGCCAGCCGCGCGTCCTTGCCGTCCTCGATGGACAGCATCCCTGCCTGGGCGGCTACGGCGGCCAGGTGTCCGGCGCGCGGCGTCACCACCACCAGCCTTCCGCCGGGGCGGAGGACCCTGGCGAATTCGGCGGCGTTGCGGGGAGCGAAGATCACCGTGATGGCGTCGACGGCGGCGTCGGCCACCGGGAGCGGCTGCCACACATCGCAGGCAAGGCTGATTGCCTCGGGGTTGAGGCGCGCGGCGCGACGGAGCGCGAACTTGGAGATGTCGAGCGCGACGGCGGCGTAGCTGGCCGTGCGCCGCTGCACCTCATCCAGCACCACCCTGAGATAGTGGCCGGTCCCCGTACCCGAATCGAGGACCATGAATGGTTCGCCCGGGGTTATTCCGGGCACGACGGCGGCCGCGACGGCGTCTGCCAGGGGGCGGTAATGCCCGCCGTCGAGGAAAGCGAACCGGGCCGCCACCATCTCTGCGGTGTCGGCTTCAAAGACTGTCCCCTTGCCCACCAGCAGGTTGAAATAGCCCTGCTTCGCCGCGTCGAAGCCGTGCCCGGATCCGCAGACCAAGGCCTTGTGGGCCGCGTCACCCGGCCCGACCCGGACATCCAGTGCGGCGCCGCACACGGGGCAGCGCAGCGGAGGGCGGGGGCTTGATGGCATACGGACCATCTTAGGGCGGGGAGCGGGCCGGCGCGGAGCCCGCGCGAGTGGTCCGGCCGCATGTTCGCGTGGGGGAAAGCCGCACGTTAGGCTCACGTGGGTGAAGCCAGAACACCTCCCGCTGCTCAATTCCGTCTCCGCGCCGGCCGTTCACCCGGACGGCAGCCGCGCTGTTGTGTCGGTGACCAGGCCGGATTTCACTGCTGACTCCTACGTGGGCCAGCTGTGGAACATCCCGTTGAACCAGGAGCAGCTGCCGCGACGAATAACCAGGGGCTTCCGGGACACCGGCCCTGCCTTCTCTCCTGATGGACTGGTCCTCGCCTTCCTCCGGACGGGCGGACCGTCGTCGAAAGCGCAGCTCGTCGTGGTTGAGGCCGGCGGCGGTGAACCCCAGGTCATTACCGACAGGCTGCTCGGAGTGGAATCCTTCGCCTGGTCTCCTGATTCGCACCGGATAGTTTTCAGCTCCCGCGAGCCCGAGACCGGACGGTACGGCAGCAGCGAAGCCATCACCGCGGAGGCGGAGGCCCCACGGCTGATCTCCTCCTACCAGTACAGGCTGAACAGCGTTGGCTACACGCGCGACAAGCCGCAGCAGCTGTTCATCGTGGACGTCCCGGAACTCGGCGGCGAACCGCTGGCGCCGCCTGCGGCTCCGTCGCTGCCGGAAGCCCGGCAGCTGACGTCGCTCGCCACGGACGCCAGCTCCGGATTTTTCAGTGCAGACGGATCAGCCGTCTACTTTGTGGCAGCACCGCCGGAGAACGACGACGACTTGGCCACCTTGATCTACAGGGTGCCGGTCTCCGGCGGCGACCCCCTCCCGGTGGATAAGGGAGTAGCCGCACCTCAAACCGTCTCGGAAGTCCGGCAGTCCCGGGACGGCAAATGGCTGTTCTACATTGCCCGGGACCTGGGCGGCTCGGGCCGGGACTTCGTGGCACGGAACGCCGTGCTGTACTGCGTAGCGGCCGACGGCGGCATGCCGATTGCGCTGACCGACCCAGAGTTGATGGACGTTGCGGCGCCGGGTGCCCGGATTGAGCTCCGCGGCCCGGACCACGCCCTGGTCCTGAACAACGCGCAAGGCTCGGTTGAGCTCCTTGAGCTGGGGGCGGCGGGCGGGCATGCCCTGCTGGTGCACGGCGACAAGGTGGTGACGGGCGCTGCCTGGGCGGGTGGTTCGCTGCTCGTCGTATTCAGCGATCCGTCTACTCACGGGGACCTCGGAGTGCTCGACGACGGGCAGCTGCGGCTGCTGACAGACTTTTCGGCCGTTCTGCGGACACAGACGGACATTGTGGTTCCACAGGATCTGACGTTTGAGGCGCCCGATGGCTATCCCGTCCATGGCTGGCTCGTCAGGCCTGCGGGCAAGGGTCCGCACCCGGTCCTGCTGAACATCCATGGCGGGCCGTTTGCCCAGTTCACCGTTGCCCTGTTCGACGAAGCCCAGGTGTACGCGGCTGCGGGCTATGCCGTGCTGATGTGCAATCCGCGCGGCTCCGCCGGCTACGGCCGGGAGCACGGGCTGGCCATCAAGGGCCGCCTTGGCACCGACGACATGGAGGATGTCCTCGCGTTCCTGGACGGGGCGCTGGCCAAATTTCCGGCGCTGGACGCGGGCCGGCTGGGCATCATGGGCGGCTCGTACGGCGGATACCTGACCGCCTCGACCATCGCGCACCACCACAGGTTCCAGGGTGCCATTGTGGAGCGCGGATTCCTGGACCCGGTCAGTTTCGAGGGCTCGGCCGACATTGGCTGGTACTTCGGCAACGAGTATCTCGGCAGCTCAACGGTGGAGGTCGCCGCGCAAAGCCCGTTCGAGCACGTGGGCAACGTGCAGACCCCGACGCTGGTCATCCACAGCGAAAACGATCTCAGGTGTCCGCTGGAGCAGGGCCAGCGGTATTTCACGGCCCTGAAGCGGCGGGGTGTGGAAGCCCAGCTGCTGGTGTTCCCGGGCGAGGACCATGAACTTTCCCGGTCAGGCAGGCCGCAGCACCGGCGTCAGAGATTCGAGCACATCCTGCGCTGGTGGGCCCGGTTCCTCCCGACCGACGCAAATCCGGCAGACGCACCGCCGGAGTGACGCGGAGGCGTGCAGGCGCGTCAGGGGTTCTCGGGCAGGAATCCCAGGGCCGCACGGGCCTTTCCGATCCCCGGCTCGGCCCAGTTGGCGGCGTACTCGGCGTTGGAGCTCAAGGACCTCAACTCGGCGCGGTCAACGTAGAGGGTGCCATGGAGGTGATCGGTTTCGTGCTGCACAATTCTCGCCTGCCAGCCCTCGAATTCCCGTTCCGACGCCAGGCCTCCGGGGGTATCGAACCGGAGCAGCACCCGCTCTGGCCGTACTACCACTGCCTGCAGGCCGGTCAGTGAGAGGCACCCCTCGAAGAACGCGGCGCTTTCCGTTCCGACGGCCGTGTAGTGCGGGTTGATGATGGTGAGGAACTCCAGCGGGCTGCGGTGCCGCAGCGCAGCGGCCTCGGGGTCGACGTCGTACTGGTCCTCAAGGACTGCCAGCTGCAGCGGGATTCCGAGTTGCGGGGCGGCCAACCCCACACCAGGGGCTTCGTGCATCACGTCGCGCATGAGGGCAATCAACTGGTCCAGCTCGGCGGCGCTGATCTGGCCGTCGAAGGACGCGGCCCGCTGGCGGAGTACGGGATTCCCGGCCTGGACGATGGGCGGCAGCGATCCCGCAGACAGGATTTCCTGCACCCGTTCCCTCAGGTGCGCAGGAGTGAATGAAGTAGTCGGTGATACAGGGGTCATGCGGAAAGCCTAGCGGCGGACGCCGCAGGGCGTCGGCCGCGTCGGCTAATGTCGATGCCATGGCTGAACTGATTGCGTCCGAACCCAACGCACTGGAACTTGTCCTGGACTTTATCCGGACCCTGGAAGCCGGCGGTGACGGCGGGGCCATCGGCCGTTTCCTCGCTGCGGACATCGTGTTGGTCGAGGCGCCGCATCTGCTCGCGGCTGAAGGCTCCACGCGGACGCGGGACCAGGCGATGGCTGGCCTCGATCAAAGCGGCGAAGTAGTGGCGGACCAGAAGTTCGGGATCCGCCGCACTATCTGCGAAGGCGGTCGGGTTGTGGTGGAGGCCGACTGGTCGGCGCGGACGCTGATGGACCTGCGGTACTGGGATGCCGGGGAGACCATCCGCGCCCGGACGTCGTCGGTGTTTGAAGTCCGGGACGGCCTGATCATCAGCCAGGACAGTTACGACTGCTACTTCGTGAATTCCTGACCCGGTGCGGGGGTTACTGCATGGTGAACCGGCGGGCCACCAGCCTGTTGGCCGCCGGAATGCCGGACACCGCGCTGACTGCGTGGTTCCTCAACGCCAGGAGCGGCCGCCCCAACGGGCGCCCCAGCGTCATATTCACTTCGGACTGCCATCGCGCTACCGAGGCGGCCTTGCGACGCCGGGCGGAATAGGCGTGCAGGCGCTGGCCAACCGGTTTCCCCGCCAGGGCATCACAGATGATCGGCGCGAGTTCCGCCGCGTCCAGCCAGCCAAGGTTCATGCCCTGGCCGCCGATGGGGCTTATTTCATGGGCAGCATCACCGATCAGGACGGCCCGCCCCGAGACTGATCGGCACGCCACCGTGGAGCGCGGGCTGAAGCTACTGAGCATGGTGTTGGTGGCCGGGTCCGGCCGGATCCCCGTGCGGTGGTGGACCATCCGTGCGAGTTCGACGGCGTCCGGGACCGGTTCGGGCCGGGGAACCCTCACTACCCAGCGGCGGAGTCCGCCCGGCAGCGGAAAGGATTCCACTATCCCTTCGGCTTCGAGGTACAGGACGGCTTCGTTCAGGTTTTTGCCGGTACCTTCGAAATCACCCATCACATAATGGTCGGGATAGGTTCGGGACGTGGCCGGGATGCCCAGCAGGCTGCGCATCAGGGACCGCGAGCCGTCGGCGGCGACCACAAGGCGTGAGGTGATCCGGGTGCCGGCACCGCCTGTCTTGGTGGCGGCAGCACGGACGGTGACCAGTCCGCCGTCGTCCGCTATTCCCGTCACCCTGGCGCCCCTGACGAGCGCCGCACCGTCGAGTTCGTGTACACGCTGCTCCAGCAGGGATTCCGTAGTGACCTGGGCGAGCGACAGGACAAACGGGAAGCGCTCCGAGACCGACGCGAAAGACATTGACCCTACGGTCTTAGCGCCGCTGACTGCAATGCCGCCGCGGATCTGCACGCCGGCATCAACCATGGCGCTGGCCACCGCTGCCCTGTCCAGCGCCGCGAGGGCCGGGGGATGGATGCCGATGGCCCGCGAGTGGTGTTCCCGGTGGAGACGCTGTTCAAGGACCTGGACCGCGACGCCTTCCTGAAGCAGCAGGGCGGCGAGATACAGACCCACGGGTCCGCCGCCGACGATCACCACGTCAGCCATCGGGATGGTCCGGACCGTGCATGAGGACCTGATGGAAAGGGGAATGGCGCGCCACCTGCCAGCCGGGGGGAGCGGCGGCGGTGAGTTCCGCAGGGGTGTAGCTGCGCCTGATCGAGGTCAGGCCGTCCGCTCGGATGAACGAGCCGCGGAAGGGGAGGGCGGCCAGGGAGAAAAGTGCGTAGGCTGCGATGTTCCGGCGGAGGTCGTTGTGCAGGGAAATCCGGCGCCCCAGGGCTTGCGAATCTGCCAGGAGCTGAGCCAGGTCCGCTGGTTGGAGGTGGTGGATGACGTGGTTCGAGATGACGACGTCGAACCGGCGGCCTTCGCGGACCATGTCGGCACTGTCCGCCTGGCGGAACCGGACTGAGACGTGGTGGGGGCGGCGTAACGAGTAGCTGTATGCCCTGGCGTCCGGGTCAATGCCGGTGACCTCGAGCAGCAGTTTGTCCCGGGCGGACCAGAGGGCGAGCTGGCGTGCGAGGTCCCCGCCGCCGCATCCTATGTCGAGGAGCGTGGTTTCAGTGTCGTGGGAGAGGAGAGGGCGAAGCTCGCGGCGGTACAGCTGCCGCCAGCCGGAGAAGAGCCGGTTCACCAGTCCGAATTGCCGGTACGTGAGCTCGAGTTTGGTGGGATCACAGTCCGGCAGATCCATCATTTCCACTGCGTCGGCAGCCCTTTGCCGCATCAGGGACACAGGTCAGACCAGTGACGAGGCCGCCTCTGGCTGCACCGCCCGATTCCCGGTGGCTGCCTGGCGGAGTTTCGTGAAGAGCCCGGTCTCCACCGTGAGTCCGGGGCCGAACGCCATGGAGCAGATGCGTTCCTCACCCTCCACCGGCGGCTGCTCCAGGATGTGCCTGAGGACAAACAGCACGGTGGCGCTGCTCATGTTGCCGTAGTCCCGCAACGTATCCCGTGCCGGAACGAGTTGCTCGTCGGTGAGTTCAAGGCGCGTCTGGACCTTGTCAAGGATGCTCCGGCCGCCGGGGTGGATGGCCCAATGGCGGATGTCCCGGTAGGGGAGTCCACGCAGCGAGGGATCCCTTGTCAGCAGCGGTGCCAGGGCGCCGATGATGTGATCGTCGATGATGTGGGGGACGTAGTTGCCCAGCACCATTTCGAAGCCATGGTCGCCGATGTTCCAGGCCATGGATTCCTCGCCCACCGGCGTAAGGACGGTTTCGAAGTGGTCCAGTTGCATCAGCGCAGGTGCGTCCGGATCGTTCCGGGCCGTAACGATGGCTGCCGCCGCGCCGTCGGCGAACAGCGCCGAACCCATGATGGTGTCGGGATCGTTCGAGGTCCGCACGTGCAGGGAGCACAGCTCGGCACAGACCACCAGGACAACGGCCTGCGGATCTGCTTCGCAGAACGACTTGGCGGCCCGCAGTGCTGGAAAGGCGGCATAGCAGCCCATGAATCCGAGGTGATAACGCTGGACGGCAGGGTCCAGCCCCAACGCACGGACGATCTTATAGTCAGGACCGGGGTTGAAGAATCCTGTGCAGGAGACGGTAATGACGTGGGTTATGTCAAGCAAGGACAGATCCGGGCAGGCGCCCACGGCAGCCCGGGCGGACTCGACGAAAAGTTTGGTGACCTCCCGTGCGAAGAACTCGTTGCGCACCTTGGTGGTGGGGTTCAGGAGCAGGCCCGTAGATGGATCAAAGAACTGCGGATCGTCCGAACGGAACGCCATGGTCATTTCTTCGACGGCGGTATGGCGCGTATCGATGGCGGCTGAATCGAAGCAGGTACTCACCAGCCGCGAGCCCAACCTGGTCAGGCCCGGCTGGGCTGCAAAAACGTCCCGGGCTTCGGTCTGGACCAGCACGGTGGGCGGAACAGCAGTTTCGAGTGAACGCACGTAGACCGTCATTGGTTCATTCTTGGCGAGCACACGGGATTAGACAATGGCCGGGCTGGCCGGGGAGCCGTTTCCTGTGCCGCCGGCCGGTGTTCCGGACACAAAAGCGGGGGCCGGCGAATTGTCCGCCAGCTTGTCGGGCTGGGTGCTGGAGCTGGCTTCAACGCCGGCGTTGGCCAGCCCCGATGACTGAGCGGATGAGGTTGGTACGCCGGTTACGGCGCCATACGCCGAGGTGGCGAGTAGAACCGTGAGCATGCCGGCAGCAGCAGATTTTTTCTGCGCATGCGCCGACCGGTGACTTCAACGGTGCCTTGCTCGACGCGGAACAGGCCAATCACTGGCGTGTCATTCCATGAGGCATGGATCTTGGGTTTGGGTCAAGGACGACCAGCCGGACCTGACGTGCGTCAACATCCAACGGAAGCCCCGGAGTTGCCCGCACAACGTCGGCTTAATGCAGGCCACTCTCCGCTCTCAGATCACGCCGATAATATACATTATGTAAAGCTGTTCCGCCTCCTAAGGTGACGCGATCTCAAGATAGATGAAGCATTGGCCTGGTACGCCTCAAGTTGAACCATTGGCTGGCGCGTCTCACTTTAGGTGACGCATCCTGACCGCCGGGATGGCTAGAATCCGGGCTATGGCTCGGCCAGGCCCAGTGGTCCCATCCGGACCACCCCCGGAATGCACAATCCGGAGATGTTAACTGAACGGGATTCGGCTAGCCCGGTTTAGCCCTCGTCGTTGTGATATTCGAAGGTGACCGTTGCCGGTGGGGGAACCGCGGTGCTTCGCCACTCCGACTTCTCTCAGCATTCCCCCGGCTTTCTACGTCAGGCCGCCGGGGCCGGGGTGATCCACGACGGCAATTGTGTTTCAGGCTACGGCAACGACCCCGTTGCCGGGGAGGCCCGGACCTGCCCAGAGCTTCCTAACCGTCATAAGCCGTCTGAAGTGCGGCGATATCAAGCTTCTGCATCCCGAGCATGGCCTGCATTGCCCGCTGGGCACCCTCCGGATCCGGACCGCCAATCAGTGAGCCCAGGACCGACGGCACGATCTGCCAGGAGACGCCGAAACGGTCCTTCAACCACCCGCACTGGCTCTCCGCCCCACCGTCTGTCAGCGCCGACCAGTAGCGGTCCACTTCCGCCTGGTCGGAACAGTCGACCACAAAGGAGACGGCTTCCGTGAAATTGTCCGGCGCTCCCCCGTTGAGTGCCATGAACTTTCGGCCTTCAATCTCAAACTCAACGGTGATGACCTGCCCGGCCTGACCGGGACCGCCCTCGCCGAACCGCGAGACGTCCAGAATCCTGGAGTCGCCGAAGACTGACGCATAGAACTCGGCGGCCTCTTCGGCCTGGTTCTCGAACCACAGGCATGTGGAAATCTTTCGCATGGTTGCTCCTTTCCGGCTAGAGCCTAGTGCGGGGCCGCATCCGGCACAACGGCCGGTGGATGCCGGCTGACCAGCCCCACCGTGTTCCCTTCCCAGTCGCGCATGAAGGCCATCCACTCATCGGTTCCTGCCGGACCCAGGGTGGCGTCGCCATGGTGGAAGATCACCTGCGGCAGCGCAACTACCTCCACTCCCCTGCCCTGCAGGACGCGGATGCTGGTCCGGACATCCTCCACCTGCAAATAGAGGACCGACGACGGCGCGCCGCGCTCCAGCAAGAGCCGGACGCCGTCCAGATCTAAAAACAGCAGCCCCGGCGGGTCGTAGACCGCCGGGGCTGCACCCCCAGCAGTTGTGAATAGAACTCCGCGGCCCGCTGGAGGTCGTGTGCCTGCTGGGCCACCTGGATCAGACGCACTGTGCCTCCCGCTTGATAAGCACCACTGTTGTCCCACCCATCTTCCGCAATCCCCCGTACCCCGGCAAGCATCAGAACCGGGCCGTCGCCGTCGCCGGGTTAGGCTCGAAGCCATGACCTGGACCCAGCACCAATCCTTAACCGGCGGCAGGCGCGCCATCACCGCCGCGGCACTGTCCGACGCCGTCCTCATCCTCGTTTTCGCGGCCATCGGCAGGGATGCCCACCAGCGCGGCGACGTCGTCACCGGAGTGTTCCTGACCGCATGGCCGTTCCTGGCTGGGGCCGCCATCGCCTGGTTTGCGGGGCGGGCCTGGCAGCGTCCGCTGTCCATGGCAACCGGCGTCGCGGTCTGGCTTGGCGCCGTGGCCGGCGGCATGATCCTGAGGGCTCTGACGGGACAGAGCGTAGTACTGGCCTTCGTGGTTGTTGCGCTCTTGAGCCTGGGTTTGTTCCTGGTGGGCTACCGGGCACTTCTTGCACTGGTACGCAGGCTTAGAAAGTCGTGAAGGCGCCGCCGGCCACGCGTCCGGGGCACGCCTGATGGACACGCCCATGTAATAGGCTGGCATCACCAAAAGTCTTGCCGGGCACAGCTACGGCCAACAGATCCGGAAGGATTGAACAGTGATCACCGCATTCGTTCTGATCAAGACCGACGCCGCGCGCATCCCGGAAACTGCCGAGGAAATTTCCGCGATCCCAGGCATCAGCGAGGTCTATTCCGTAACAGGCGAATGGGACCTCATCGCCGTTGCCCGCGTCGCCCAACACGAGGACCTGGCTGACGTCATTGCCGACAAGCTGTCAAAGGTGCCTGCGGTGGTTCACACCACTACACACATTGCCTTCCGTGCCTACTCGCAACACGATCTCGACGCGGCATTCGCGCTCGGCTTCGAACAGTAGGATCACTTCCCGGGAAACGATGCGGGCCCGGCCTTACAGCCGGGCCCGCATCCTTTCCTGTCCATATCAAGGCCGCGTTAGCGAAACCCACTTATCGAGGACCGCAGCGGCAGCACCGCTATCAATCGACTCCGCGGCCCGGGCAAGCGCCGAACGCATACGCTCCAGGAACGGGCCCTCGGACGATTCATCAAAGGCCACCAGCCCAGCGGCCGCGTTCAGCAGCACGGCATCCCGCGCTGCGCCGGTCTTGCCGGCCAGGACATCACGTACGACGGCGGCATTCGCCTGTGCGTCCCCGCCACGGAGTTCCTCCACAGTCGCGGGACGGATGCCCAGCCCGGCCGGCTCAAAATTCAGCTCAGAGACAGCGCCGTCGCGGATTTCCCAGACGGTGGAGGGACCCGTAGTAGTCAGTTCGTCCAGTCCGTCGTTGCCGCGGAAAACCAGGCCGCGGCTGCCCCGCTTCGCCAGGACGCCTGCAACCAGCGGAGCCATACGGGCATTCGCCACTCCCACAGCTGAGGCCTGAACAAGGGCCGGGTTGGTCAGCGGGCCCAGGAAATTAAAGGCGGTGGGGATGGCGAGTTCCCTGCGGGGTACGGCGGTGTGACGGAAAGACGGGTGGAACACCTGCGCGAAGCAGAAAGTGATTCCAGCCTCCCCCGCGTTGCGTGCCACCTGGGCCACCGGGAGGTCGAGCCTGACCCCCAGCGCTTCAAGCACGTCAGCCGAGCCGGAGGACGAAGACGCTGCACGGTTGCCGTGCTTGACGACCTTCGCTCCGGCGCCCGCAGCAACGAGGGCGGACATGGTGGAAATGTTGACGGTATTGAGCTGGTCCCCGCCGGTACCAACGATGTCCAGCTTCTGACCGGGGATATCGATGGGTGTTGCATGGCGCAGCATCGCGTCCACCAGACCCGAGATTTCGTCCACGGTTTCGCCCTTGGCGCTGAGGGCAACCAGGAATCCGGCGATCTGCGCGGGGGTGGCCTCCCCGGACATGATTCTGTCCATAGCCCAAGCGGTGTTGCCCGCTGTGAGGTCACTACCGTTGATAAGAGCCGATATAAGCCGCGGCCAAGTGTTGCTGTCCGCCGGCGCGGTTGCCTGAGAAGTCACCTTCTGATGCTATCGAGCCACCTCGGACCTGACCAATGTGAACACCGCCGGGAACTTTTCGCAGTGATTTCGCGTCTTTGTAGAAAAAGTCCCCCGAAAAGGCGGTTCGCGTTGGGAACTACGGACTTTTATAGACATAATGTCTATGTGACATCTGCGACCCATGCCCCCAGTACCCCGGCGCACCCCACGCTGAACCGCCCCAATATGGTTTCTGTCGGAACCGTAGTCTGGCTGTCCAGTGAGTTGATGTTCTTCGCCGGTCTCTTCGCCATGTACTTCACGCTGCGCTCCACGAGCGGTCAGATGTGGGCGGAAGAGACAGCAAAGCTCAACTTCCCCTTTGCGCTAGTCAACACGATCGTCCTCGTGGCCAGTTCCTTTACTTGCCAGATGGGCGTCTTCGCCGCCGAACGGCTGCAGCCTCGCAAAACAGGCGGCCCGTTCCAGTTCACCCGCTGGGGCATGAACGAATGGTTCACGCTGACCTTCATCATGGGTGCGTTCTTCGTCGCCGGCCAGGCAACTGAATACGCGATGCTTGTTTCCGAACACGTTTCACTCTCATCCAACGCCTACGGCTCAGCGTTCTATATGACCACCGGCTTCCACGGCCTGCACGTAATCGGCGGCCTCATAGCCTTCCTCTTCATCATCGGACGCTCGTTCGCAGCAAAGAAGTTCGGCCACTTCGAAGCAACCTCCGCGATCGTCACGTCTTACTACTGGCACTTTGTGGACGTTGTCTGGATCGGCCTCTTCCTGGTCATCTACGTACTGAAGTAGTCAAGCTTTGATTCCTTTTCTACAAGAGGCAGAATTTCAAGAAGCGGCTCACGGAGCCGGCGCACGATCGAATAAAGGAACCACCACGTGAAGGCTCTCTCGCAAAAGCGGCGTCACCCACTCGCAGTAATCGCGCTGCTACTGATGGGACTCCTCGTCACTGGCGGGCTCTACGCCGTTGCCACCACCGTCAACGAAGCCAAGGCTTCCACCAGCGGCTACACCGCCAACGACGTCGAGGAAGGCGGTAAACTGTTCGTCGCCAACTGCGCCACGTGCCATGGCATGGGTGCCAGTGGGACCGCAAATGGGCCCTCCCTGGTGGGTGTTGGTGCAGCTTCTGTTGACTTCCAGGTCGGAACCGGCCGTATGCCCATGCAGATGAACGGTCCGCAGGCGCAAAAGAAGCCTGCACAGTTCAACGACGAACAGACGCGACAGCTTTCAGGATATGTTGCTTCCCTGGGAGCCGGCCCGGCAATTCCTGAAGAAGGCCTGTTGGACGAAAAGGGTGACGCGGCAGCTGGTGGCGAACTTTTCCGCGTGAACTGCGCGATGTGCCACAACGCGGCAGCCGCCGGCGGTGCACTCACCCGTGGCAAGTTCGCTCCCGCCCTTGCCGATGTCTCCGGCAAGCACATCTACGAAGCGATGGTCACCGGACCGCAGAACATGCCCGTCTTCAGTGACACAAACGTCACCCCTGAGGGCAAGCGCGACGTCGTCACCTTCCTGAAGCAGATCGAGGCCAACGGCTCCCCCGGTGGCGCTGACCTAGGCGCCCTCGGTCCCGTCTCTGAAGGCCTCTTCGTCTGGATTGCAGGCCTGGGTGTCATCATCGCCTTCACCATCTGGCTTACTTCCCGGACGTCTTAGGCGCAACGGGAATCTTAAGAACTTCTGCTGCCCAGTCAGCAGTTTGACATTGAAAACTAACCCGGCAGCCGCCGGGACGAGAGAAGGATGAGGCGAATTATGGGCAACCATAGTGACGGCAGTCCGAACCACTCGGGCACCGTAGCTACGGCTGGTCAGAATGAGGTGGAGAAGTTCCAGGATCCTGGAATTCCCCCGCACCGTTTGCGCCTGGCCGACACGGACCCGAAGGCCGCAAAGCGTGCAGAACGGCAGGTCGCTGTACTTTTCGGCGCGTCAGTTTTCGGCACCCTGATCTTCCTGGTGGCGTACTTCGCCATCGACTTGGGCGACGGCACAAGCATCGCCACCATCCGGCTGCAGAACGCACTGCTGGGCCTTGGCACAGCGTTTGCGATGCTCGGCATCGGGACCGGTATTGTGCACTGGGCCAAAGCCCTGATGCCGGACCATGAAGTCTCGGAAGAACGCCATCCCATCCGCACCGAAGAAGACCGCTTGGCGGCGGTCCGGATCGTGGATGACATCGTGGAAGAGACCGGCATCAAGCGCCGCCCGCTCATCCGCAACACGCTGCTCGGTGCTGTAGCCCTGGCCCCGCTTCCCGCAATTGCGGTTTTCGGTGACCTCGGCCCCCGCCCCGACCGGGCGCTGGCCCACACCATGTGGGCTCCGCAGGAAGGCAAGCTCAAGCGCCTCACCCGCGACCCCGACGGCACACCCATCAAGGCCTCTGACGTCACCATCGGCTCAGCTTTCCACGTAATTCCTGAGGGCCTGAACGAACTGCCTGAAGGCAAGCTCAACGAAAAGGCCAAGGCTGTTGTCCTGCTGATGCGTTTGGATCCCGCCTCGCTGAATCCCTCGGAAGGCCGCGAAGACTGGAGCTACAACGGAATCGTTGCCTACTCCAAGATCTGCACCCACGTCGGTTGCCCCGTTGCTCTGTACGAGCAGCAGACGCACCACCTGCTGTGCCCGTGCCACCAGTCCACCTTTGACCTCACCAACGAGTGCAAGGTGATCTTTGGCCCGGCCAGCCGGCCCCTCCCCCAACTGCCGATTGCAGTGGATGCCGAGGGCTACCTGGTCGCAACCAGCGACTTCAATGAACCTGTAGGACCGAGTTACTGGGAGCGTGATGAGCATGAGCGCAGCATCAAGAGCTGAAGCCCCCGCCTTCGTCGCCAAGACTAAAGCCGGACGCATCACCGATTTTGTTGACGAGCGAGTCGGTGGATCAGGAATCCTGCGGGAATTTGGACGCAAGGTCTTCCCTGACCACTGGTCGTTCATGTTCGGCGAAGTAGCCCTCTACTCCTTCGTTATCCTCTTGCTCTCGGGCACCTTCCTGACCTTCTTCTTCGATCCGTCCATGGCGGAAACGCACTACGACGGGTCCTACCTGCCGTTGAAGAACGTCGAGATGTCGGTGGCCTACAGCACCTCGCTGGATATTTCCTTCGACGTCCGCGGTGGCCTGTTCATGCGCCAGGTGCACCACTGGGCTGCACTGCTTTTCGTCGCGTCGATCGCCGTCCATATGCTGCGCGTCTTCTTCACAGGCGCCTTCCGCAAACCACGTGAAATGAACTGGGTTGTTGGCAGCGTCCTCCTGATCCTCGCCATGGCAGCCGGCTTCACCGGATACTCCCTCCCCGACGACCTGCTCTCCGGCAACGGCCTGCGGATCATCGACGGTGTCATGAAGGCAATCCCGGTTGTCGGAACCTACATTTCCTTCTTCTTCTTCGGTGGCGAGTTCCCGGGAACGGCTGTTATTGGCCGCCTTTACATGCTGCACATCCTGCTCGTACCCGCGCTCATCCTGTTGATGATCGTCCTGCACCTGTTCATGGTGGTTGTGCACAAGCACACCCAGTACCCCGGCCCGGGCCGCAACGACGGCAATGTGGTTGGCTACCCGCTCGGACCTGTGTACGCAGCCAAGGCCGGCGGCTTCTTCTTCATCGTCTTCGGTGTAATTGCCCTGATGGCGGGCTTCTTCACGATCAACCCGATCTGGAACTACGGCCCTTACGATCCCTCACCGGTATCTGCCGGTACCCAGCCTGACTGGTATATCGGGTTCGTTGACGGTGCCCTGAGGCTTATGCCCGGTGTCATTGGTGATTTCCAGTTCGAGTACGTTGTCTTCGGCTACACCTTGACCCTGAACGTCCTCCTACCGGCTCTGGTACCCGCAGGCATTCTGTTCACGGTGATGTTCATGTATCCGTGGATCGAAAGCTGGATCACCAAGGACACCCGCGAACACCATGTCCTGGACCGTCCGAGGAACGCCCCCACGCGCACCGCTATCGGCGTTGCCGGCTTCGTCTGGTACTGCGTGATGTGGGCAGCCGCTGGTTCGGACCTCATCGCTACGCACTTCCGCGTGTCCCTGAACGATGTGACGTACTGGCTTCGTGCGCTGTTCTTCATTGGCCCGGTCATCGCTTTTATGGTCGCTAAGCGAGTGGCGCTGGCCCTTCAGCGCAAGGACCGGGAGATCGCACTGCACGGCCGCGAAACCGGCCGCATCGTTCGCCTCCCGCACGGCGAGTTCATCGAAGTGCATGCTCCCCTGGATGAGTACAAGCGCTACAAGCTCGTGGGATTCGAATCCCCCGCACCGCTGCCGGCGGTCGCCAACGACCACGGCATTGTGACGCGTAAGGAAAAGCAGCGTGCGTTCCTGTCCAAGTGGTTCTTCGAGGACCGTGTTGCACCGGCCACCCCGGCTGAACTGGAGGCCGCACACGGCCACCCCGCCCACCCAGCGGTGGAGGCCGGCCAGGAAAGCAAGAGCCTCAGCCACTGATTCACAGCAATTACGCTCCAACAGGAAAGGCCCGGTCCACATGGACCGGGCCTTTCCCGTTGCCGTCGGCACCGTTGCTAGTGGTTGCGATAGCCCAAGGATTGATTTCTGGCAGGCCTGGCACCTGGCCGCTGGAGGGGTACCCATAGCTTGTAGCGGTCGGCACGGTAGTACGAAACTGAGTAGTCCACCATCGCCCGGGCAACAAAGGCGTGCCTCTGGATTTTAAGCAAGGGTGCGCCGACGTCGACGTTGAGCAGGCGCGCCGTAGAGGGGGAAGCGGCCGTCGCTTCGATCATGTCTTCCCCCCACTCCATCACGAGGCCGAACTGCTCACTCAGCACGTTGTAGAGCGATGTTGGGGGCTCGCCGTCCAGGAGACCCGGGACTCGCTGCGCCGGGATGAAGTTCTCGTCCACGCTCATGGGCTCGCCGTCCGCCAGCAGCAGCCGACGGAAACGCACCAGTGGCGTCCCCTCCTCCACCTGCAGTTCGCGGGCCAGGAAGGCGCTGGCGCCGATCTGTTCGAAGCTCAGGACTTTGGCGGCCGGAACCATACCGCGGCGTTGCATCTCTTCGCTGTACGAGGTGAGTTTCACCTGAAGATCGAGTTTGGGCTTCCGTACGAAGGTGCCGAGGCCAACAACCCGCTCGAGGACCTCCTCGCCGACCAGGGCATCGATGGCCTGCCTGACAGTCATCCGGGCCAGCCCGAACCGCAGGGCAAGATCCCGTTCCGAGGGCAGGGCGGATCCAGGCGGACAGGAATCGCTGATGTAGGCCCGGAGGATCTCCCTGAGCTGGATGTAGATGGCAGTCCCGTTGCTGCGGTCAATCTCGCCGGCAACGCCGCGGGCATCAGCAGCCACGGAGGTACGTCCTTGCTTCAGTTTTCACTGTCCAAGCTTAAGGCAAGCAGCGTCGCTGGACTAGACCAGTTCCAGCAACGGACCGCCCCCCCTACTCCCCCGTTTGGTCGCGCAGCCATCCAGCCGGATATATTGGACAGGAAATTTAGCGATGACGGTTTGGGGGCCGTCAGGAAATGGGAGACACCTTGCCAGTGCATAAGGCCGTTGTGTCAGCGTCAGTCGGCTTGCATGCCCGTCCTGCCGCGATGTTCGTCAGGGCAGTGACCGAAACGGGACTTCCTGTCACCATCCGCAAGGCCGGCATCCAGGGTGTCGACGCCCGCTCCCTGCTGGAAGTCATGACTGCCGATTTCCCCTTCGGCTGCGAAGTAGAGCTTTCAGTCCCCGAGTGCGCCCTCAGCGGATCTGTCAGTCACCGCAACGCCGAGGCGGCCCTGCGG
This sequence comes from Pseudarthrobacter sp. MDT1-22, assembly GCF_054511035.1. NCBI lineage: Bacteria > Bacillati > Actinomycetota > Actinomycetes > Micrococcales > Micrococcaceae > Pseudarthrobacter > Pseudarthrobacter sp. MDT1-22. The sequence continues at coordinate 82,010 of NZ_JBTNDK010000002.1, read as the reverse complement.
ATGCTGGGAGAGCTCCTGGAGTCTCAGGGAGCCAGCTAGCCTCTCCCAGGGCGCATTACCCCGCGACTCCCCGCGCGAAATCGAACGGACAAGAACGACGTCGGGCCCCACCAGAAGGTGGGGCCCGACGTCGTAATTTGCAAAATCTCTGCTGAAGCTCAGCGGCTTCTAGTGGGCGTGGTCCCCACGGCTGTACTCGAAGACCCAACCCACGAGGGCTACGACTGCGAGGCCGGCTGCGATGAAAAGGATCCACCAACCCACTGCGAGGCCCAGGAATCCGCCCGCACAGGCGAGGCCCAGAACCAGCGGCCACCAGCTCCAGGGGCTGAAGTGCCCCTGTTCACCGGCGCCCTCATGGATCTCGGCATCGTTGCGGTCCTCGGGACGCATCCCGATGCGCTTGCCGGTGAAGCCAAGGTAGCCGCCGATCATTCCGGAGAGTCCGCCCACCAGGAGGATCCCGAGGGTTCCGACCCATTCACTCCAGTTGGTCAGGAAACCGTAGACCAGGGAAACCGGTACGAAGAAGAAAACTCCGGCTCCAAATATCCATGATTCGATTTTCACTTGGCGGTGTCCTTCTGGTCGGCGTTACCGAGCACCGCTGCTGCGGCTGCAGGCGATTCAACGGTATGTACCTGCGAAAGCTCCGGGTGGTGGAGGTCCAGGGCGGGACGCTCTGAACGGATCCGGGGCAGCGAGGTGAAGTTGTGGCGCGGCGGCGGGCAGGAGGTAGCCCATTCGAGCGAGGCGCCGAAGCCCCAAGGATCGTCCACCTCGACGCGCTCTGAGCTGCGCCAGGTGATGTAGACGTTCCAGAAGAACGGAATCAGGGACGCCCCCAGCAGGTACGAGCCTACGGTGGAGAACTGGTTCATCCAGGTGAAGTTATCTTCAACCAGGTAGTCCGCGTAGCGGCGGGGCATGCCCTGCACGCCGAGCCAGTGCTGGATCAGGAACGTAGCGTGGAATCCCAGGAACAGCATCCAGAAGTGGATCTTTCCGAGGCGCTCGTTGAGCATTTTGCCGGTGAATTTTGGCCACCAGAAGTAGAAGCCTGCGAACATCGCGAATACCACGGTGCCGAACACCACGTAATGGAAGTGCGCCACCACAAAGTAGGAATCAGAGACTTGGAAGTCCAACGGCGGCGAAGCCAGGATGATGCCGGTCAGGCCACCGAAGAGGAACGTGATGAGGAAGCCGAGGCTCCACAGCATCGGAGTCTCGAACGTCAGGGACCCCCGCCACATGGTGCCGATCCAGTTGAAGAACTTCACACCGGTCGGGACCGCAATGAGCATGGTCATGAAGGCGAAGAACGGCAGCAGCACCGAACCGGTCACGTACATGTGGTGTGCCCACACCGTGACGGACAGGGCTGCAATGGCGATGGTCGCGTAGACAAGACCCTTGTAGCCGAAGATCGGCTTGCGGCTGAAGACCGGTAAGATCTCGGACACAATGCCGAAGAACGGCAGCGCAATGATGTACACCTCGGGGTGGCCGAAGAACCAGAACAGGTGCTGCCACAGGATGGCGCCGCCGTTCTCCGGATCGAAGATGTGTGCACCGAAGCGGCGGTCGGCGCCGAGCGCGAACAGTGCGGCAGCTAGCGGCGGGAAGGCCATCAGCACGAGGATGGACGTCACCAGGGCGTTCCATGTGAAGATGGGCATCCGCCACATGGTCATGCCCGGAGCGCGCATGCAGATGATGGTGGTGATGAAGTTGACTGCACCCAGGATGGTGCCGAATCCGGACAGCGCCAGGCCGAAGACCCACAGGTCACCGCCGATGCCGGGGCTGAACGTGGTGTTGGACAGCGGCGCGTAGGCGAACCAGCCGAACGACGCCGCACCCTGGGGGGTGATGAAGCCGGACACCGCGATGGTGGACCCGAAGAGGAAGAACCAGAAGGCCAGCGCGTTCAGTCGCGGGAAGGCGACGTCGGGGGCACCGATCTGCAGGGGCATGATGACGTTGGTGAAGCCGGCGAAAAGCGGGGTGGCGAACATCAGCAGCATCACGGTGCCGTGCATCGTGAACAGCTGGTTGTACTGCTCTTTGGTCTGCAGGATCTGCATGCCGGGTTCGAACAGTTCAGCTCGGATGAGCAGAGCCATGACGCCACCGAGGCAGAAGAACACAAACGATGCGATCAGGTACATGTACCCGATGGTCTTGTGGTCGGTGGAGGTGATCCAGTTGACGACGATGCGTCCCTTGGACCTAGGAACTACGGGAGCCTCTAGGGTTCCGGCAGGTGCGGTTTGGGTGTAAGTAGCCACGTCGCTCCCCTTACTTAATTTCGTTCAGGTTCGGGTTGCGGTCGTACTCTTCGCCGAGGAGTCCCGTGTTGCCATCTGCCTTGAGCTTGTCCATGTGAGCCTGGAATTCGGCTTCGGAGACAACCTTGACGCGGAACAGCATTTCGGAGTGGTACTCACCGCAGAGTTCGGCGCACTTGCCATCGTAGGTTCCCTCTTTGGTGGGGGTGAACCTGAGGTAGTTGGTCTTGCCCGGGATCATGTCGCGCTTCTGCAAGAAGGCTGGAACCCAGAAAGAGTGAATGACGTCGCGCGAGTTCAGTTCGAGGTCAACCGACTTGCCCACCGGCAGGTACAAAGTGGGAAGCTTTTCCTTGTCGATTTCGCCTCCTGTGAGGTTCGTCTGGACTCCTGCTTCGTAAACATCCTCAGAGACGACGTCGCCGGACTTGTAGTTGAAGTCCCATGCCCACTGCTTGCCGCGGACGTCAACAACGACGTCGGCCGGCTTGGAGCGGTCATCGATGGCCTGCTGGTCGCGGTCGGTGAAGTAGAAAAACACCAGGACCATGAACAGCGGGATGGTCAGGTAGAAGACCTCCAGCGGGAGGTTAAAGCTGGTCTGCCGCGGGAAACCCGTGGTGCCCTTGCGGCGGCGGTAGGCGACAAGGCACCAAACGATCAAGCCCCACGTGATGATGCCCACAACGAGGGCTGCAATCCATGAGTTGACCCAGAGGTCCATGATCCGGTCAGTGTGATTGGTGGTGCCACGCTCGGTGGGCAGCCACCCCTTCTCTACCTCTGGCGAACATCCAGTCAAAACCAACGCGCCGGCAACTGCCAAGCCTGAGATCGTAGTGATCGTTTTGCGTCGGCTGCCGGTTCGGTTCTGCGAACTCACAGACGGCCCTTCCTACTTGTTGCTGTTGCCCGGCCACCCAAGGGGCCGTCCGGGCACACTAAAAGTTTTACTACTCGGTGTAGAGCTTACCGCTCTGCCGGGCGTTTCGCCCACATGTCGGCGCCGTGCCTCCGTGCCGTTTTTGGCGGACGGAAAGCAGGCGCCGGCATCGGGCGAAAGAACCGGGTCAGTGGAACGAATCACCACAGGCGCAGGAGCCACCGGCGTTGGGGTTGTCGATGGTGAAGCCCTGCTTGGAGATGGTGTCCTCGAAGTCGATGCTGGCACCGCTGAGGTACGGCACGCTCATCTTGTCCACGACAACTTCGACGCCGTCATAGTCGCGGACGGCATCTCCGTCGAGGAGGCGCTCGTCGAAGTACAGCTGGTAAATGAGGCCGGAGCAGCCGCCGGGCTGGACGGCAACGCGGAGGCGGAGATCGGTCCGGCCTTCCTGCTCCAGGAGGCTGCGCACCTTGCCTGCTGCGACGTCGGTCAGTTTGACCTCGTGTGCGGCCAGTTCATCGCTGGCAGCGCTGGTGGTCTCGGTGATGTTCTCGTTGGTTGCGGTGCTCATTTGGCCTACCTTAGGACGGTCCTGGCGGCCCCGCGTCAGCGGCGCCTGCCCCTACGGATACGGTACGGGCTATAGCTACATGCTACTTCGGTCAGCCCTGTAGCTCTAACTCCTGACGTAACCAAGCCTGTTCGCTGATTGTTCCCGATGGTGGAGGAATGCCGGCATCAGAGGGGCATGGGATTCAGACCAGGCCTTCTGCGTTCAGCCGGGCGAGCAGCAGCGCCTCGGCGACCACGGCGTTCTTGAAATCACCAATGTGAAGGGACTCGTTGGCACTGTGGGCACGGGAATCGGGATCCTCAACACCGGTCACGAGGATCTGGACGTCCGGATAGACGTCCATCAGGTCCGCAATAAACGGAATCGACCCGCCGATCCCCATCTCCACCGCCGGAACACCCCAGGCCTCCCCCAGCGCCCACATGGCGAACTTCGCCGCCTTGGAGGTTGTATCAGCGAGGAACGACTTTCCGCTTTCCCCGGGAGTGAACACGACCTTCGCCCCAAAGGGCGCGTTGGCCTGGACGTGGCGTTGAACGGCTTCCATCGCTGCCGCCGGATCCTGGCCGGGCGCCAGGCGCAGGCTGAACTTGGCACGCGCCCGCGGCAGGAGAGTATTTGAGGCCACATCCACGGCGGGAGCATCGAAGCCGATGATGGACAGCGCAGGCTTAGTCCACAGCCGTGCGGCGATGCTTCCAGTACCGGCGAGCCGGACGCCGTCGAGAACGGAGGAATCGGCACGGTACTCCGCTTCGGCGAGCTCCACGCCGACGTTGTCATTCGATACGAGGCCTTCGATGGCCACGTTGCCGTCTGCGTCGTGCAGGGTGGCAATCAAACGGGAAAGCAGGGTTGGCGCGTCCAGCACGGGTCCACCGAACATGCCCGAGTGGACAGCATGCTCCAGCACCTGAACTTCAATGGTTCCGTCCACAAGGCCGCGCAGGCTGGTGGTCAGGGCGGGAATGCCCACCTTCCAGTTGCTGGAGTCGGCCACCACGATCACATCGGCCCGCAGCAGTTCCCGGTGCTTTTCCAGGAAGGAACGGAAGGTGGGAGAACCAGCTTCCTCCTCACCTTCGAAGAAGAACGTCACACCAAGGCCGAATTCCGTGCCCAGAACCTCGATCGCTGCAGCATAGGCGGCCACATGGGCCATGATCCCGGCCTTGTCGTCAGCAGCGCCACGGCCGTACAACCTGCCGTCCCGTTCGACGGCGTCGAAAGGCTCCGTTTCCCACAGCGCCGGATCCCCCGGCGGCTGGACGTCGTGGTGGGCGTACAGCAGAATGGTCGGCTTTCCTTCGGCGGCCCGTCGGCGTGCGACGACGGCAGGTCCGCCGAGGGTGCCGTCCTCCTTGTTACTGCGCAGGACCTGGACATCCTCAAGGCCGGCGGCGCGCAGCAGTTCCGCTACGGCCTGCGCGCTGGCTTCCAAGGGCGCAGGATCGAAACTCGGCCAGGCGATGCCGGGAATGGCCACAAGTTCCTTGAGCCGGTCGAGGGTTGCGTCGAAGGAACCTGCGACGGACAGCCGGAGTCCGTCCGCGTCGATGGCCGGTGCAGGGTGACCGGAGCCGGGGGTGCTGGCGTCGGACGGATTGGCTGCTGGAGTGGGAGTCATGGCGAACACAATACCCGCGGCGAATCTCCGCGGGCCGCAAGGTATTCTGTTCACGTGTTCGGACGTAAAAAGGAAGCGCCAACGGCGCAGCAAACAATAGACCAGCAGGCCGCTGAAGCGGCAGCCCGGCAGGATGCCGCGTTGGGCAAGGGTGCGCCCACGCCAAAGCGCAAAGCGCAGGAAGCTGCTCGCAAACGGCCCCTTGTGCCGGAGGACCGCAAGGCGTCCAAGGCGGCTGAGCGCCAGGCTGTCCAGGATCAGCGGACGAAAATGCGCCAGGCTCTCGATACAGGTGATGAGAAGTTCCTGCCTTTGCGCGACAAGGGTCCGCAGAAGCGTTATGCCCGCGACTACGTGGATGCGCGCTTCAGCCTGGGCGAATACCTGATGTTCGGCGCCCTCGTATTTGTCATCATTTCCCTGATCGTGCCAGCTTCCAGCGAGCAGATGGTTTATGTCCTGGGCGGTTTCTGGGTGATGTTCCTGGCCGTCTTTGTGGATGTGTTCATTCTGTCCCGGCAGCTCCGCAAGAAGCTCACCGGGAAGTTCGGTGAGGTTGACCGTGGCACCGTCTGGTACGGCTCCATGCGTTCCCTGCAGTTCCGCAAACTGCGCCTGCCCAAGCCGCTCGTGAAGCGCGGGGAATACCCGTCCTGACATGCAGGCCGGGCCAGGCCCCGGCAGCATTCCCCTCTTAGACAACCAAACCCCGGCGGTCCAACCGCCGGGGTTTTGTTGTGTCAGTCAGCGGTTGCGTCGCGCTTTCGCCAGGTCGCGGTTGATCCGTGCCGCCCAGAAAGGCCCCTCGTACAGGAAGGCCGTGTAGCCCTGGACCAGCGTGGCCCCGGCATCCAGGCGGTCCTGGACGTCTTTCGCCGTCTCGACGCCGCCGACGGCTACCAGCGTAATCGCACCCCCGGTGGCCTCCCTAAGGCGGCGAAGGACTTCCAGTGAACGCTGCTTCAGCGGAGCCCCGGACAGGCCCCCGGCGCCGCATTCGTCCACTTTCGCAGCCGGCGACGCCAGCCCCTCACGCCCGATCGTAGTGTTGGTGGCGATAATGCCGTCCAGCTGGAGGTCCAGGGCCAGCTTGGCGACGCCGTCGATATCCTCATCGCTGAGGTCCGGTGCGATCTTGACCAGCAGCGGGACGTGCCGGCCTGCCGCCTTGTCCGCCTCGTCCCCCACCGCGGTCAGCAGCGGGCGCAGTGTCTGGACATCCTGGAGAAGGCGCAGGCCGGGCGTGTTGGGTGAGCTGACATTGACTACCAAGTAGTCCGCGGCCGGCGCCAGGCTCCGGGCGCTGATCAGGTAATCGGCCGCGGCGTCGTCGAGTTCCACCACCTTGCTCTTGCCGATGTTCACCCCGATCACGGGGCGCACGTCAGGGTGCCGGCGCTGCAGGGCGGCGCGTGCCGCTTTGAGGCGCGGTTCGACGGCGGCCGCGCCATCGTTGTTGAACCCCATCCGGTTAATGACAGCCCGGTCCTCGATCAGCCTGAAAAGGCGCGGCTTCTCGTTGCCCGGCTGCGCCTGCCCGGTGATGGTCCCTACTTCGACATGGCCAAAGCCAAGTTCGGTGAGGGCCTCGATGCCGAATCCCTCCTTGTCGAATCCGGCGGCGAGGCCGAACGGGGATGGGAAGGTCAGCCCAAAGGCAGAAGTCTGCAGTGAGGCCGCGGGTGCCGTGAACCGGTGCAGCAGCCGTCCTGCGCCGGAAGTATGGGCAAGTTTGATTCCCTTGAATCCGATCTTGTGGGCGCGTTCCGCGTCCATCCACGAAAAGGCCAGCCTGAAGAATGTCGGATATACGCGCATGGCTCTAGTTTTCCGTCTCGGACGGTCCAGACCAAACCGGGCCGCCATACATGCGGCTCCGGCTAGCATAAAGCCATGAGGTGGCAGCCAGATATCCTCGGTGCTGGTTTCGAAGCCTGCACCTTCGAGGCCGGGGGCGAAGACGGCGTCCAGCGCACCGCCACGCTGGTGCGCTTCCGTCCGGCGAAGGAACCGGCAGCCACCGGCCGGCGCCGGACAGTGCTGTTCCTCCATGGTTGGAGCGACTACTTCTTCAATGTGGACCTGGCGCAGTTTTGGACACACAGCGGCTACGAGTTCTACGCCCTCGACATGCACAACCACGGCCGCAGCCTGCGCCCGGAAACGCCGGGCGGCTACGTGGCGAACCTGGCGGACTATGACGCCGAGATCGAAGCGGCCATCGCCATCATCCGGGCCGACACGCACACGCCGGAACTGGAAGGCAAGGCCTCCCTCACGCTGATGGGCCACTCCACCGGCGGCCTGGTGGCCGCCCTCTGGGTCAGCAACCACCCCGGAGCGGCCTCCCAACTGGTGCTAAACAGTCCCTGGCTGGAGATGCACGGCAGCTCGCTGGTCCGCCGTGCTGCGTCCACGATGGTGGGACCCGTGGCGCGGTTCCGGCCGGAGGCTGTCCTGCGACTGCCCGAGCGGGGGTTCTACTGGCGGACCATCAGCAGTTCAGCCGACGGCGAGTGGCCGCTTGACGACAGGTTCCGTCCGCCCATGGCATTTCCCCTCCGCGCGGGCTGGCTCAGCGCCATCCTGGCCGGCCACACCAAGGTGGCCCGTGGCCTGGACATCGACGTACCCATCCTGGTGCTGCTGTCCCGGGGAAGCGCCACCGGGCCGTTCTGGTCCGAGGAAATGCGGCGCACCGACGCGGTACTGGACGTCAACATCATCGCCCTCCGCGCCCTGACACTGGGGCGCAGCGTCACGGTGGAACGGATCGACGGCGCGCTCCACGACGTCTTCCTCTCCCCTGCCAAAGTGCGGGCAGACGCCTATGCGCGGCTCGCCCGCTGGCTCCGGGGTTACGGTACGGCTGAACCCGGTGCGGCGTCGACGGCGCCGCCGTAGCGCCGGTCCCGCCGGGCGTAGATTTCGACGGCGTCCCACAGGGTCCGCCGGTCGACGTCGGGCCACAGCGTGTCCATAAAGACGAACTCGGCATACGCGGACTGCCAGAGTAGGAAATTGGAGAGCCGCTGCTCCCCGGAGCTCCGCAGGAACAGGTCCACGTCCGGCAGGTCCGGTTCGTCCAGGTACTTCTGGATGGTTTTCTCGGTGATGGCCCCGGGTTTGAGCCGGCCTGCGGCAACCTCGGCGGCGATAGCCGATACGGCGTCCGTGATTTCCGCCCGGCCGCCGTAATTAACACACATGTTCAACGTGCACGTGCTGTTGCCCGCGGTAAATTCCTCGGCCTCTTCCAGTTCGCGGATCACCGAGCCCCACAGCCTGGGACGCCGGCCGGACCACCGCACGCGGACACCCCAGTCGTCCAGCTGGTTCCGCTGCCTTCGTAGCACGTCCTTGTTAAAACCCATCAGGAAGCGGACCTCTTCGGCTGACCGGCGCCAGTTTTCGGTGGAAAACGCATAGACGCTCACGTATTCGATGCCTAGTTCGATAGCGCCCGCCATCACGTCCAGCAGGGCGGGCTCGCCGGCTTTGTGTCCCTCGATCCGCGGCAGGCCCCGCTGGTTGGCCCAACGGCCGTTGCCGTCCATCACAATGGCAACATGGCGGGGGATGAATTCTGCGGGGATCGCCGGGGCAACCGCGCCGGACGGGTGCGGATACGGTGCCACCACAGGGGTGGTCCGCTGCCGCGAAGGACTCTTCTTTTTTCCCAAGGCCACTGTCAGCCACGCTCCACATGTTTGAGGGATTTCAGGACACGTTCAAGGTGCCATTGCAGGTATACGGCCACCAGCCCCGCAGCTTCCCGTCGGTGCGGCACGTCCGAGCCATCCGCCGTCGTCCAGTCCCCGGTCAGCAGGGCAGCCAGGAGCACGACGGTCTCTGCGGCCGGCGCAGGCGAACCGGGTGGCCTGCAGTCACCGCAGACCATACCGCCGAGCGGAGCCGAAAAGGCCGTATGCGGACCGGGCCGGCCGCAGCGGGCGCAGTCGGTAAAACTTGGAGCCCAGCCGCCGGTGGAAAGGGCACGCAGGAGATACGAATCCAGGATCAGTCCAGGCGCGTGCTCGGCCCGGGACAGCGAGGCCAGCGCCCCCACCAGGAGGTTGTACTGGGCGGTGCCGGCTTCGCCGTCGACGTCGGTGAGTTTTTCCGCAGTTTCGGTCATGGCTGCTGCAACGGTGTAGCGGCCATAGTCTGCGGCGATGTTGCTGCCGTATGCGCCCTTGGCAACAGCCTGCGTGACGATGTCCAGTGTCTTTCCGGAGACCAGCTGCAGGTCGGCAACCATAAACGGCTCCAGCCGCGCCCCAAACTTGCTGCTGGTCCGCCGCACACCCTTCGCGACGGCGCGGATCTGGCCGTGGTGCTTGGTCAGCAGCGTGATGATGCGGTCAGCCTCGCCCAGCTTGTGGGTACGGAGCACCACGGCGTCATCCCGGTAGGACCGGGCAGCAAAGGATTGTTGGACCACGGTTAATCTTCGCACTGAGTTCCGGAAAGCCGGCAATGCCGGTGCGTTGCGCGCCGGGAACCCCGGCGCGCAACGTGTTCCGAATCAGGCCCGGGAATCCCGGATGGCACGGTTGACTGCGGAAATGACGGCCTTGAGCGAGGACATGCTGGTGTTTGCATCAATACCGACGCCCCACAGGACCCGCTCCCCCACGGCACACTCGACGTAGGCTGCGGCCATGGCGCTGCCGCCTTCCGAAAGGGCATGCTCGCTGTAGTCCAGCACCCGGACATCCACGCCGTCCTCGCGCAGGATGCTCAACAGCGCGGCGATGGGCCCGTTTCCGGTGCCCGTGCGACGGGCCTGGACACCGTCAACGGTGAGCGAGGCGTGCAGGGTCATCCCGCCATCGTCATCCGTTTCGGTGCTGACGGAACCGAGTGAGTAACGGCCCCACTGGCCCTCCGCCTGGCTGGAGGGCAGGTACTCGTCCTGGAAGTGCTGCCACAACTGAGCGCCGCTGACTTCGCCGCCCACGGTATCGGTCTTCTTCTGGATGACGCCGGAGAATTCCATCTGGGCGCGGCGCGGCAGGTCCAGGCTGTGTTCGTTCTTGAGCAGGTAGGCCACGCCACCCTTGCCGGACTGCGAGTTGACGCGGATGACGGCCTCGTAGCTGCGGCCCAGGTCCTTGGGGTCAACGGGCAGGTACGGGACCTGCCAGGTGAAGTCCGCGACGTCCTTGCCAGCGGCGGCAGCATCCTTCTCCAGCGCCTCGAAACCCTTCTTGATGGCGTCCTGGTGCGAGCCTGAGAAAGCGGTGAAGACGAGGTCGCCGCCGTAGGGGGAACGCTCGGCGACGGGGAGCTGGTTGCAGTACTCCACGGTGCGCCGGATCTCGTCGATGTCGGAGAAGTCGATCATGGGATCGATGCCCTGGACGAACATGTTCAGGCCCAGGGTGACGAGGTCCACGTTGCCGGTTCGCTCGCCGTTGCCGAACAGGCAGCCCTCAATCCGGTCCGCGCCGGCCAGGTACCCCAGTTCGGCGGCGGCCACGCCGGTACCCCGGTCATTGTGCGGGTGCAGGGACAGGATGATGCCTTCACGCGGGTGCAGGTTCCGGCTCATCCACTCAATGGAATCGGCGTACACGTTCGGAGTGGCCATTTCCACGGTGGCAGGCAGGTTGATGATGACCTGGCTGTCGGCGGATGCCTCGAAAACGTCGGCGATGGCGTTGCAGACCCGGACGGCATAGTCCAGTTCAGTTCCGGTGAACGACTCCGGCGAGTATTCATAGGTGACGTGCGTGTCAACGAGGGTTTCCTCGTACTTCTTGCACAGTCTGGCGCCCTGGAGCGCGATGTCGAGGATGCCGTCCTGGTCCTGGTTGAACACCACACGGCGCTGCAGGACGGACGTTGAGTTGTACAGGTGGACAATCGCCTGCTTGGCGCCGACCAGGGACTCGTACGTCCGCTCGATCAGGTGCTCGCGGGCCTGGGTGAGGACCTGGATGGTGACATCGTCCGGGATGTGGTTGCCGACGATGAGCTGGCGGACGAAGTCGAAATCGGTCTGCGAGGCAGAAGGGAAGCCGACTTCAATTTCCTTGTAACCCATGCGGACCAGCAGATCGAACATCTTCATCTTGCGGGCCGGGCTCATCGGGTCGATCAGCGCCTGGTTGCCGTCACGCAGATCCACAGCGCACCAGCGCGGGGCCTTGGTGATGACCTTGTCCGGCCACGTGCGGTCAGGCAGTTCAACGGTGATCTGATCCTGGAAAGGACGGTAGCGGTGGGCTGGCATTCCGGAGGACTTCTGTGCGTTTCGCATTAGTATCGGGGCCTTTTCTGTGGTTCTTATCTGAAAGGTGGCCGGGCAACACAAACTCCGCGACGAGGGTGGGCCTTGCGCTAAATCGCGTCTGAGGCCTCGCCGCGGCAGCTAAGAAGAAGGAGCTCTGCGCGCACCATTTAAGGGTAGCACGCGTGCGTAAGATGAGAGGGCACCACCGTCCTTATCGTCCAACATGCAGACGCCGCGCCGGTGCCAGCGCCGGCCGCGGCACGTCACACGAAGGAGCATCTGTGCCCATCTCGGGGATCGATCTGTCCAACATTGACCACACCGTCAGGCCGCAGGATGACCTGTACCAGCACGTGAACGGGTCCTGGCTCAAGGCCACGGAAATTCCGGATGACCGGCCACTCGAGGGAACTTTCACCGCGCTGCGCGACGGAGCGGAGATCGCGGTCCGGGACATCATCGAGGAAGCAGCTGCCAAGGGTGAAGCCGCCAGCGGGATAGAACGAAAAGTGGGCGAGCTCTACAACAGCTTCATGGACGAAGCCACAGTGGAGGCCAAAGGCATGGAGCCCATCCGCGGGCGGCTTGCCGAGGTATTTGCCACCAGCACGGTTGCTGATCTCGTGGCCCTGGCCGGGCGGCTGTTCCGGTCAGACGTGTCCGGCCTCTTCTATATCTACCCGGCTCCGGACGCTGGCAACCCGGACCGCATCCTGCTCTACACCGGCCAGGGCGGCCTGGGACTGCCGGACGAGTCCTACTACCGGGAAGAGAAGTTCGCCCCCATGGTCAAGGCCTATGGCGAGCATGTCAGGACCATGTTCAGTCTGGCCGGAGTGGCCGATCCGGAGCCTGCGGCCGCACGCGTCGTTGCCCTCGAAACCAGCCTCGCATCCCACCACTGGGACAACGTCACGCTGCGCGACCCGCAGAAGACCTATAACCTCAAGTCCGCTGAGGAAGCGGCCACCCTGTTCCCGCTCCTTAACACCTGGTTCGAAGCTGCCGGGATCGACGCCGACAAGCGCAACGAGATCGTAGTAAGCACACCGGACTTCTTCAGCGGGGCCGCCGGCCTGCTGGAGTCCGAACCGCTCTCCGTGTGGCAGGAGTGGCTGGCCCTGCGGGTCGTCAACGGCGCCGCGCCGTACCTGTCCTCCGAGTTCGTGGATGCCAATTTTGCCTTCTACGGTACAACCATCAGCGGCACGCCCCGGAACAAGGACCGCTGGAAGCGGGCCGTCGCCGTCGTCGAAGCTGCACTCGGTGAGGCCGTTGGGCAGATCTACGTCTCGAAGCACTTCCCCGAAACCCACAAGGCCCGCATGCAGACCCTGGTGGCCAACCTGATCGAGGCCTACCGGCAGTCCATCACCGGTCTTGCCTGGATGGGTGAGGAAACAAAGGCCGAGGCGCTGCGGAAACTGGAGGCCTTCCGCGCCAAGATCGGCTACCCCGACAAGTGGATCGATTACTCAGCTGTGGAAATCGACCCGCTGGACCTTCTGGGGAACGTTGAGCGGGCCCACAATGCCGACGTCGACCGCCATCTGGATGAGGTGGGCAAACCGGTGGACCTTAACAAGTGGCTCATGACACCGCAGACGGTCAACGCGTACTACCACCCGATGCTCAACGAGATCGTCTTCCCTGCCGCTATCCTGCAGCCACCGTTCTTCACAGCCGACGCCGACGACGCCGTTAATTACGGTGGCATTGGAGCGGTGATCGGCCACGAGATCGGCCACGGTTTTGATGACCAGGGGTCGCAGTTCGACGGCGGCGGCACGCTGCGGAACTGGTGGACCGAGGATGACCGGACGGCCTTTGAGAAGCTCACAGCCAAGCTGGTGGCACAGTACGACGAGTTGTCCCCGTATGCGGCGCCGGGGCACAACGTCAACGGCAAGCTGACGCTCGGGGAGAACATCGGCGACCTTGGTGGCCTGACCATCGCCTACAAGGCTTACCTGCTCAGCCTTGACGGCAAGGAACCGGAAGTTCTGGACGGACTGACGGGGCAGCAGCGGTTCTTCGCGTCCTGGGCAGCCGGCTGGCGGCAGGTGATCCGGTCCGAAGAGGCCATCAGGAGGCTCGCCACGGATCCCCACTCCCCCAACGAGTTCAGGACCAACGCCATCGCCAAGAACCTGGACGCCTTCCATGAGGCCTTTAGCGTGACCGACCAGGATGGCATGTGGATGCCGCAGGACGCTCGCGTCAGCATCTGGTAATCACTCTCCAGGACACACAAGAGGCGGGGCCGTCTGGCCCCGCCTCTTGTGTGTCTACTGAGGTGCTGTCTTCTGAGGTGCTGTCTTCTGTGGTGCGGCCGTCAGTCCTGGACGATCAGCACAGGGTTGGCCTGCTGGCACACGGTATCGCCGGCTGTCTGGTTGACGATGTCCTCGGGCAGGGCGCCACCAGCACCGGCTCCGTAGGTTGCCCCGGTGGTGAAGTCAGTTCCAAGGTAGACCTGGACTCCCGCGACGCGAGGTGCCAACTGGACCTGCGCGGCCGGGATCCCCAGCATCGCAGCCACGTCAGCTGCGACGTCGGCGAATTCCGTACCGTAGTAGACAACGCTCTGCGCCACCGCCGTGGCTTCAAACGGCCCGGATTGGGTGAAGCCGCCGGTGATCAACGCCTGCACGATTTCCTGGGCGCGTCCCGGGACGCCGCTGCCGTTGGCCACGGTGACTGGTTGCAGCGCCTTGTCATACGGCGGCACCGCCGGGGCTGTTTCTGTTGGGGTGGTTGTTGTTTCCGTCGGCGCCGGGGACGGCGTTGTGGGTGCTGTCGGATCCGTGAGGTCCACGTCCTCGCGGAGGGCCGCAAAGAGCTGGGACCCTGCGGGCTCGGCAATCTGCAGGCGGTTGATGTCCGTGACTGCCGGCGTGGTGGGCACGGCCACAAACGCCACCTTGCTGATATCGATGTCCTTGAGCCGGCTACCGATACTCACGAGCGACGGCACGGAGGCCAGCCCCTCATCCACCGTGAGGTTCTTGGTCACAACATCGGCAATGGTCAGCATCTTAGAGGGGTCAGACAGTGTGCCGTCGTCCTTGATCTTGCGCGTGAGGGAGGAAAGGAATCCCTGCTGTGCCCTGATCCGGCCCAGGTCGCCGCCGTCAGCAAAGGCATGACGGGTCCGCAGGAAGGCAAGAGCCATTTCGCCCTGAACGGCGGACGTGCCCTTCGGCAGGCGCAGCCGGGAGTCAGGATCATAGACCGCGTCACTGATGCACACGTCAACGCCGCCCACCGTGTTGGAGAGTTCCTTCACTGCGGTGAAGTCCGCCATCATAAAGTGATCGATCTCCATGCCAGTCAGCTTGTTGACGGTGTCTACGGCGCAGCCGATGCCGGCTTCATTCATGGCCTCGTTGATCATGACACCGCTGCGGGCAGGATACGTCCGCTTGGTCTTCTGGTCGGTGCACTCCGGAATATCGACCAGCAGGTCCCGGGGGAAGCTGATGACGCTGACGCGCTTGTTGTCGGCCGATACGTCCATCAGCATCATGACGTCGGATTTGCCGTAACCTGTTGAGTCCTCCACGGCGCCGTACTCCGCGTTTGCGCCGTCCCTGGTATCAGAGCCAAGGATCAGGATCTGCATCCGGCCCGATTTGTCGCCCGATGGGTTCGCCGCGCCACCGGCGTTCAGCGGTGCCGTGGTGATGTTCGACTGAAACCGCAAATACCAGTAGCCTGCGTAGCCAAGACCGCCGGCAACCAGGATGGTGACCACCGCAGTGGTCACCTTCAGCCAGGCCGGCATCCGGCTCCGGGATCCGAGATGCCGGGCAACGCCGACGGCGGTGGCATCAGCGTGGCGGGACACCGGACCGGTCCCGGCTGACGCGTCAGCTCCGTACTCGCGATTGTCGCGGCCTCGCCCCATGTGTGGTGTACCTTCCTCGAAAAAATTGAATCCGGCCTATTTTAGTTGCCCAGTCTGGGAACTTCCCGACGACCGGCCGGGTAAAGCGAAAGGGGCAGCGTCAGAAGCCGAGCTTGACCAGCTGCTTCGGGTCGCGCTGCCAGTCCTTGGCCACCTTCACATGCAGGTCAAGGTAGATGCGGGCACCGAGCAGCGCCTCGATCCCCTTGCGTGCGTTGGTGCCGACTTCCCGGAGCCGTGCACCGCCCTTGCCGATGATGATGGCCTTCTGGGACGAACGTTCCACATAGAGATTAACCCGGACGTCGAGGAAGGGCCTGTCTTCGGGCCGGCCCTCACGCGGAACAATCTCATCGACGACGACGGCCAGGGAGTGGGGCAGTTCGTCGCGGACGCCTTCGAGGGCAGCTTCCCGGATGAGCTCGGCGATCATCACGGCTTCGGGCTCGTCCGTCAGGTGACCGTCCGGATAAAGGGGCGGCGACGCCGGCATGTGGCTGATCAGGACGTCTGCGAGGGTGTCCACCTGGAAGCCGTCGGTGGCGGAGACCGGGACGATGTCCTTCCAGCCGTCCTCGCCGATGACATCCCGGCCCAGTGCTGCGACGGCGAGCAACTGCTCGGTGAGCGCCTGCCGGTCCACTGTGTCCGCCTTGGTGACGATCGCGATGACCGGCTTGTTGCCGATGGCGGCGAGCTGGGCGGCGATGTACTTGTCGCCCGGGCCGATTTTCTCGTTGGCGGGCAGGCAGAAGCCGATCGCGTCGACCTCGGCGAGGGTGTCGGCGACGAGTTCGTTCAGCCGCTTTCCCAGCAGCGTGCGGGGGCGGTGCAGGCCCGGGGTATCCACCAGGATCAGCTGGGCGTCATCGCGGTGCACGATCCCCCGGATGGTGTGGCGCGTGGTCTGCGGCTTTGCGGAGGTGATCGCCACCTTCTGGCCCACCAGTGCGTTCGTCAGGGTTGATTTTCCTGCGTTAGGCCGCCCCACGAGGACCGCAAAGCCTGCCCTGTAGCCGCCGAAGTCTTTTGCGGCCGAATCCGGGTTGGCCGGACGATTACTTTTCTTGCTCACGTGGAACTCCCTGCTGGGTTGCTTTCGCCTCTTCGAGGAGGTCTTCAAGGTCAGTGTCTGCTTTTGGTACTGCCGAGGCAATGATGTGGCTGACGCGGTTGCGGCGGCCCTCGAGCCGTTCGGCGAGCAGCGAGATGCCGCCCACCACCACGCGGCTGCCCACAATGGGAACGCGGCCCAGGGCCTTGGCCAGCAGCCCGCCCACGGTGTCAACCTCGTCGTCGTCGAGCTCTATGTCGAACAGTTCGCCGAGGTCGTCGATGCTCATCCGGGCGCTCACCCGGTAGGAACCGCCGCCCAGGGCCACGGCCTCGGCGCTTTCGGTGTCATACTCGTCCACGATTTCGCCGACAATTTCCTCGATGAGGTCCTCCAGGGTGACAAGGCCGGCCGTGCCGCCGTATTCGTCGATCACGATGGCAACGTGTGTTGACTCCTTCTGCAGTTCCCGCAGCAGATCGCTCACCGGCTTCGACTCCGGGACGTACCGGACCTCGCGGGCCAGGGCTTCGACCGGGGGCTGTTCGTCGTCGGGTCCGAGCTCATGGAGCGTCGCCGCAACGTCCTTGAGGTAGACGATTCCGAGGATCTGGTCCGTGTTGTCGCGGATAACGGGGATCCGCGAATAGCCCGACCGCAGGAACATTGACATGGCCCGCCTGAGGCTGGAGCCGGCGTCGATGCTGAGGATATCCGTCCGGGGCACCATCACGGCGCGCACCAGGGTGTCGCCGAAGTCAAAGACTGATTGGATCATTTCAGCTTCGGTGTCTTCGATCATGTCCGATTCGGATGCGCGGTCCACAAGTTCGCGGAATTCCTGTTCGCTGAAGAACGCGTCATCACCCGCCGGAGCGCCGGGAGCGGCGGCACTGCCCAGCGCCACGAGCCACCCCGGGATGGGTCCGAGGACCCACGTCAGGTACCTGATCAGCGGTGCTGTGGAGCGGACGACTGCGGCCGAATGGAGCCTGCCGAGCTGCCGTGGGGAAACGCCGACGATGACGAAGCCGAGCAGGGCCATGATTCCGGTGGCGGCCAGCCCGGCCAGCCAGACGTTGTCCAGCAGGCTGTGGAGCAGGACGGCCACCGCTACGGCTGAAGCCATCTCGAACCAGACCCGCCAGAACCGCAAGGCCCGGATGTGCGCCACCGGCTGGGCCAGGATGCGCTTCATGGCGTTTCCGCGGCTTTTCAGCAGGGCGTCTTCGGCGTCATGCCGGGAAAGGAACGTGAACGCGGCCTCGGCTGCGGTCAAGAGTGCAGCGGTACCGAGGAACGCCAGGGCCATGCCGACAAGGAGCAGGGGCGTCACTGCGTGGTCTCGGCAGGTGCTTCTTTGCCGGTGAAGCCGGAAAGCAGCTGGCGCTGGAGGCCGAACATTTCTTCCTTTTCCTCGGGCTCTGCATGGTCATAGCCGAGCAGGTGGAGGATCCCGTGCGTAGTCAGGAGCAACATTTCATCCTGCAGGGAGTGCCCTGCGTTGACGGCCTGAACCTGCGCGACCTGGGGGCACACGGCAATGTCACCCAGCATCCCTTGCGGGGTGGGCCGGTCCGGTGTACCGGGGGTCAGTTCGTCCATGGGGACCGAGAGCACGTCTGTGGATCCCGGCTCGTCCATAAGCTCGATGTGGAGCTTTTCCATGGCTGGTTCATCCACCAGGAGGATGGAGAGTTCAGCCTGCGGGTGGATATACAGCTGTTCGAAAACGTACCGGGACAGTGACACAAGCTCCGCTTCATCAACCTGGATGCCGGACTCGTTGTTGACCTCAATGCTCACGCGTTTTCCCCCCGCTTTTCCCGGCTCACCGAGTGTTTCACCTTGTTCCGCTGGAGATCGTCCCAGAGACTGTAGGCACGCACGATGTCACCCACAAGACGGTGGCGGACCACGTCAGTGGAGTCCAGGATGGTGAAGTTCACGTCCTCGATTCCCTGCAGGATCTCCTCCACGATCCGCAGACCTGAGCGTGTGTCGAAGGGAAGGTCCACCTGGGTGACGTCTCCGGTGACCACCATTTTGGACCCGAAGCCCAAACGCGTAAGAAACATCTTCATCTGTGCCGGTGTGGTGTTCTGCGCTTCGTCCAGGATGATGAAGGCGTCGTTGAGCGTGCGCCCCCGCATGTAAGCCAGCGGCGCCACTTCGATGGTCCCGGCGGCCATCAGGCGCGGGATGGCCTCGGGGTCCATCATGTCGTGCAACGCGTCGTACAGCGGGCGCAGGTAGGGATCGATCTTGTCGCTCAGGGTGCCCGGCAGGAATCCCAGCCGTTCGCCGGCCTCGACGGCAGGCCTGGTCAGGATAATACGGCTGACTTCCTTCTGCTGCAGCGCCTGGACAGCCTTGGCCATCGCGAGGTACGTCTTGCCCGTACCTGCAGGGCCAATCCCGAAGATCACCGTGTTCGCGTCAATCGCGTCCACGTAGTTCTTCTGGTTCAGGGTCTTGGGCCGGATGGTCTTCCCCCGGCTGGAGAGGATGTCATGGGTGAGGACGTCCACAGGGTTCTGCAATGACTGGCTGCGGAGCAACGAGACGAGCTGCTGCAACACCGCGGGGCTGATGACTGTGCCACGGGCCACGAGACCGCGAACTTCATGCAGCAGCCGCATGATGCGGGGAACTTCGTCGGCAGGGCCGCTCATGGACAGTTCGTTTCCACGGACGTGGAAGTTAACGGACGGGAACTGCTCTTCTATGTAACGCAAGGCCTCATCATGGCTGCCGAGCGATTGGACCATCTGATCGGAGTTGTCGAAGAGAACCACCTCCGTCCGAACACCGGGAAGTGAATGGGGGAATTCTCCGGCGGCGCGTTCAGTATTGAGCCGGCGCTTTCCGTTCGCTGATTCAGTCATGGTGCTGGCCCGCAGGCCCGTGGTCTCCTCCAGTTCGAAACTTAAATGCCGCCGACTGCTGCGTGGACGGGGCTGTTGCCGAGCACGCCGGAGCCAGCGGAGTCCTTCCATCTTACGCCAGGCGGCGCCTCCCAGCAGCGCCCGGTGGTCTCCGGCAAGGGCTCCCGTCACCGGCCTACTGCGGGACGGTCGGCGTCATTAGGTATCAACTTCATATCGGGCTCATATCGTTCCCGTTGCAGTTGCGCCGCCCGCCCGTATTCGGTCCTTTTGGCGGGGCTGGCTATGCGATGCTGGAAATCAAGGCCGTCGGGGGGACCGGCTCCCGAGGCCCAGGCCTCACCATTTCACCGCCAGGAAGGACAGGGCCACGAGAATGCCGGAAACAGCTACCCCCCTCACTTCCAAACGCGTCGCGCCGCGTTTTCGTCCGCAACGTTTCCTGGGCCTGCTGCCAGCATTCCTCCTTCTCACCGGTTGTATCGCGGAACCCAGCCCTGAGCCCAACCTGACGGCAAACTCCAGTGCTGCCGCCACCGGCTCCCCCGGAGCACCTTCCACCAGTGCGCCCCTGGAAACTACACAGTCCTCGAATAAGGCACCGGTCTACTGGATTGGCCGAAGCAACAGCAACGTGTTCCTATACCGGGAGTTCCGGGACGTGCCGGAGCAGGAGAATCCAGTGACCCGCGCCCTGCGGGCCATGATGTCCGAGAAGCCGCTGGACCCGGATTTCTTCACGCCTTGGCAGGATCCCGAGAAACTCGCCTCGTCCATCTCCGGCAAGAACGTCATTACCGTCGACGTCTCGGAGGATGCCTTTAACAGCAATCTCGACGCCGACATGGCCGGCCGCGCCATTCAGCAGCTGGTCTTTACCGCTACGGCAGCGGCTGCGAGTTCCGGCCTGATCGATTCCGGCCAGCAGATCCAGGTCAGGATCCTGGTGGATAGCCACACCGACTACGTTGCCTTCGACCACGTCCAGCTTGGCGCCCCCATGTCCCGAGCTGCCGGAATGGTGGCGCCCGTGTGGATCATCGATCCGCAGGAAGGGATGGACCTGGCCGGCGGAAGCGTCAAGATCACCGGCCGCAGCACCGTTCCGGGCGGTAAGCTCCGCTGGCAGATCCTGCGGGCCGAAGCGAACGGGAACAAGACGCCCTACCTCACCGGGGAGACCACTGCAGCTGCGGAAGCGGCCCAGTCCGGAGTGTTTACGCTTGCCCTTAGCCTGTCCGCCGGGAGTTACGAGCTCCGCGTTTCGCAGGTGGATGCGGCCGGCACCAGCCAGGAGCTGAATGTGGATACGCGGAACTTCAACGTCCGGTAGCAGCATGCGCAGCAGGCGGCCTCAGGATACCGGGGCTGTCCAGCGTCCCAGTACATCGCTCGCCAGAACAACCGCTGCCGGTCCGGCCGTGGATGACCTCAGGACGTGGTGTCCCAGGAGCGCCGTCACGGCGCCGGCGTCGCAAAGCCGGGTGACTTCGCGAGGACTGATTCCGCCTTCCGGGCCAACGATGAGCAGAATTTCCAGGGGTCCGGCGCCAGCCTGGTTGCCCTGCCATGCTTCCAGGACAGACCGGAGCGGCCGGACCGCGTCTTCGTGCAGGATTACGGCCAGATCCGCTGCCGCCACGGCCGCCCCAAGGCCTGGCGTTTCGACGGCGGCGCGCACCTCGGGGATCCAGGCGCGGCGTGCCTGCTTGGCGGCGGCAGTGACCACGGACTGCCATTTTGCGTGGGCCTTGGCCGCGCGCTCACCCTTCCAGCGGACAATTGATCGCTCGGACTGCCAGGGAACTACGGCATCGATCCCGAGTTCGGTTGCCGTTTCCACGGCCATTTCATCGCGGTCCCCCTTGGCCAGGGCCTGCACCAGCACCAGCCGGATATCGGGCCGGTCCTCCACCACGAGGGCGGAGCATTCCACGGTGAGCTCCGCGGGCGACGCCGAGACAACAGTTCCTGTCAGCCGCTTTCCGGCGCCGTCGGCAATGTCCACTGCTTCTCCGGGAGATAGCCGTTTTACGGTCACGGCGTGGCGTGCCTCCGGCCCTTGAAGGACAAAACGGGCACCGGGCACCAGCTCGTCCAGCGACCCGGCACCGCTGAAGAAAACGGGATTGCTCACCGTTACAGGTTACCGAACCGGTCCCGCAGCTTGGCAAAGACGCCGCCGCTGGCAGCCAGCTTGCCTTCCGTGAACTGCTCGCCCCGCAGCTTCGCCAGCTGCCGCAGGAGATCCTCCTGCGCGGCATCGAGCTTGGCCGGCGTCTCCACCTGCAGATGGACCATCAGGTCCCCGCGGCCGTAACCGCGCAGGTGCGTCACGCCGAGTCCACGGAGCGTGATGATCTCTCCGGACTGCGTCCCTGCCTTGACGTCGATTTCCTGCAGCCCGTCAAAGGTTTCCAGTGACAGCTCGGTGCCCAGGGCGGCGGCAGTCATCGGGATGTGCAGCGTTGCGTGCAGGTCGTCACCGTCGCGCGCGTAGGTGGCGTCGTTGTTGACCCGGAGTTCCACGTACAGGTCCCCGGACGGTCCGCCGGCCGGGCCTGCTTCGCCCTGCCCGGAGAGCTGGATCCGGGTGCCTGTGGCAACACCGGCCGGCACCTTGATGGTGAGCGACCGCCGGCTGCGGATGCGGCCTTGGCCGCTGCATTCGTTGCAGGGGTCCTTGATGACCGTCCCGAAGCCTTCGCAGCTGCCACACGGGGCCGCCGTCATGACCTGGCCCAGGATGGAGCGAACCGCCCGCTGGACCTGGCCGCTGCCGCCGCAGATATCGCAGCGCACAGGGTGGCTGCCTTCGCGGCAGCATGACCCGTTGCAGGTGGGGCAGGTGACGGCTGTGTCCACTTCGAGTTTCCGGTTGACGCCGAACACGGCATCGCGGAGTTCGATCCGTACACTGATCAGCGCGTCCTGGCCGCGGCGGACCCGGGACGCGGGGCCGGAGGTGCCGCCGGCCCCGAAGAACGTGTCGAAGATGTCCTGGAACGCGAAGCCCTGGCCGGAGTATCCGCCGCCGCCGAACCCGTTGTCGGTGCCGTTCTCATTGCCGGTGGTGTCATAGATCCGGCGCTTCTGCGGGTCCGAAAGTACCTCGTAGGCATGGGTCACGGCCTTGAAGCGGTCCGATGCATCGTCCCCGGGGTTTACGTCCGGGTGAAGAGTGCGGGCCAGCTTGCGGTAGGCCTTCTTGATCTCTTCCCCGGTGGCTTCCGGCGAGACTCCGAGGACGTCGTAGTGGCTGCTCAAAGTTCGTATCTCTTCCTTGTTGTACTGCCGGCAGCCGGGCTGCCGGCACTGCTCTTCGTGCCTGGACCGCGGTGCTGTTACGGACCCAGAATTCTTGAAAGGTAACGGGCTACTGCCCTGACGGCGGCCATGGTGGTGGGATAGTCCATCCGCGTAGGGCCGAGCACACCGATCTTGGCAGTGCTGTCTGGTCCGTAGCCCGTGGCCACCACGGAGGCTTCCGCGAGCCCGTCGTACGGGTTTTCACGCCCGATGCTGACTGCCACGCCCCTCGGATCCTGCGCCATGTCGCTCAGGAGGCGCAGCAGGACAACCTGCTCCTCGAGCGCTTCCAGGACCGGCCCGATACTGAGCGGAAAATCCACATTGGAGCGGGCGAGGTTCGCCGTTCCGGCCATGACCATGCGTTCCTCCCGGCTGCTGTGGGCGAGCGTTTCCAGCCCGTGGGCCAAGGCCTGGGCCGCCGCGCGTTGGCCCGGGCTGACGGACAAAACGACTCCCGGCAGCGAGGGGGTCAGCCGGCTCAGCGAGATGCCCGCGAGTGATCCGAGGAAGTGTGACCGCAGCGCGGCGATGGCGTCGTCGCCGAGGTCCTGGCCGATGTCGATCACGCGCTGCTCGACCTTGCCGGTGGTGGCGATGAGGACCACCAGGACCTGCCGGGGCGCGAGCAGGACGAATTCGATGTGGCGGATGGTGGCGCGGCTCAGATGCGGATACTGCACTACGGCGACCTGGTTGGTCAGCTGCGACAGCATCCTGACGGTCCTGTCAAGGACGTCGTCCAGATCGTCGGCGCCCTCCAGCAGCGACTGGATTGCACGCCGTTCCGCATGGGAAAGCGGCTTTACCGCTGAAATCTGGTCCACAAACAGCCGATAGCCTTTGTCTGTGGGGATCCGTCCGGCGCTGGTGTGCGGGGCCGTGATCAGGCCGTCGTCTTCCAAGGCCGCCATGTCGTTGCGGATGGTGGCACTGGACACGCCGAGGTGGTGGCGTTCCACGAGCGCTTTTGAACCTACTGGCTCGCGGGAGTGCACATAGTCCTCCACGATGGCGCGCAGTACTTCGAGTTTGCGCGGCTCGCTCATATTCCACCTCCATCCGTGGTCACTGCAGGGTTAGCACTCGACATGCCTAAGTGCTAACAGTCTAATATGAGTCACCCCGTTGTTAGCATTGGTACCGCTCCGGGCGAAATTCCGGGCCAGGATCTAGCGGCAAGGCGGAATCAATCCATGCAGTACCAGAACTGGGGTCCGCAGGAGATCACCGCGCCTGTGAGAAGCGAACTCCCCGAGGTCCCCGTGGAACGTGGCATGGTTCTCGAAGACGCCCAGTCAGGCTGGGTGGGAGCGGTGACCCGGGTGGAGAAGTCCGGGGGCATGCATGTCGTGGCCCTCGAAGACCGGCGCGGCAAGTCCCGGTCCTTCCGGCTGGGCTTCGGGTTCCTCCTGGAGGGGCAGCCCATCCGGCTCGTTCCCCCGGCGCCCAGGCAGGCCGCCCCCGTGGCCGCCGGCCGGACGGCGTCCGGCTCGTTCCGCGTGGCCGGCCAGCGCGCCCAGGTGGCCAAAGCCAGCAGAATCTGGGTGGAGGGAAAGCACGACGCCGAACTCGTGGAAAAAGTCTGGGGTGACGATCTCCGCGTAGAGGGCATCGTCGTCGAGCCTTTGCATGGCATTGATGACCTGGCAGGGGCGGTGGCCGCATTCGGTCCCGGTCCAGGGCGGCGGCTGGGGGTCCTGGTGGACCACCTGGTGCCGGACTCGAAGGAGTGGCGCATCGCGGCTGCCGTGATGGCCTCCCCCGGCGCGGTGGGGAATGTCCTGATCGTCGGGCACCCTTACGTTGACGTGTGGCAGGCCATCCGGCCCGCTGTACTGGGCATCGAGCAATGGCCGGTGGTGCCGCGCGGGCAGGACTGGAAGACCGGAATCCTGGCAGCGTTCGGCTGGCCGCACTCCACCAAGGAAGACATCGGGCTTGGCTGGCAAAAGCTGCTGGGCGCTGTCCGCAGCTACGCGGACCTGGAAGCATCACTCCTCGGGAGAGTGGAGGAAGTCATCGACTTCCTGACGGTGCCCTGACACCGGATCCGGCTCCTGGCGGCAGCATTTGGTGGCTGAACCAGTATTCTTGGTACTGCGGAGGCTGCCGTTGCTTCACTCCGGCATTCTCCAACCCAGCACCATTGCACTTTCGAAGGAAGAAAACCGTGGCACAAAACGCACGCGAGCACCGGGACGACCACGGCGGCCAGGGCCGTTCCGAGTACCAGGGCGTTCCGGCTAACGCGCTGCCCCTGACGGCCAGCGAAGACCGCCAGTGGGCCACACTGGCACACTTCGGCGGGATCCTCGGCTGTGTTCCGTCACTGCTGATCTACCTGATTTTCCGTGAGCGCGGGCCGTTTACCGCCCAGGAATCCAAGGAAGCGCTGAACTTCAGCCTGCCGCCCACCATCGCGGCGCTGGTGGCCAATCTCCTGGTGTTCATTCCGGTGGTGGGAAACATCTTCGCCGTCATCGCCACCCTGATCTGGATTGCCCTGACCTGCTTCTCCGTGGCCGCAGGTATCCATGTCAACAAGGGCCAGCCCCACCGTTACCAGTACAACCTGCGCTGGATCAAGTAGTCCCCACCGTCACCCTAAACCTCCTCCAGGGAACCCTGCGGGCGTGGGCCCACCAGCTTGTCCGGCAGGTCAGCCTGGCAGGATCCTTCGGACCACGGCGTCGGCCAGCAGGCGGCCCTTCAGGGTCAATACCAGCGTGCCGTGGAAGGCAGCCGGTGGCTCCACCAGGCCGTCGGCAATGAGCCCGGCCACGGCGTGACGGCCGTGGTCGCCCAGCGTTGACGTTGCCAGCCCCGACACGAGCCGGGCCTCAAGCATCACGCGCTCAACGTCGCGGGTTTCGGCGTCCAGCGTTTCCCGCCCGGCGGCCGGCGACAGGCCCTGAGCGAGCCGTCCGGCGTAGGCCGTGGGGTGCTTGACGTTCCACCACCGCACCCCGCCGACGTGTGAATGTGCACCTGGCCCGATGCCCCACCAGTCGTCCCCGCGCCAGTACGCGAGGTTGTGCCGGCATGCCTGCTCCGGCGTCCGGGACCAGTTGCTGACCTCATACCAGCTAAGGCCAGCAGCGCCGATCAGCTGGTCGGCGAGTTCGTATTTGTCGGCGTGGTCGTCGTCGTCGATTCCCGGGACTTCACCACGGCGGATCTGGGCCGCCAGCTTGGTGCCGTCCTCAACGATCAGCGCGTAGGCACTGATGTGGTCTGGCTCGTAGGACAGGGCCGTCTCCAGGGAGAACCGCCAGTCCTCCAGGGACTCCCCCGGCGTCCCGTAGATCAGGTCCAGGCTCACGGCCAGTCCGGCATCGCGCGCCCACTGCACCACCTGCGGCACGCGGCTGGGCGTGTGCGTGCGGTCCAGGACCTTCAGTACATGGGGAACGGCAGACTGCATGCCAAAGGAAACCCGGGTGAAACCGGCATCGGCCAGGACCTGAAGGGATGCAGGGGTGACCGAGTCCGGGTTTGCTTCGGTAGTCACTTCGGCGCCGGGTTCCAGGCCCCAGTGCCCGACGGCGGCCGTCAGGATCCGCGCTAGGTCTTCCGCCGGGAGCAGCGTGGGGGTGCCGCCGCCGAAGAAGACTGTGCTCAGCGGCCGGTCCGGGAGACCCGAGTTCCGCAGGACCGTGGCGGCAAAGTCGACTTCGGACACGGCCGTGGTGGCGTAGGCGTCCTGTGACGCCCCGCCGCCCAGCTCGGTGGCCGTGTAGGTGTTGAAGTCGCAGTATCCGCAACGAACAGCGCAGAACGGGATGTGCACGTACAGCCCGAAGGCCTGGTCCGCCGCACCGGCCACTGCCTGGGCGGGCAGCAGACCGTCCGACGGCGCGGGGTCACCGAGCGGAAGAATGCTAGGCATTGCAGGGGCCTCCGGTGTTGCCGGCCACTGTCATCACTACTTCTTGGCCTTGTCCTTGGACTCGTCGGTGGTCAGCGCAGCGATGAAGGCTTCCTGGGGGACCTCAACGCGGCCCACCATCTTCATGCGCTTTTTGCCTTCCTTCTGCTTCTCCAGCAGTTTGCGCTTACGGGAAATGTCGCCGCCGTAGCACTTGGCCAGAACGTCCTTGCGGATGGCGCGGATGCTTTCCCGGGCGATGATCCTGGAGCCGATGGCAGCCTGGATGGGCACTTCGAACTGCTGGCGGGGAATGAGCTCGCGCAGTTTTCCGGTCATCATTACACCGTAGGCATAGGCCTTCTCGCGGTGCGTGATGGCGGAGAAGGCATCCACCTGTTCGCCTTGGAGCATGATGTCCACCTTGACCAGGTCGGCCACCTGCTCGCCGTCGGCTTTCCAGTCCAGCGAGCCGTAGCCCCGGGTCTTGGATTTGAGGATGTCAAAGAAATCGAACACGATCTCAGCGAGTGGCAGCCGGTAGCGGATTTCGACCCTGTCCTCGGACAGGTAGTCCATGCCGCCAATAACGCCTCGGCGGCTTTGGCAGAGCTCCATGATGGCGCCCACAAACTCATTCGGCGCCAGGATGGTGGCAGCCACCATCGGCTCGCGGACCTCTGCGATCTTGCCGGAAGGGTATTCGCTGGGGTTGGTCACATGGACCACCTTCTTGTCCTCCAGCGTCACTTCATACTCCACGTTGGGGGCGGTGGAGATCAGGTCGAGATTGTATTCGCGTTCAAGCCGCTCCCTGGTGATTTCCAGGTGGAGCAGGCCGAGGAAGCCGACGCGGAAGCCGAAGCCGAGCGCGGCCGACGTTTCGGGCTCGTACACCAGTGCGGCGTCGTTGAGCATCAGCTTCTCCAGCGCATCGCGGAGCACCGGGTAGTCCGTGCCGTCCAGCGGGTACAGGCCGGAGAAGACCATCGGCTTGGCATCGGCATAGCCGGGAAGGGAGACTGTGGCAGGCTTGGCAAGGTTGGTGACGGTGTCGCCGACCTTGGACAGGCGGACGTCCTTCACACCGGTGATGAGGTAGCCCACTTCGCCAACCCCAAGACCCTTGGAGGGGGTGGGCTCCGGGGAGCTCACTCCGATCTCGAGGAGTTCGTGGGTGGCCCGGGTGGACATCATCTGGATGCGTTCACGGGGGTGGAGCATGCCGTCAACCACACGGACGTAGGTAACCACACCGCGGTACGTGTCGTAGACCGAGTCGAAGATCATGGCGCGCGCGGGGGCGTTCGGGTCCCCCACGGGGGCCGGCAGATCGCGGACGATCTTGTCCAGCAGGACCTCGACGCCCATGCCGGTCTTGCCGGAGACGCGGAGCACGTCGTCGGGGTCGCCGCCGATCAGGCTGGCCAGTTCCGCCGCGTACTTCTCAGGCTGGGCTGCCGGGAGGTCGATCTTGTTCAGCACGGGGATGATGGTGAGGTTGTTTTCCATCGCCAGGTACAGGTTCGCGAGGGTCTGCGCCTCAATGCCCTGCGCCGCGTCAACGAGCAGCACTGCGCCTTCGCAGGCGGCCAGCGAACGGGACACTTCGTAGGTGAAGTCCACGTGGCCGGGGGTGTCGATCATGTTCAGCGCGTAGCTGGTCCCGTCGAGTTCCCAGGGCATGCGGACCGCCTGGGACTTAATGGTGATACCGCGTTCGCGCTCAATGTCCATGCGGTCCAGGTACTGGGCCTTCATATCGCGGGACTTAACCACCCCGGTGAACTGCAGCATGCGGTCAGCCAGGGTGGATTTACCGTGGTCAATGTGCGCGATGATGCAGAAATTCCGAATGATGGCCGGATCAGTCGCGGCGGGCACCGGGGCGGTGCGGGCCATGGGAGACACGCAGGGTCCTTACTGTTGACATTCGTGCTGTAGACATTCGTGCAACCCCCGCCAGGACGCACCGAAGGCACCCTGCGGCTGGACCGCACATTTGGAACCTCCAGTCTCCCACGTCCGGGCGCATCGTATTGCATTCAGCTCAAACCCGGCACGGTGGCCCGGCGATAGTCTTGGCCCATGCCTATCAACCTCCGCTCCTTGGCCAACGCTTTCCGGACGTCCGTCAGGGTCCTGCAGAAGTTCCGTAACGGGGCAACCCGATCAGCCGGACCGCACCCGCCTGCACCGGCCCGCCATGCGGCGCCGGTGAGGCCGGCCCCGCACGGCGTCTATCCTGGCGACTTTGCCGGCGCGGCGTCCATCCAGTACGCCCCGCAGCCCGACGGCAGTCCCGACCCCGGCGAGATTGTGTGGACCTGGGTGCCGTATGAGGAGGACCACACCCGGGGCAAAGACCGTCCGGTTCTGCTGGTGGGCAAGAGCGGACAGTACCTGTTGGGGGTAATGCTCACCAGCAGGGACCATGACCGTGCCGGCAACGGATCCGGAGACTACGTGGACATCGGAACTGGCAGTTGGGACCGCCAGCAGCGGCCCAGCGAGGCGAACCTTGGACGGATCCTGCAGATCAGCCCGGACGCCATCCGGCGCGAAGGTGCAGTTCTGGACCGGAAACGCTTCGATCTGGTGGCTGCAGGCATACGGCGCCGACACAGCTGGAAATAGCCCGCCAAATGGCCAGCTTCCGGGGGGTCTGCTATTCTGTATAGCTGTGTGTCCGTGCAGGTCGACGGCCACTGATGGTTGGCCGCCATAGGTATCCCCACGCCGCTCAGTCAATGGCCAATCTGAAAGCCCTCTAGACCATTTCCGCATTAAAAAGAGAGTTCACACGTGGCTAATATCAAGTCCCAGAAGAAGCGCATCCTTACCAACGAGAAGGCTCGCCTGCGCAACAACGCAGTCAAGTCTGAGCTGAAGACGGCCATCCGCGCCGTCAACACCGCCGTTGAGTCCACCGACAAGGATGCGGCTGCCGCTGCCCTGCTTGTTGCCGGCCGCAAGCTGGACAAGGCTGTCAGCAAGGGTGTTCTGCACAAGAACAACGCAGCAAACCGCAAGTCGGCCATCTCCAAGAAGGTCAACGCGCTGTAAGGTTTCCAGTTCACCTGAACTGATGATTGTGGCCGGCACCCGATGGGTGCCGGCCACACATCTTTAAGCCGCCAGCGTCTCTGCGCCAGAGCCACCTACCGCAGGCGCGATCAGCTGACGTCAGTGCCCGCGCACAGAGGTTGCGATGACGGTCACCGCATGTTCAACGGCATAGACGGGATCACGCGAAAGGCCCTTGACCTGGGCATCGGCCTCGGCGGTGGCCTGGATGGAGCGGACCAGGCCCTCCGGGGTCCAGCGGCGCACATCGCGCTGGGCCTGCTCCACGAGCCAGGGCTGCATGCCCAGTTCCCGGGCGATCTGCGCCGGGGATCCCTGGGCGCCGGCAACTTTGGCCACCGTCCGCAGCTTGGCTGCCAGCGCGGCAACCAGCGGAACCGGATCAGCCCCGGTGGCCAGCGCGTGGCGAAGGGTGGACAGCGCCACTGGACCGTTTCCGGCCATGGCAGCGTCCGCGACCTTGAAGGCCGTGGCCTCGATCCGGCCACCGTAGTAGCGGTCCACCAACTCCGGGGTCACTGCTCCCGTGGCATCCGCGATCAGCTGGCTGCACGCCGCCGCGAGCTCCGAAAGGTTGGCGCCGACGGCATTAACAAGCGTCTGCACGGCGTCCGAGCTGATCTTGCGTCCGGCGGCCCTGAATTCCGTTGCCACGAAAGTGGCCTTATCCGCATCCTTCTTCAGGGGCTGGCAGTCAACTACCGGCCAACCGCCAGCCTTGACGGCATCGAGGAGCTTCTTGCCGCGGACTCCCCCGGCGTGGCGCAGGACGAGCACCGCATCCGGCTCCGGGCGGGCCAGATAGGTCATTGCGTCGGCCAGGAAGGCATCGTTCATGCCTTCAACGCCTTCGACTTCGATCAGTTTGCGCTCACCGAAGAGTGAGGGGCTGACTTGCATAGCGAGGGTCCCGGCTTCGTACGTTCCGGCCATGAGGCGGCTGACTTCCACGTCGGGAAACGCCGTCCGCACCTGGGCGCGGACGTGGTCCATGGCACGGATGCCGAGGTATTCCTCCGGTCCGCCCACCAGGACGATTTCGGCAGGCGTCACGTCCCGCCAGGTGGCCGTGTTGGACGCCGGAGTCCTGGTAAGTGTGGTCTGGGCTGCGGCCATGGTGGATTCCTCCCGGAAATTCTGGTGCAGTGTCTAAGCCTGCCACGGTGGGCCGCCGCCACCAAGCCGGGGCCACGCTGGCCTGGCCCGCGCCGGTCCGGCAAGCACCGCGCCGGCCAGAGCCGGGACACCGTGGCCCCCAGCTGCCGTTCCAGAAAGTCCAGCATCGATTCCGTCCGGGCGTGTAGTGCCAGGACCCAGGGCAACACTTGACGCGGCCGGATAGTCAGCCACACACCGGCGAAGGTCAGCAGGGAGAGCAGCACCATGGTCAGGAGTCCGAACGGGCCCTCGGGCCAGGGCAGCGCAGCACCCGGCAATCCTGCCGTGATCCGTGCGGTTCCTGCCACTCCGGCGCTGAAAGTGCCTGCCGCGGCGATCAGGACGGTGGCCAGCCACGGCGCGGCAACCACCAGCGGGACGGCTGCCGTTCCCAGCAATGTCACCGGTGCTACCAGCGGGGCTGCCATCAGGTTTGCAAGCAGCGAGTACGTGGAAAACTGGGGCTGCAGGAGCACAACCACCGGGCCGCACAGCAACTGCGCGGAGAGCGGGACGGCCCAGGCGGCGGCTGCCCAGCGTGGAATCACTGCCGGGGTCCAGTCAATCATCCGTCGGCCCAGGACGATGATGCCCAGGGTCGCGAGTACCGACAAGAGGAACCCAATGCTGGTACCGAGGCCGGGGTCGATCAGGAGCAGGCCCAACACCGCGAGGCAGAGGAAACTGAGTCCGCGGCCCGTCCGGCCACCTGCCAGCGATGCCACGGCAATTGAACCCATCAGCGCGGCGCGCAGCACGCTGGCATCCGGGCCCACGAGCACCACAAACATTGCCAGGCCGGTCAGCGCCAGTCCTGCCGCGGGGAGCCGGGGCAGGCGCAGGCTGCGTGCAGCGATCAGCAGTGCACCCAGGACCAGGCTGCAGTTGGCTCCGCTGACCGCGGTCAGGTGGGTCATTCCCACCGTTTTCATCGCGGCATTGAGCCCTTCGTCCAGGGCGCTGGTATCTCCGGTAACCATGCCCGGGAGGAGGCCGGCCGGATCGGCGACAAGGAAGGACGCAGCGGAGACATACCGGACGCGCAGGTCCTTCGCGACCAGCTGCCAGCCCGGGGCGCTGGCATCATCGACTGCGGCGCTGCTGCCGGTCCCGGAACCGGCACGGGGTGGCAGGGAGGCTGACAGGACAGCGGTTTCCTGCTGGCCTGCGTCCGGTGTCTTCAGCTTGCCGGCGGTCCGGACCACCTGGCCGGGCACCAGGTCCCCCCAGCCCTTGCCGCCCATGACCACCACCGGGGCACGGGTGCGGATGACCCGGCTGCTGACGGTGACCTGCTCCGTCTGCGCCGTTACCGACCACCGTTCGGGCGGCCCCGAAGTTCCCGGGACCGTCATGGCCCGCGGCGATCCGGTGACTTCCAGGATGGCCACCACAGAGTTGCCGGCGGCTACAGCTTCGGCAAGCGGCCCGTCGTGGCGTTGCGACGAGGAGACGGCCGAATGGGCAGCGGCGGTCGCGGCCAGCAGCAAGGCAACCGCGGTGGTCATAAGAAAGCTCCGCCGGCCTGCCACCAGCGCCCGGCCGCGTGAGGCCCGGATCAACAGGCACGTGGCCACCAGCACCAAGCCGCAACAGAGCCCCACCAGCGCCACAGGGCTAAGCCAGACGCCGGCGACGGCGGCACTCCAGACGAGGAGGGCGGGCAGGGCCAGCCTGACGTCGGTGCGCCGGCGCGGCGCGGCCGTTGCTGCACTCGATGGCTCCTGGCCCCGGAGTTTCGTCCCGACGCGTTCACCCAGCCTGCGGACCTTCAGCCCCGCGGCCTGGACCCCGGCGGACGTAGTCATGGCGGGCGTATCCACGGGTGCCGGTGCCGCGGGAGCTCCCTGGCCCTGCACGGCCGAGTCAACAAAGCGGCTCCACGGGCTGCGCCTGGCCATCTCAGACGCCTACCAAGGGAAGGAGTGTCTCGAGCATCTTTGGACCCACGCCGTCCACGGCGTCGAGCTCCTCGGTCGATGTGAACGGGCCGTGTTCCTTGCGCCAGTCCACGATCCGCTGCGCCAGCACGGGCCCAACCTTCGGCAGGGCGTCCAGTTCTTCGACGCCTGCTGTGTTGAGGTTGACCTTTCCTCCTTCTGACGCGGTCCCACCGCCGTCAGTCTCCTCCCCCGGTCCCCCGAGTGGACCGGACGAACCGGCGGGGATTTCTTCGCCGGCCTGGGGAACGTAGAGCTTCTGACCGTCCGCCAGCACGGCAGCAAGGTTGAGGCGGTTCAGGTCTGCTGTAGGCGTGCCTCCGCCTGCCGCGGCGACTGCTTCGTGAACCCGGCTGCCAGCGGGCAACTGAACAATCCCCGGCACAGCGATGGCCCCGGCCACATGGATAATGACCGTGCCGGATTGTGGACTTTCCGAGGGCAGTTCGGGCGGCCCGGCCCCGTGGGGCTCCGGGCCTTCGGTTCCTTCCCGAGCAGGCATGCTGCCCTGAGCGGAGACGTCACTGAGTGGCCTGACTTCTGGCTGACCGGCGGCTACTTGTGCCCAGAACCAGACGCTGCCAAGCACCGCGAGTGCGGCGATGAGCAGGGCGACCCGCAGGCCCACCCGCCATCTCAGCGCCGGTCCTGTCCTGCCTGTTCCGGCAGCGGACTCATCAGCAGCCCCCGAAGCGGCGTCGTCACCGGATAGGTAAGTACCGCCGTCGTACTCAAAGACCTTTTCGCCACTGCCGGTGAGCAGAAGCCCCGGGCCGGCTCCGAGCGTGGACTGCAGCCGGTCCCGGGCATGCCGGGCCCCCTGGCGTGCTGCTCCAGCGTCCCGGCGTGACATGCTCCCAACGCTAGGGAAGCAGGGCCGCGGGTGACAGTCCCGGCTACACCTATGTGGAAACTGCTAGGTGTATAACCGCCGGGAAGGTCCAGCTTCGGGACTCGAGCCGCCGCCCCGCTGGAAGATTCAGGAGGCCAGTGACCGGCGGGGCATGAAGCCGCTAAGATTCGCTTACCGTAGAAGCCCTATGAGTTAGTTGGTGGGACCAATGCAGCTTGACGAGGTCATCGACCAGTTTCATCAGGCGCTAAATCAGTTTGCTAAAGGCAACCCGGAACCCGTCAAGGCCATTTTCTCCCACAGCAGAGATGTCTCCCTTGCTAATCCCTGGGGCCCTCCGGTGGTCGGCTGGGAGCGAGTATCAGGGGCCCTCGATTCGGCGGCGGCACGATTCAAATCTGGACGCGTCATGGCTTTTGATGCCCTCACCAAGCACGTCACAACCGATCTCGCCTGCTTCCTGGACATAGAACACTGGCAGGCCAAGGTGGGAGGAGCCGACAAAATATCAGCATTTGAGCTACGGGTTACGAGCATCTATCGCCTCGAAGGCGACACCTGGGCACTCGTGCACCGGCATGCAGACCCGATCACCACACCGCAGCCCCCGGACGCCGTCTTGAGAAAATGACAGCCGGGAAACGCACCTATAGCGAAACTGCGGGGAGTTCCGGCTCCGGGGCTGCCGGGCCGTCCTCGCCCACGATCACCGCGAGCACGCCGAGCCCGGCGTGGGCTGCCAGGACGGCGGGCAGGGAGCTGATCTGGGCCGGCGGACAGCTTGGCAAGGCGGCAGACAGCCTGGCTGCCAGCGCTTCTGCCTCGACCGGATTCCCGAAGTGGTGGACGGCGAGGCGGGCCTGGCCGTGGGGGCGCGATGCGGCGTCCGCGGCGGCCAGTTCCTCGAGGCGGGCAACAGCTTTGGCTGCTGATCTGACCTTTTCCAGCGGCACGATCTTGCCGTCGTCGACGGCCAGGATGGGTTTGATGGCGAACATGGTCCCCAGCAGCGAGGCGGCCGCGCCGATCCGCCCGCCCCGGCGGAGCTGTTCCAGGCTGGGCACGTAGAAATAGACCTTGGTCCGCGCGAACTGCGCCGCCGCCGCGGCGGCTACGGCTGCGGTGTCGCTGCCTGCCGCGGCTGCTGCCACCGCGGCCTGCACGCCCATGCCCAGTGCCATGCCCACGGTGCAAGAGTCGAGGACTTCCACGGGGATGGTCACCCGGGTGGCCGCGAGCCGCGCCGCGTCCGCCGTTCCGGACAAGCCGCCGGAAATGTGGATGGAGACCACGCCCTCGTAGCCCAGCCGTTCGGCGGCCAGGAAGGCTTGTTCAAACTGTCCCGGTGACGGGCGGGACGTCTTGACCGACGTGCCGCTGGCGAGTGCCAGCGCAATGGTTTCGGTGATGTCGTCTTCGCCCTCACCGTAAATTTCCGCGCCAACCATAACGGGCATCGCGATGACAGTCAGGCGCCCGTCCCCTGCACAGGCATGCACCCAGTCGGCCGGCAGTGCAGCGGCAGAATCCGTCACCACCGCGGTACGGACGACGACGGCGGGCGGGGTGGAGGGTACTGGCACACCGGCGCGCGGTGCGGGACGGAGGGCAGCCAGACGCTCCCGGAGCCAGAGCCACGCGGCGGCGTCACGGTCGGGCAAGAGCGCCTCCTGGTTTAGGGCCGGCCGCCGGTTGGCCCGGCGGCCGGTGTCCCGGACTAGGCCGGGACGATGTTGACCAGTTTAGGCGCTCGCACGATCACGGTGCGGATGCCGCGGCCGTCGAGCGCGCGCTGGACGTTTTCGCTGGCCAGCGCCAGTTCCCGCAGTTCGTCCTGGCCGATCCCGGGCGAGACTTCAAGGCGGTCACGGACCTTGCCCTGGACCTGGACCACCGCGGTGACGGTCTCCTGGACCAGCAGCGCTTCGTCGTACATCGGCCAGCCGGCGTTCGCCACGGACGCGGGGTGACCCAGGACGTTCCACATGTCTTCCGCGGTGTACGGCGCGAAGAGGCTCAGGATGACGGCAACGGCTTCCGCTGCCTCGCGGACGGCGGGATCGGCCCCGCCGGCGCCGGCATCTATAGCCTTGCGGGTCGCATTGACCAGCTCCATCAGCTTGGCCACCACCACGTTGAACTTGTTGGTGTCCAACAGCGCGGCGGCGTCGGCGATGGTGCGGTGCGTGACGGAACGCAACGCGCGGCCACCGGCGGTAACGTCGGCACCGGGCTCGCTGGTGACGTCCTGCGCCAGGCGCCAGGCACGGGCCAGGAACTTTGCGGAGCCCGACGGCGAAACGTCCGCCCAGTCGACGTCGTCCTCCGGCGGGGAGGCGAAGATCATGGTCAGGCGCACGGCGTCCACGCCGAACTTGTCCAGCTGCTCGCTGAGGTCAACGCCGTTGCCCAGCGACTTGCTCATGGCCTTGCCCCCGTTGAGGACCTGGCCCTGGTTCAGGAGCGCGCTGAAGGGCTCGTCGGCGTCGATCATGCCGAGGTCGTGGATGACCTTGGTGAAGAAGCGGGCGTACAGCAGGTGCAGGATGGCGTGCTCCACGCCGCCCACGTACTGGCCGACCGGCATCCACTCGTTGATCTTTGCCGGGTCGAATGGCCCCTCGGTGTACTGCGGGGAAACAAACCGCAGGAAGTACCAGGACGAATCCACGAAGGTGTCCATGGTGTCAGTATCGCGCTTTGCCGGCCCGTGGCAGTTGGGGCAGTCAACGTTGACCCAGGCCTCGGCGGCGGCCAGGGGGGACGTACCCTTCGGGGACAGGTCCTCGCCGCGCAGGTCCGCCGGCAGCCTGACAGGCAGCTGCTCGTCGGGAACCGGAACCTCGCCGCAGGCAGGGCAGTGGATGATTGGGATGGGCGTGCCCCAGAAACGCTGGCGGCTCAGCAGCCAGTCGCGCAGGCGGAAGTTGACGAATTTCTCCCCGGTGCCCTGCTGTTCCAGGATGTCGATGGCAGCCGGGATGGCTTCGGCCTTCGGCAGCCCATCGAGGACGCCCGAGTTGATCAGGGTGCCCTCGCCCGAAGTGGCCTTGCCGGACACAGTGGGATCCTCTTCACCGGTATCCAGCACGGCGCGGACAGGCAGGTCGAACGTCTTGGCGAAGTCGAGGTCGCGCTGGTCGTGTGCCGGGACGGCCATGATGGCGCCGGTGCCGTAGTCGGCCAGGACGTAGTCAGCGGCCCAGACCGGAAGTTTTTCGCCGTTCAGCGGGTTGACGGCGTAGCGGCCGGTGAAGACACCGGTCTTTTCGCGTTCGGTGGACTGGCGTTCGATCTCGGTGAGTGCCTTGACCTGTTCGCGGTAGGCGTCCAAGGCGGCGGCGTGCTCCTCGGTGACGAGTTCGACGGCGATCGGCGCGTCGGCTGCGACAACAAAGAACGTGGCGCCGTACAGCGTGTCCGGGCGGGTGGTGAAGACGGTGACGTCCTTGGCGGGCTTGCCGCCGACGGCCTCGATCACAAAGTTGACGTGGGCACCTTCGGAGCGGCCGATCCAGTTCTTCTGCATCGCCAGAACCCGCTCGGGCCAGTGGCCGCGCAGCTCGTCCATGTCATCGAGCAGCCGGTCAGCGTACTCGGTGATCTTGAAGTACCACTGGTTCAGGGACTTCTTGGTGACGGGGGTGCCGCAGCGTTCGCAGGCACCGTTGACCACCTGTTCGTTGGCCAGGACGGTCTGGTCCTTGGGGCACCAGTTGACCGGGGAGTCCTTGCGGTACGCCAGGCCCTTCTCGTAGAAGCGCTTGAACAGCCACTGGGTCCAGCGGTAGTACTCGGGGTCCGAGGTGTGGACCCGACGGGACCAGTCCGCGGAGATCGCGTAACGCTTGAAGGACGCCGCCTGGGTGTCGATGTTGGCGTAGGTCCACTCGCTCGGGTGGGCGTTGCGCTTGATGGCGGCGTTTTCCGCCGGCAGCCCGAAGGAGTCCCAGCCGATCGGGTGCAGGACGTCGAAGCCCTTTTGCCGCAGGTAGCGGGCCACAACATCACCCATGGCAAAGGCCTCGGCGTGGCCCATGTGCAGGTCACCCGAGGGGTACGGGAACATGTCCAGCACGTAGCGGCGTTCGCGGGAACCATCATCCACAGGCGTGAAAACCTTAAGGTCTTCCCACACCTGCGGCCATTTGGCCTCCATCGCCGCGAAGCTGTAGGCACCCTCTTCGGGTGTTTCCGCCGCCACTGCTGCTGTTCCGGTCTCTGTCTCCGGCTGAACGCTCACTGCTGCCCTCTTCTGTTCTGTTGTGGCATCGGTGCTGCCACAACGGTCTGATCCCCTCTGCTGCCGGCCCGGAAACATGCCCGGACACACAAAAGCCCCTCTCCATGGAGGGGCAGCCGCACGGCAATCCGGTTGTTTCCGGACACCGGGCGGCTAGCTAAGCAGAAGGATCGCACGCATAGGACTACTTTAGCCTACCCACTGCAGGTGGGCAGGCCTAGGTTAAGGGAAAGCCAGTCCGGGCCGGGCGCAGGGGCGCGTGGCCAGTGCCGGCACCGTCGAAGTGGACAGTGCCGCCGGGCCCTTTGGGTAACCCAGATCTCTTCGCCAAAGAGAACCCTGTAGCGGGGTGGCTCAAGGGGGTAGGTTCTACCCTTGCCAACCCAGCGCAATCGGTCCACAGTATTGTCAAGTCTGTGGGGAAACTAGACGGTCTCAGGTCGAGGAGCCTGACATGTATTCTTGGCGTTTATGTCCCGCACAACGTTGTGATGGACTGAAAATTCCGTCCATCACCTCTGCGAAGAAGTAGCGAGGGACTAGTCGTGTTTGGCTGGGTTACCCGGTTCAGCATGCAGTTCCGAATCTTGGTTCTCGCCCTCGCGGCGGGCCTTATTACTTTTGGCATCGTAAACGTTCCACATATGGCCGTGGACACCATGCCGGAGTTCGCCCCAGCACAGGTAGAGATCCAGACTGAGGCCCTAGGGCTCTCCGCGGTTGAAGTTGAGCAGCTTATTACCGCACCGATGGAAGCAGACCTCCTCAACGGCGTGGCCTGGCTGGACGAGATCCGCTCGAAATCCGTCCCGGGGCTGTCGTCCATCGAACTGGTCTTCGAGCCCGGCACGGACCTCCTGCGCGCACGCCAGTTGGTCGCGGAACGGATGACGCAGGCGCACGCGCTGCCTAACGTCTCATCGCCGCCGCTGATCATGCAGCCCATGTCCTCCACCAGCCGCGTGGTGATGGTCAGGATGAACTCCAAGGAGCTCTCCGGCATTGAGATGTCGGTCCTGGCCAGATGGAAAATCAAGCCGCGGCTGATCGGTATCCCGGGCGTGGCGAACGTGTCCATCTGGGGCCAGCGCGAACAGCAGCTGCAGGTTGAGGTCACTCCGACGCAGCTGCGCGACAAAGGCATTACCCTTGAGCAGCTAATTAAGACCACAGGCAACGCGGTCTGGGTTTCGCCGTTGAGCTTCCTGGAGGCTTCGACGCCCGGGACCGGCGGTTTCGTGGAGTCGCCCAACCAGCGCCTTGGCATCCAGCACGTCCTTCCCATCCGCACGCCGGCCGACCTGGCCAAGGTCAGCGTGGAGGACACGGACCCGCAGTTGCTTCTGGGCGACATTGCCCAGGTCAAGGAAGACCACCAGCCGCTGATCGGTGACGCCGTTGGGGCGGACGCCGGCCTGATGCTGGTGATCGAGAAGTTCCCCGGCGTCAGCGCCCTGGAGGTCACCCGTCGTGTTGAGGCGGCCCTCAAGGACATGGAGCCGGGCCTCACGGGCGTCCAGATCGATACTTCTGTCTTCAGGCCTGCGACCGGTGTTCAGGACTCCGTCAACAGCCTCGGCCTGGCGCTCCTGATCAGCCTGCTGATTGCGGTAGCACTGTTTTGGCTGCTGTTCCGGTCCTGGCGGGTCGCCGTGATCGCACTCGTGGCCATCGCCACTACCGTCACGACGGCGGCGGTGGTGCTGTTCGCCCAAAACGCAACACTTAACATCACCGTCCTGATAGGAGTTCTGCTCGGCACGTCCGTGATCGTGGGCGACATCGTGGAAGACGTTCAGGCCCACCGACGACAGCGCGCCGTCCGCGAGGCGACGGACGCCGAGGCTACCCCGAGGTCGCGCAGCAGCTACATCGTCCGCGGGGTCCGCACGCCGCTGTTCCACGCATCGCTGATGATGGTGGTCGTCCTCGTTCCGACCCTCTTCGTGACTGGAGTAGGCGGCTCGTTTCTTTCGCCGCTTTTCTGGTCGTTGGCGCTGACGCTGGCCGCCGCCCTGATCGTAGGCTTGTCCGTCACACCGGTACTGGCGTATTTCCTCCTCCCGTCCAAGACCGCGACCGACCGGGAACTTCCCGCCGTCGGACGGGGAAAGGCGTACTACGACCGCGCACTGGGCGGGGTCAACTCCCGGAAGCCCCTGGCGATTGTGGCCATCGTGGTCGTGGGGATCCTTGGCGTCGCTGCCGGCTCGCAACTGGCAGGAAACCGGCCGCTCGTTCCCACCATGCCCGACCGGACCCTGTTGGTGCAGTGGGACACCATGGCCGGGACGTCCAATGACGAAGTCCGGCGGATCGCTGCCCTGGCCTCCGATGAACTCAGGGCCCTCCCGGGGGTTTCGGGCGTCGGCGGTCACGTGGGACGCGCCATCTCTGCGGATCAGGTGGTTGGCAACAGCTCTGCTGAGCTGTGGGTGTCGATCGCACGGGACGCCAACTTCGGCGAAACGGAGCGGGCGGTACGGGACGTGGTCCAGGGCTACCCGGGCATCGCGCACAACGTGCTGAACTACTCCCAACAGACCGTCGGCGACATGCGCTCCAGCCTGGAGCCGGGATTCGCGGTCCGCGTCTACGGAACGGAAATGCCGGTGCTCCGTGAAAAGGCAGAAGAGGTCCGCCAGGCCCTCCAGAAGATTGACGGTGTTAACAACCCGACCATCGACGCTGCCGCCATGACCGCGATCGTAGAGGTCCAGGTCAATCTCGAGGCTGCCCAAAAGTTCGGCATCAAGCCCGGTGACGCGAGGCGCGCCGCTGCGACACTGATGCAGGGCATCGTCGTCGGGAACCTCTTTGAGGAGCAGAAGGTGTTCGAAGTGGTTGTTCGCGGCGCGGTTGGCGTCCGGGATGACCTGACCAGCATCCGTGAGCTGCTCCTTGACGCTCCTAATGGCGGCCACGTCCAACTGGGCCAGGTCGCCGACGTTCGCATGGTCCCCAGCGAAGTTGTTATCCAGCACGATGCCACCTCGCGGCGGATCGACGTCGTGGCTGACGTCAGCGGACGCCCGCTGGCAGATATCCAGCGGGACATCGAGGCGGCCATCCAACAAATCCAGTTCCCGCTCGAACACCACGCCGAGATCCCCACGAAATACAGCCAGCTGCAGGCCGCAGACACCCTGGTTCATGGACTCGGAATGGCGGCCATCCTGGCTGTGCTGCTTCTGCTTCAGACTGCACTGCGGAGCTGGAAGCTTGCCCTCGCCGTCTTCCTGACGCTTCCCGCCGCGATGGCGGGAGCAGCGGTCGCCGCATGGATCGGGGCGGAGTCCCTGTCCTGGCTGTCGCTGACGGCGTTTGCGGCCGTGGTGGCCATCGCTGCACGTAATGCGGCGCTCCTGTCCGCGCGTGTTGACGAACTCTGGCGGGAGTCCGAACAGATGTCACGCACTGACCTGGTCATGACGGCGGCCCGGGACCGGATATCGCCGATCCTGAAATCCGCCCTCATTACGTTCCTCGTGCTGATACCGCCCGCCATCCTCGGCGGCGCGGTAGGCCAGACCCTGATCGTGCCCATGCTGCTGATCCTAGCCGGCGGGCTCGTGACCACAACGCTCGTGGGGATCTTTGTGCTCCCGCTGCTCACACTCTGGTTCGGTCCCCGCACCGAGCCGGAAGAGTGGTCAGAGGTCTACGAATCGGAAGTTCCAGTCACCCCTGTTATGCCGGAAAAGGTGGAAGTATCATGACCAGCAAATGGACCCTGCGGCGCCTGCCAGTGGCGGCCGCTGCCTGCGCAGCACTGCTGTTTTCACTGCCCGCCTGTGCTCAACCCTCAGCCATGGCAGAAACCGCATCTGAAGCGGCTGCCAAGGTGGAAAAGAATGCCACCACCGGCATAGCACGCATCACCCTGAGCGAGCGGGCCATTGAACGGCTGGAGCTGCTCACCGACACGGTCAAGCCGGGTCCGGGGGACGCAGGCGTCCTGTTCCCATACGCAGCGCTGCTGTACGACGCGGAGGGGAAGACCTGGGTCTACATCAACCCCGAGCCACGGGTGTACGAGCGCCAGCCCGTCACGGTGACCAAAATCGAAGCGGGCGCGGTCACAGCCAGTGTCGGCCCAGCTGTTGGAACGCCTGTGGTAACAGTAGCCGCGGCTGAGTTGTTCGGCGCAGAGTTCGTTACGGGCAAATGACATGCGCCGGATAGTCGCGGCAAGCCTAAGGTTCAGATCGATCATCATCGCGATGGCGGCGGCGCTGCTGATGGTAGGCGGCGCCCAGCTCAGCAGTGCCTCGGTGGACGTGTTCCCTGAATTCGCGCCGCCGAAAGTGGAGGTCCAGACAGCCTGCCTGGGACTTACCGCCGCTGAGGTGGAAGAACTCGTTTCGGTTCCCATGGAAGAAGCCTTCAACGGCATCGACGGCCTCCACCACATGCGGTCCAAGTCGGTACCGCAGCTGTCCTCGATTGTGATGGAATTTGAGAACGGCACGGATCTGCTCACTGCCCGACAGTTGGTGTCCGAGCGGATGGCGACGGTCATTCCGACGCTGCCCACCTGGGCGGCGCCGCCGATCATGCTGCAGCCCCTGTCCTCCACCAGCCGGGTCATGAAGATCGGGCTGTCCTCGGACACCCGGTCCCTGATCGAGATGTCAATGATTTCCTACTGGAACATCAGGGCCCATCTGCTCCGCGTTCCCGGCGTGGCAAACGTGGCAATCTGGGGCGAACGTCTCCAGATGCTTCAAGTCCAGGCTGACCCGGCCAAGCTGGCCGCAAACAAGGTCAGCCTGGAAACCGTCATGAGCACCACCGCCAATGCCCTCGACGCCGGCCTGCTCCAGTATTCCACCGGTGCCGTGATCGGCACCGGAGGTTCCCTGGACACACCCAGCCAGACAATTGGGGTCAGGCACGTCCAACCCATCACCACACCTGCGGACCTCGCGAAGGTGGCACTGGAGGATCGTGAGGGGCAGCCCCCGCTCCAGCTGGGCGACGTGGCCAATGTGGTGGAGGACCACCAGCAGCTGATCGGTGACGCCGTCATTAACGGCGGACCGGGTCTGATGCTGATCGTGGAAAAACTGCCTTGGGGCAACACCCTCGAAGTGACAAAGGGGGTGGAAGAGGCCATGAAACAACTCGAGCCCGGCCTGACCGGAATCGCTGTGGACACGGCCATCTTCCGGCCTGCAACCTTCATTGAGGAATCCCTCGACAACCTGGGCGTAGCCCTGCTGCTCGGATGCCTGCTGGTCATCCTGGTATTGAGTGTCTTCCTCTTCCAGTGGCGGACGGCATTGGTCAGCGTCCTGGCCATCCCGTTGTCACTGGTGGCGGCGGCCCTCGTGTTGTATTGGACCGGCGGCACGATCAATACCATGGTGCTTGCGGGGTTGGTGATTGCCGTCGGGGTGGTGGTGGACGATGCCATCATCGACGTCGAGAACATCGTCAGACGGCTCCGGCACCACCGGGCCAGTGGCGCCACCGGAAGCACCGCCAGGGTGGTGGTCAACGCCTCGCTTGAGGTCCGCGGACCGATTGTGTACGCCACGCTGATCATCGTCGCCGCCACGGTTCCGATCTTCTTCCTGGACGGGCTGACAGGGGCGTTTTTCCGGCCGCTGGC
Source organism: Pseudarthrobacter sp. MDT1-22 (assembly GCF_054511035.1). Classification (NCBI taxonomy): domain Bacteria; kingdom Bacillati; phylum Actinomycetota; class Actinomycetes; order Micrococcales; family Micrococcaceae; genus Pseudarthrobacter; species Pseudarthrobacter sp. MDT1-22. The sequence goes on along the minus strand of NZ_JBTNDK010000002.1, from coordinate 38,455 downwards.
CACCTCCTACACGCTCGCGGTGATCGCGTCCATGGTCGTGGCGCTGACCGTCACGCCGGCAATGGCGTACATCGTCCTGCGAAATGCCAAACTGGAGGACCGGGATCCGCCCGTGGTCAGGGTCCTGAAGCGCTGGTACGCCAACGCGCTCCGGCCCATTGTCCGCCGTCCTGTCCCCGGCTACCTGACACTGGCCGCCGTCGGGATGGTCGGCATTGTGGCGGCGCCGCTGCTGGGCCAATCGTTGCTCCCGGAATTCAAGGAGCGTGATTTCCTGATGCACTGGCTCACGCAGCCGGGCACGTCAAACGCCGAGGAAGTCCGCGTCAGTGAGCTGGCCTGCAGGGAACTCATGACGATCCCCGGCGTGAACAACTGTGGGGCCCACACCGGACAGGCATTCAATGCCGATGAGGTGGTGGGCGTCTACTTCGGTGAGAACTGGATCAGCGTCGACCCCGGGGTGGATTATGACCAAACCCTGGCAGCAGTGGCGGCGGTCGTGGACGGCTATCCCGGAATCCAACGGGACGTGCAGACGTACCTCAAGGAACGCATTCGCGAGGTACTCACCGGAACCGGCTACGCCGTCGTCGTCCGTGTGTACGGCGACGACCTTGCGACGCTGCGCCAGGAGGCTGACAAGATCAAAACCATTCTGGGCGGCATTGACGGAGCCATCGGCGCGAAGGTTGCCCTCCAGGCCAACATTCCGCAGATCGATGTGGAAGTGAACCTGGAAGCGGCGAACCGCTACGGGCTGAAGCCGGGCGATGTGCGGCGTGCCGCGGCGACCTTCGTTGCCGGTGAAGAGGTAGGCGACATTTACCGGGACGGGAAGGCCTACGACGTCCAGGTGTGGAGCCCGCCGGAGGCCCGGACGAGTGTCACGAACATTGAGAACCTTCCCCTCGATACGCCGAGCGGGGTCAAGATCCGGATGGCTGATGTCGCCACGATTTCGGTCAAGCCCACGCCCAACGTCATTGAGCGTTCGGAGGGATCCAGGCGCATCGACGTCAGTGCCAACGTCAAGGAAGGTGATCTGGCGAAGGTCGTGGAGAAGCTCAATTCCGATATGGAATCTGTTCAGTTCCCGGTGGGCTACAGCGCGGTTGTCCTCGGCGAATACGCCGAACGCCAGGCCGCATCCCAACGTCTGCTGCTCTACTCCATTGGCGCGGTCATCGTCGTCTTCCTTCTACTGCAGGCTGCTTTCAAGAGTTGGCGGCTGGCCACCCTGGCCATCCTGACCCTGCCGGTGGCTCTCGTGGGCGGAGTGATCGCCGCACACCTCAGCGGCGGAATCCTGTCCCTCGGTTCGCTGGTTGGCTTCCTGACGCTCATGGGGCTCGCGGCACGCAATGGCATCCTGCTCATCAACCACTGCCAGCATCTGGAGCAGGTCGAGGGCATGGCCTTCGGACCCGCGCTGGTGCTTCGGGGGGCTGCAGAGCGGTTGTCGCCGATCCTTATGACCACGCTGGCCACTGCCCTGGCCTTGGTTCCGCTCGTGGTAATGGGTAACATCCCGGGCCACGAGATCGAACATCCCATGGCGGTGGTGATCCTAGGCGGGCTGGTCACGTCGACGATGGTCAACCTGTTCATCGTCCCGTCGCTGTACCTGCGTTTCGCCAAAGGCGTCCGCGGCCGCCGGCACGGGGCACACGAGCTGGAACCCGCGCCTGCGGTCTAGCAGATCCCCACGAGTATGAAAGGCACGTGAGATGGCTTTTCGAGCACATCGGTTCACGGCATACGGGTCCGCATTGCTGCTGGCCTTCGGATCGCTGACAGTGGTGTCGGCACCCACAGCGGGTGCCGCGCCGCCGGCCCCGGAACTCTGCGGGCCCGGCTCCGCGATCAACTTTGACCGTTCGGATTTCCAGGCTTCCCCGCGGATCGATAACAAATGGTTCCCGCTCAAGCCTGGCATGCAGTACACGACGACGGGGACCGTGACCTCTGCCGAAGGGACCAGCACACGCACTGTCGTCCATACAGTCACCGGGCTGACCAAGGTAATTGACGGCGTCAAGACCCGTGTCCTGTGGGACCGCGACTACTCGGACGGCGAACTGGTGGAATCCGAACTGGCCTTCTTTGCGCAGACTGGAAAGGGAACGGTCTGGCTATTCGGCGAATATCCGGAGGAATACGAAAACGGCGAGTTCGCTGGTGCGCCCAGCACTTTCATCAGCGGGCTTGCCAAGGCCCAGGCCGGCATCGCCATGCAGGCCAGGCCCCGGACCGGCACGCCGGACTATGTCCAGGCCTATGCACCCAAGGTTGACTTCCTTGACTGCGGGACAGTTTTCAAGAAGCACCAGCGCGTTTGCGTCCCGACTGGCTGCTACGACGATGTACTGGTGATCGATGAATACAACCCGCTGGAACCGCCTGAGGCAGGCCACCAGCGGAAGTTCTACTCATCCGGAACAGGGCTAGTGAAAGTCACCGCCGTCGGCGGTCCCGACCAGGAATTCATGGACCTCGTGAAAGGGAAGAAGCTGGGCGCCGCGCAGTTCGCGGCCGTCAACACCCAAGCGCTGGAACTGGATGAGCGGGCATACTCAGTCAGCAGAAGCGTCTATGCGAAGACACCGCCGGCTGAACTCGACGGACCCTGACCACCGTGCTGGCGAGGGTTGGTGACCGGGGGTCCTGACCCGCACAAGACCAGGGAGGGCGGCACTCCTCGGGCCGCCCTCCCTGTTCGTTGCTGTCCGGAGACGGTTCGGAGTGCCTAGCGGACGTCCTCGTCGACCCAATCCATGGACTTCGTCACGGCCTTCCTCCACAGGCGCAGCTGCCGGTCCTGCTCGGCCTGGTCCAGTTTCGGTTCCCACCTCTTGTCCTCGGACCAGTTGGACGAGAGTTCGCCGAGGTCCTTCCAGAAGCCGACGGCGAGGCCGGCTGCGTAGGCGGCGCCCAGTGCGGTGGTTTCCACTACCTTCGGCCGGATCACCGGAACGCCCAGGATGTCCGCCTGGAACTGCATCAGCGCGTCGTTGGCAACCATGCCGCCGTCGACCTTCAGTTCAGTGAGCGGAACGCCGGAATCCGCGTTGACCGCGTCCAGCACCTCGCGGGTCTGGAAGGCTGTGGCCTCCAGCGCCGCCCGGGCGATGTGGTTCTTGTTGACGAACCGGGTCAGGCCCACGATGGCGCCGCGGGCATCCGAACGCCAGTACGGGGCGAAGAGCCCCGAGAAGGCCGGAACGATGTAGACGCCGCCGTTGTCCTCAACGGCCGCCGCCAGCGTTTCCACCTCCGGCGCGCTGCTGATCATGCCCAAATTGTCCCGGAGCCACTGAATCAGGGAACCGGTGACCGCGATGGAGCCTTCCAGCGCATAGTGCGTTGGGGCATCGCCGAGCTTGTACCCGACCGTGGTGAGCAGACCGTTCTTCGAGTGAACAATCTCCTCGCCGGTATTGAAGATCAGGAAGCAGCCGGTGCCGTACGTGTTCTTGGCTTCACCAGCCTCGAACGCCGCCTGCCCGAACGTGGCGGCCTGCTGGTCACCCAGGATGCCTGAAACCGGAACTTCGCGCAGCAGCTGAGAGGTGTGCACGGTGCCGTAGACCTCCGAGGAGGACTTGATGGCCGGCATCATGCTCAGCGGCACTCCGAAGATGCCCAGGATCTCCTCGTCCCAGGTCAGGGTCTCCAGGTCCATGAACAACGTGCGGGAGGCGTTGGTGACGTCCGTGACGTGCACGCCGCCGTCCACCCCGCCCGTCAGGTTCCAGAGGACCCAGGCGTCGGTGTTGCCGAAGACGAGGTCGCCGGCTTCCGCTTTGGCCCGGGCGCCGTCAACGTTGTCCAGGATCCACTTGATCTTTGTCCCTGAGAAATACGTGGCCAGCGGCAGCCCCACCTTCTGCTTGAACCGCTCCGGGCCGCCGTCCTTGGCCAGCTCATCCACGATGTCCTGGGTCCGTGTGTCCTGCCAGACAATCGCGTTATAGACGGCCTCGCCGGTGGTCTTGTCCCAGACAACCGCTGTCTCGCGCTGGTTGGTAATTCCGACGGCGGCAATATCGTGCCGGGTCAGGTTCGCCTTGGAGAGGGCGGACGCGATCACTTCGCGGGTGTTGTTCCAGATCTCAGCAGGGTTGTGCTCCACCCAGCCCGCCTGCGGGAAGATCTGCTCGTGCTCCATCTGGCCCGAGGAAACGATGTTGCCGCTGTGGTCAAAGATGATGGCGCGGGAGCTGGTGGTGCCCTGGTCAATGGCGATGACGTATTGGTTCATGGTGACGTCCTTGTCTGTATTTTTGTGTGTGTTTGAAAATGGTTACTAGCCGGCGACGGCAGGCATGATCGCGGGAACCCAGAACGCCACCAGGCCGGCAAGGCTACCGCCGACCAATGGCCCTACGACGGGGATCCAGGAGTAGGCCCAGTCACTGGAACCCTTGCCCTTGATGGGCAGGATGGCGTGGGCGATGCGGGGCCCGAGGTCGCGGGCCGGATTAATGGCATAACCCGTGGGTCCACCCAGGGATACGCCGATGCCCACCACGAGCAGTGCCACCGCCAGCGGCCCCAGGCCCGAGGGCGTCCCGCCGAACGTCAGGATAACGAATACAAGGACAAACGTGCCGATGATCTCCGTGATCAGGTTCCAGGGCGTGGAGCGGATGGCCGGACCGGTGGAAAACGTCGCCAGCTTGTTGGCTTCCACGGGTTCGGCATCGAAGTGCTGCTTGTATGCGACCCAGCAAAGGACAGCACCCAGGAAGGCGCCGAGCAGTTCGCCACCGAAGTAGGTGAACGTGGACGCGACATCCACCGGGACGTCCGGAGCATACTCCTTGCCGCCCTTAACCAGTAGGCCCAGCGTGACGGCCGGATTGAGGTGGGCGCCGGATTTGGCGGCAACGAAAACACCCGCGAAGACGGCGATCCCCCACCCCCAGGTCACCATCAGGAACCCGCCGCTGTTGCCTTTTGTGCCCTTCAGGGCAACGTTGGCCACGACGCCGCAACCCAGCAGGGTGAGCATCGCCGTTCCGAAGACTTCGGAAAGAAAAACAATTCCAAGAGACATCATTGACTCCTCTATTTTCTATTGTGCGGTCCTTCGCGGGTTGAAGGACCGTTGAACCGGAGCGCTTTGACGCCCCGGCTGCAGCCTGGTCTGCCTAGGCGACCAGGCTGTGGATCTGTACGCGGTGGAATCGCTCCAGTACTTCCCGCGCATGCTTGATCTCGTCGGTCTTGGCTGTGGCATCCCAGCCCAGCGGGGCGGACAGGACGTCCGCAACCTCGACAAGAAGTTCTCCGGTGACAAGTCCACGGAAGGCGAGCGACGTACGCCTGATCAGGACATCGATGAGGTGCCCGATCTGCTCGTTCCGGGCCATAAACTCCAGCTCACGGACGCTGAGTTCACGGGTGGAACGGAGCAACCTGTCCGGGCCGGCATCAAGGTAGCGGATCACGTCGTCAGCCCTCGTGCCGTAGCGGGTCAGCAGGACGGCGGAGCGGTCCGCGTCCCGGCCGGCACCCATATGAGCCTTGATCCATTTCTGGACTCCGGCGTCATCCTCGGGGAAGCCGGCGCCGCCTCCGATGGCGAGTTTCGCCGTCGAGACCTTCCGTTCCATCCTCAGCTCGGCAAGCACATCATTTGCCATGTGCTCGGCCAGAGCCCGGAAAGTGGTCCACTTACCGCCCACCAGGCTGAGTACGACGGCGGTTCCTGCGCCGGGTGCCCCGGCAGCCGGGGTGCGCCGTTCAATCCGGTAGTCGCGCGAGACAAACCCCGGCTGGGTGGCGTCGTGGCGTGGCAGCGGGCGGACACCGGAGAACGTGTAGACGATCTGGTCACGCTGCACGGTGATGTCCGGGAAGACGTGGCCGATCAGGTTGAAGAAGTACTCGATCTCCTCATCCGTGCACACTGCGTCCTGCGTCATGTCGGCAAGGACGTCAGTGGTTCCCACCAGGACCCGGTCGCCCATGGGATAGATGAGGACGATCCGGCCGTCCGTGTGCTCAAAGAAGATCTCCCGGCCTTTGCAGGCCTCGAGCAGGACCGGGTGGTCCAGCACAATGTGCGATCCCTTCGTGCCGCCCATAAAGGCCGACGCCGCCCCCATGGCTTCGTTGGTCAGGTCCACCCAGGCGCCGGTGGTGTTGACGATGACGTCCGCGGTGAAATCAAACAGCTCGCCAGTCAGTTCGTCGCGGAGCTGGACCGTGGTGCCGGACTGTGCGGCAGCCCCGCCGAGCGAATGGAGTGCGAGGTAGTTGCTCGCCCGTGCTGTTGAGCTTTCCGGTCCGCCGCTGCCTTGCCCCGCTTTTTCGCCGTCCTGGAGCACATCGAGCGTAAGGCGCTCGGGGTTGTGGACCGAGGCGTCGAAATAGGTGGCTGCGTATTTGATGCCGGGATGCAGCTGCGGCAGCTCGGCGAGGGCACGCTTGCGTCCGCGGAACTGGTGGCGCTGCACGGAGCCGCCGTCCCGGGAGAACGAGTCGTACATACTCAGGCCCAGTTTGATCAGGAAGGCGCCGCGCTCTTTGGGCTTGCCCTGCTGCTTGTGCGTGAGGAACCGCAACGGTGCGGACAGGACGCCGGAAAAAGTGCTGAAGATCGGGATGGTGGTCTGGAGGGGCTTCACATAATGCGGCGCGATCCGCAGGAGGCGGTTGCGTTCCACCACGGATTCGCGGACGAGGCGGAATTCCCCGTTTTCCAGGTAACGGATGCCGCCGTGAATCATATGGGAGGACGCGCCGCTGGCACCCTGGCAGTAATCGCCACGCTCCACCAGGGCCACGTCCACTCCCTGCAGGGCGAGGTCCCGGAAGGTTCCCACGCCGTTGATGCCACCGCCGATGATCAACACCTTGGCGTGCGGACGATTCCGCAGACCCTGCACCGATACGCGCGGCACGGTGCTGTGGGCGGGCGTGGCTCCGCTGTGGCCGAATGTATGTTTGAGTCCCAACACTGCTCCTTGGGTTTATTGGCGTGCGGGCATCCGCCGGATGCACCGTCGTTCTTCAACTATTGTTTGGAGTAATGGAAAATGGAGTCAAGCACTATGCACAAACGTGCAGAATGGAGTCCGAATGACGCTCTCCCGGCACTCAGATGCGCTTCGGGCTGCACAGATGTATTACCTCCAGGACCTGACGATGGACGCGATCGCCCGGGAATTGCGGACATCCCGGTCCACTGTTTCGAGGCTTCTGTCGGCGGCCAGGGACACTGGACTGGTCCAGATCCAGATCCGCAACCCCCTTGATACGGGCCCCGAACTCGAAAGCATGATCCGGCGCGAGTACAACGTGGACGTGCACGTTGTTCCGGTGCTGGAGTCCTTGAACGAGGTGGAAACACTGGACCGCGTGGCCATGCAGGCTGCACGCACCATCGGCCCGCTGGTGGATTCCAATGCGATCATTGGCATCGCGTGGGGTTCCACGCTCAGCGCGGTCAGCAGGCACCTCACCCGCAAGATCACCCATGACACCGTTGTGGTGCAGCTGAACGGCGCCGGAAACATGCACACCACCGGTATCACCTACGCCAGTGACATCATGCGCCGCTTCGGAAGCGCCTACGGAGCCCGGGTGGAACAGTTCCCCGTTCCGGCGTTCTTTGACCACGCCGCCACCAAGACCGCCATGTGGAATGAGCGCAGCGTGCAGCGGATCCTGAACCTGCAGGCCAGGATGAGCATCGCAGTCTTCGGCGTCGGATCCGTGGACGCGGACTACCCCAGCCACGTCTACGCGGGTGGGTACCTGGACGAAAGCGACCTCAAGGTGCTGGCCCATTCAGATGTGGTGGGTGACGTCGCCACGGTGTTTTTCCGGCGTGACGGATCCTCTGACGGCATCGTCCTGAACGAACGCTCCACCGGTCCGGCGCTCTCCCAGCTGCGCCAGGTCCGGCGTCGAATCTGCGTGGTCTCCGGGGCATCGAAGATCAACGGTCTGCGCGGTGCCCTCTCCGCCGGCCTCGCCACCGACCTGATCTTGGATGAAGCCACCGCGCGCCGCCTGGTGGGCTTTGGCGGTGCCGCCCGGCCCAATGGGTAAAGTCAATGCTATGAAAACCTCACCCCGCCTCAGCCTCAACAACGGCGTGCTGATTGACCAGTTGGGATTCGGGCTGTACAAAGTTCCGGCAGCGGAAACATCCGGCCTGGTGGCCACGGCCCTCGGCACCGGATACCGCCACTTTGACACGGCAGCGATGTACGGCAACGAAACCGGCGTGGCGCGGGGGCTCGGCCCCGCCATGGATTCCGAAGGCAGAAGCGGCGGCTCCGGGGAATCCTCGCCCGGCCTGCGGCGCGAGGACGTATTCATCACCACGAAGGTCTGGAACGATGACCAGGGGTACGACTCAACCCTCCGTGCCTTCGATACCTCCATGGTCAACCTCGGCCTGGACTACGTGGACATGTACCTGATCCACTGGCCCTGCGCCAAGCGGGATCTGTTCACCGACACATACCGCGCCCTCGAAACGTTGTACCGCGAAGGCAAAGTCCGGGCCATCGGCGTCTGCAACTTCCAGCCCACGCACCTGGACCGGCTGCTCGAGAGCGCCGAAGTGGTGCCCGCCGTGAACCAGATTGAACTGCACCCGTGGCTCCAGCAGGCGGAGCTGAGGGACAAGCACCACGCCCTGGGCATCCGGACGGAAGCCTGGAGCCCCCTGGGGCGCGGGCACGTGCTGGCGGATCCCGTGGTGCTTGCCCTGGCCGCCGAACATGGCCGGACTCCTGCCCAGATCATCCTCCGGTGGCATGTCCAGCTGGGAAACATCGCCATCCCCAAGGCAAGCTCCGAGGCCCGGATCCGGGAAAACCTGGACGTCTTCGGCTTTGACCTGTCAGACCGCGACATGGCAGCCCTTGCCGAGCTTGACCGCGGTCAGCGCACCGGGTCCCACCCCGACAACGTCAACTAGGACCGAGGGTCATGAAAACCGCCGATCATCAGCCATCCCCTGTGCCCTCCTTCTTCAGCGCCGGGCTGGCCGCCCGCACCCAGGCCGCCGACATCGTGATTAACGGCAGCACCGTGGCGTACTGGACTTACGAACCGATCCAGGCCACACCGGACACCCGCACCATCCTGGTCATCCATGGTTTCCGCGGCGATCACCACGGCCTGCTCCGGGTTGCAGACCAGTTGCCGGAAATGCGCATCATCATGCCGGACCTGCCGGGGTTCGGCAGCTCCGCCGCGTTCGTGTCCGGGAAACATTCGGTGGAGCAGTACGGCACCTTTGTCACCGACTTTATGGCGGCGCTCGGCCTCGGCCCGGACACCGTGCTGTTGGGGCACTCCTTCGGCTCGATCGTCGCCGCCCATTTTGTCGCCACCCACCCGGGTACCGTCACACCGCTGATCCTGATCAACCCCATCGCCATGCCTGCCCTGGAAGGCCCCAAGGGCATCATGACCAAGCTGGCCGTCCTCTACTACCGGCTGGCGGCCCGTCTCCCCCGCCCGCTGGGACTGGCACTGCTGCGCAGTCCGCTGATCGTCAGGGTCATGAGCGAGGCCATGGCCAAGACCGGCAACAAGGACCTGCGCCGCTTCATCCACGGCCAGCACCATGCCTACTTCAGCGCTTTCGCGAACCGGGAAAGCCTCCTCGAATCGTTCACGGCCTCGGTCAGCGGCCATGTGGCCGAGGTTGCCGGGAAGCTGAGCCTGCCGGTGCTCCTGGTCGCCGGCGAAAAAGACGAGATTGCCACTCTGCCGGACCAGCACCGTCTCGCCGCGCTCCTCCCCGACGGCGTCCTCAAAGTCATTCCCGGCGTCGGCCACCTGATCCACTACGAAACGCCCGGCCCCGCCGCCGGCTTCATCCGCAGCTTCCTTAAGGACCACCCCGCGTGAAGATTGTCATCGATGCACGATTCACCCGGACCGATCATCACGACGGCATCAGCCGTTACGGAGCCAGCCTCATCGCCGCCACGGCAAAGGTGGCCGAGGTTTCCATGCTTATCAGCGACACGCGCCAACTGGCGCTGCTCCCGGATGTTCCGTACACGTTGATAAACAGTCCGCTGTCCCCGCTGGAGCTGTTCGTGGCCCGCAGGATCAACCCGCTGGGGGCAGACGTTGTGGTGTGCCCCATGCAGACCATGGGCAGTTGGGGGCGCAAGTACGGCCTGGTCCTGACCCTGCACGACCTCATCTACTACGAGCACCCCGCTCCCCCGGGATTCCTGCCGGCACCCGTCCGCGTGCTCTGGCGGCTCTACCACAAAGCGTTCTGGCCGCAGCGCGTCCTCCTCAACCGGGCGGACACTGTGGCCACCATCAGCCGGTCCACGGAAGCGCTGATGGCCAAGTACCGGCTCACCAAAAGGCCGGTGCGGATCATCAGCAACGCCCCGCAGCCCGCGCAGGAACCGCGCGACCCTGCCACCGGGGCGGACCATTCGCTGGTGTACATGGGCTCGTTTATGCCCTACAAAAATGTTGAAACAATGGTGGCCGGCATGTCCGAGCTGCCTGATTTCACCCTGCACCTGCTGAGCAGGATCACCGCCGAGCGCCAGGCCGAGCTGGAGATCATGGTGCCGCCGGGTGCCACGGTGGTCTTCCACAACGGGGTCACCGATGACGAATATGCCGTCCTGCTCAAGCGCGCCACCGCACTGGTGAGCCTCTCCCGCGCCGAAGGCTACGGTCTTCCCCTGGTGGAGGCCATGGCCCTCGGCACGCCGGTCATCGCCAGCGACATCCCGATTTTCCGCGAGGTGGGCGGCGACGCGGCAACCTACGTTGATCCCGCATCCCCGGCAGAGTTCGCCGCGGCCGTGCAGAAACTGCGGGACGACGCCCACTGGCGGCAGGTGTCCCGCCGTTCCGTGGCACGTGCGCAGGAGTTCAGCTGGGACGAATCCGCGCAGCAGCTGGTGGACGTGGCCCACGACATCATGGCGCGGCGCAGCCGCTGACTGGTGCCGCCAAAGGAAGCCCTAGAGGACGTCCACGCCGTCCAGCCTGACCTGGACCGGTTCCGTGGTCCTCTTGGCGGCGGCCGCAGCCTTTGTTGCACGTAACACCCGGGTGACAGTGGCTGCCTGCCCGTATGCGAAGAACAGCAGGGTCCGGGCGTCCTCCCCGGCCCCCGCGGCACCTCCGGCACTCCCTGCTCCCCCGACGGCCGCTGGACCGGTGAGGGCCAGCGGCGCCGGTCCCGCGGTCCGCAGCGTCACGCCGGCGGCAGCCAGCTCCTTCTCCACGGTCCCGGAAAAATGTACGACGGCGGCCCGGGGGCCGGTGACCGAGGCAATCCTGACCGCCGGCGGCAGCTGGAGTTCCATCCGGAGTTCCAGCTCGCGCCGGGCGTACCCGGCCGGGTCCCACCGCAGCAACGCGCCAACAGCAACACTTTCCGTCGCGGTGATTACCACCAATCCGCCGTCGGACGCCGGGCGCACCAAAGCCGCGGCGTTGAACCAGCGGCGGACCGTGTCTTCCCCGGCGCGGAGGTTCTCCCGGCGGAGCAGGGAGTCGCCGTCGAGGAGCAGCGCCGCTGCGTAACCGCCTTCCGCCACGGGCTCGGCCCCGACGGTGGCCACCACCAAGGCCTTGGCGCTGCCAACGCCGGCCTTGATGTTGCCGCCCGAGGACGTAATGACGGTTTTTCCGGGAAATGCCCTGCCCAGCTCTTCGGCTGTGCGCAGGACGCCCGTGGCGCCCTTACGGAGCTTGTGCCCCGCGCAATGGGCACACTGCCACTCCGGCGCCGGCGTGGAACACCAGCGGCATTGCGGGACCGCAGAACTGCCGGTGGCTCCGGCCAGGGCAAGGGGACCCTGGCAGGCCTGGCAGCGGGCGGGTGCGCGGCACGTCTCACAGACGAGCGACGGCGCGTAGCCGGCGCGGGCCACCTGCACAAGGACGGGCCCACGTTCCAGCCCGTCCTTGGCAGCCCGCCACGCGGCACCGGGAAGCCGCGCAACCAGGGCCAGGGGGTCGCGTTCCTGTTCGAAGCTGTCCGCCGTGTTCAGCACCCGGGGCACGGTCCGCCGTGCGAACGCCCGATCGGCCTCAACGGGCATGGCCCAGCCGGCCTCCACCAGCCGCTGGAGTTCCGTGCTCCTGGAATGACCGGCCATGAGGCAGGCTGTGCCTTCCAGGTCCGCGCGCAGCAGCAGCACGTCGCGGGCATGGGCGTACGGGGCGCGCTGTTCGATGTGGAGGTCATCGCCGTCGTCCCAGCAGGCAACAAGGCCCAGATCCCGGACCGGGGCAAACGCTGCTGAGCGCGTGCCGATGGCTACGCGCGCGGACCCGGCAAGGAGGCGCAGGAAGTTCCGGTAGCGGGGGGTGGGCCCGTCGTCGGATGTCAGGCGGGCGATATCGTCGGCGGGCAGCACCGCCAGGAGCGCCTTTTCCAGCTGGTCCAGGTCCCGGTAGTCCGGCACCACCACCACGGCGCCGCGGCCGGAGGCACGGACTGCTGCCACGGCCGTTGCAATCAGTTGCGGCCAAGCTGCCGGGCCGAATCCCTGAATCGGGTTGAAGACCGCCCGTGGGGATCCGCCGTCCCTCAGGTGGCGGACAAATGCCGGGCCGTTGCGGTAACTGGCCCAGTCTGCTTCTATCCCGGCAGGGACGTCCTGGCCGGTCAAAGCCCCGGCATCGGTCGGCAGGTCCGGTGACGCCGGCTCTGCTGACGGCAACGAGAGGAAGTCCTTCTCGAGCCTCGCCATGCGCGGAGGCACCGCGACGCGAAGGACGTCACTGACCGTGCCCGCATACCGGGCCGCGACGGCGGACACCAGATCCCGGACAGCCGGCGTCAGGACGACGACGGGAGAGACCACCTTCTGCAGGGGCACCAGGGTGTGGCCGGCGTCGGATTCTTCAGTCCGTTCAATGATGAACCCGGACAGGTCCTGGCCGTTGAAGCTGACCTTTACCCGGACGCCGGCCTGTGCGGCCCCGTCCAGTTCGGCCGGCACGCTGTAGTCGAAAGGCCGGTCCAGATGCGGCAGCGGCGTCTCCACGAGGACCCTGGCCACCGGAAGGTGCGCGGCCAGCGGGGGCCCGGACGGCCTGGCCTTCGCCGGGAAGCCCTGCAGCAGCGACAACTGGACGGCGCCGGGAGGGACAGACTCATCAGAGGCCATGGCGGACTGGCCTACGCGTTGAAGAAGGCCTTCAGGTCCTCCACCCGGTCCAGGCGCTCCCAGGTGAAGTCGGGATCGTCACGGCCGAAGTGTCCGTGCGCGGCGGTCTTCGCGTAGATGGGACGCTTGAGGTCCAGGGCATCGATGATGGCACGCGGGCGGAGGTCGAAGATCTCCGCGATGGCGGCGCTGATCCTGGCCGGGTCCACCGTCTCGGTGCCGAAGGTCTCGACGTACGTGCCCACGGGGCGGGCCTGGCCGATGGCGTAGGCAATCTGGATCTCGGCGCGCTTTGCCAGTCCGGCCGCCACGACGTTCTTGGCAACCCAGCGCATGGCGTAGGCAGCGGAACGGTCCACCTTGGAGGGGTCCTTGCCCGAGAAGGCGCCGCCGCCGTGGCGGGCCATGCCGCCGTAGGTGTCCACAATGATCTTGCGTCCGGTCAGGCCGGCGTCACCGACGGGCCCGCCGATGACAAACTCACCGGCCGGGTTCAGGATGTTGGCAGCCCGGGAAATGTCCAGGTTGGCTGCAGCCAAGACGGGCTCAATGACAAAGGCGGCGAGGTCCGCGCGCAGCCGGTCCAGGCTGGTGCCTGCGGCGTGCTGGCTGGAGATGACGACGGTTTCGACGGAGACCGGGACGTCCTTGTCGTAGCCGATGGTGACCTGGGTCTTGCCGTCGGGGCGGAGATAGGACAGTTCGCCGGACTTGCGTACCTCGGTGAGGCGTTCGGACAGGCGGTGCGCGATCCAGATCGGCACCGGCATGTAGGACGGGGTTTCGTCGCTCGCGTACCCGAACATCAGGCCCTGGTCGCCGGCGCCCTGGAGGTCGTAGTCGTCCTCCTGGCGGCCTTCGCGGGCTTCGAGGGAGTTGAAGACACCCCCGGCGATGTCGTTGGACTGCTGTCCGATGGAGACGGACACGCCGCAGCGGGCACCGTCAAAGCCGTTGGCCGAGGAATCGTAGCCGATGCCCAGGATGGTTTCCCGGACGATCTGCGGGATTTCGACGTAGGCGTCGGTAGTGACCTCACCGGCAACATGGACCAGGCCGGTGGTGGCCATGGTCTCCACGGCGACGCGGGACTCGGGATCCGCGGCGAGCAGTGCATCCAGGATGGCGTCACTGATCTGGTCGCAGATCTTGTCCGGGTGGCCTTCAGTGACCGACTCGGACGTGAAGAGCCGGAGGGCGGAGGGCGTGGCCCCGTGGGTGTGGGGAATGTGCAGCGGTAAAGTCACTCAACTACCTTACTGGTTGGGAATCGGACGTCCGGCGGCGTGTGTCCCCGTGCTAAGGAAACGGTGCGTGGCTTTCGGTCAGGCGCGTGGCGAAACGTGGTTCAGCTCATAGCCGACCCGCGTGATGACAGCGGCCGAAACCTCTGTTTTGGTTCCGGCGGCCAGTTGTGGTCCGGCGCCGGAGCGGGCAAGGATGACTACCGAGTTGCTGTCCTGGCCAAAAACCTTGTCCGATCCCACATGATTGACCACCAGGAGATCGCAGCCCTTGCGCTTGAGCTTTGCCTCCGCGTAGGTCAGGACGTCGCCCTGGCCGTCACCGGTCTCTGCCGCGAAGCCCACAATCAGCTGGCTCCGGCGGCTGGCATGGTTTTCGGGAGCGTGGTCCCGGACCTCGACCAGTTCCTGGAGGATGTCCGGGTTCCGGACCAGGGAAATGACGGGGTCCGCGGTGTCATCACGTTTCTTGATCTTGGTGCCGGAGATCTCCGCGGGGCGGAAGTCCGCCACGGCCGCAGCCATGATCACGACGTCGGAATCCGCCGCGGCTGCCAGCATGGCCTCGCGCAACTCCAGCGCGGTCTCAACGGTCACGACGTCGACCCCTGCTGGCGCCGGAACCTCCATATGGGCGGCAACCAGGCGGACCGTGGCACCCGCGTTGCGGGCGGCGACGGCCAGCGCCACGCCCTGCTTACCGGAGGACCGGTTGCCTAGGAAACGGACGGGGTCCAGCGGTTCCCGCGTTCCGCCTGCACAGACTGTGACGGTCCGCCCGGCCAGCGGAAGCTGGTAATCGGACTGGCCCTGGGCGAGTGCCATGGCGGCGTCGAAGATGGCTTCGGGCTCAGGCAGGCGGCCCGGACCGGAGTCGGTGCCGGTGAGCCGGCCGCTGGCCGGTTCCAGGACGGCCACTCCCCTGCTCCGCAGCGTTTCAACGTTGGCGCGGGTGGCGGCGTGCTGCCACATCTCCGTGTGCATGGCGGGGGCAAAGAGTACCGGGCCGCTGGCCATGAGCAGCGTGTTGGTGAGGAGGTCATTGGCTTGTCCGGTGGCCGCGCGAGCCAAAAGATCGGCCGTCGCGGGCGCCACCACAATGAGGTCGGCCTCATGGCCGAGCCTGACGTGGTTGACCTGGTGCACGTCGTCGAAGACGCTGTTGCTGACCGGGTTCCCGGACAGGGCCTCCCACGTGGCGACACCCACAAAGCGGGTGGCTGCCTCGGTGGGAATCACCGTGACATTGTGGCCGGCTTCAGTAAAAAGCCGGAGGAGCGATGCGACCTTGTAGGCCGCAATCCCTCCCCCGACTCCGAGGACTATGCGCACGTGACCTCCGTCAACAGGGCAGTCTGAACTTACTCTGCGGCTTCGATCGGCGTGGAAACGAGCTTGCCTTCGTTGATTTCGCGCAGGGCGATGGACAGCGACTTCTCGTTCAGCTTGGTGTCGACCAGGGGGCCGACGTACTCGAACAGGCCCTCGTGCAGCTGGGCGTAGTAAGCGTTGATCTGACGTGCACGCTTGGCACCGAAGATCACCAGGCCGTACTTGGAATCAGCTGCCTTAAGCAGTGAGTCGATCGGCGGGTTGATGATGCCTTCAAGGTTCGTGGACACGAATTCTCCAAATTCTAACGGGCTGGCTGCTACCGGCTACTAGTGCGGGTGCGGGGTCAGCCCCATGAGTGAAACAAGCTCGTCCGCTGCCCGGCGAACGTCATCATTGATGACGGTGTGGTTAAACTCCGGTTCAGCGGCAAGTTCCAGTTTAGCCGTTTCCAGCCGCTGCTGCTGCTCCTGCTCAGTTTCCGTGCCGCGACCCACCAGTCGGCGGACCATTTCGTCCCAGCTGGGCGGCGCCAGGAACACAAACTGGGCGTCAGGAACGGCCTGCTTGACCTGGCGTGCACCCTGCAGATCGATCTCCAGCAGGACGGACCTGCCGGCCGCGATGGCCTCGTCCACGGAACTCCGCAGCGTGCCGTAGGTGTTCTGGCCGTGGACTACGGCCCATTCCAGGAACTCGCCGGCCGCAACGAGCGACTCGAACTCTTCCATGGACTTGAAGAAGTAGTGGACGCCATCCTGCTCACCGGGCCGCGGAGCGCGGGTGGTGGCCGATACGGAAAGCCAGACTTCGGGGTAGTTATCCCGGATGTAGGTGGACACGGTGCCTTTGCCAACAGCCGTCGGACCAGCGAGGACTGTCAGTCCCGGTTTCTTGCTCACGTATTCCTTTGCGGCGGAGTTTGGGTTCGGGCGCCTCTAGGAAACGCCCTATTTCTCGTCTATAAAATCTACCAGCGCCTGGCGCTGGTGAATGCCCAGCCCGCGGAGACGGCGGGATGCCGCTATGCCCAACTGCTCCATAATGGCTGCAGCCCTGACTTTTCCGATGCCCGGCAGGGCCTCCAACAGCTCCACCACCCGCATCCGGGCCAGGGCGTCATCCGCGGCGGCGGCACCGATAAGGTCCGCTGCCGACGTCTTGCCGTTTTTGAGGCGCTCTTTGGCGGCCGCCCTGGCGGCCCGCGCGGCGGCCGCCTTGTTCAGGGCCGCCGCGCGTTCCGAAGGAGATAAGGGTCGCAGGCTCATGGAGGACACCCCCGGATTCATCGGCTGAGTCCAAGGCGACCGCCGTTGGACTTGTCCTGAAACCTACCCCTTGGTGGGCGGTGAATCAATGGATGCCAGCATTGAGGGCGCCTATTTGCCGATGAGCCCCTCAAGAGTGCGCAACGCAGCATCACGGAGACCCTGGGTCCCTGGACCGGCAGCCAGGATATCCCGGCTGGACGTCCCCAGGACCTGCGGGTACGCCGCCCCGAAGGTTCGGCGCAGGTCTGCCGGTGTGGCACCCTGGGCGCCCAGTCCCGGGGCCAGGATGGGTCCACGGACCGCCGGGAGGTCCAGGTGCAGGTCAGTCAACGCTGACCCCACAGTGGCGCCGACGACGAGTCCAACGGACCCCAGGCCGCCGGCATAACGGCTGTTCTCTGCCGCTGCCGCCTCGACGATCCGCCGGGCCACGGAGTCGGCTCCGCCCACATGCTGCACGGAAGCCCCCTCCGGGTTGGAGGTCAACGCCAGGACAAATACGCCCCGGCCGTAGTCCGCTGCCAGGTCAAGCGCCGGGCGGAGCGACTCAAACCCCAGGTACGGGCTAAGGGTCACGGAGTCGGCAGCCAGGGACGAGCCGTCCCGCAGCCAGGCGTCTGCGTAGGCAGCCATCGTGGAGCCGATATCGCCCCGCTTGGCGTCAGCAATGGTGAGGACCTGCGCCTGCGTTGCCGCGGCCAGGACCTCTTCCAGGACTGCCATCCCGGCCGAACCGTGGCGCTCGTAGAGCGCCACCTGCGGCTTCACCGCGGCAGCGAGCGAACCGATGGCTTCCAAGACCGTCAGCGAAAACCGCCTCAGCCCTGCGGCGTCGTCGGCGAGTCCCCAGTCCTTCAGGAGTGCCGGGTGCGGGTCAATGCCCACGCACAGCGGGCCGCGGGCCGCCATGGCCGCCCCGAGCCGGGAGCCAAAGGACTCCCGGCCGGCGGGGCTTGATGCGGCGGAACCGGCCTCAGGCATTCTGCGAAACCGCAGACTCGGCCGCCGCGTTCTCCGCAGCTGCCTTCTGGGACGCCACCAGGGCGGCGGCGTGCTCCTGCAGGCTGGTCACTGACCACTCGTAGGTACGCATCGCCTCGATGGCCTGCACCGCCGCGTTGAACTCGGCCACCGTGGTGATGCAGGGGATGCCGATGGAGGTCGCGGCGGCACGCAGGGCGTAGCCGTCGCTGCGGGCCTCGCCGCCGGAGGGGGTGTTGAAGACCATGTCGATCTCGCCGGCGATTACGAGGTCTGCGATGGTGCCCTCACCTTCGGCACTGCTGCCCTCGGCGACCTTGCGGACCGTGCTGGCCTGGATGCCGTTGCGGCGCAGGACGTCGGCGGTGCCGCCGGTGGAGACAATCTCAAAGCCGAGGTCCGAGAGGCGCTTGACGGCCATGATGACCGCCCGCTTGTCCCGGTTTGCCACGGAGACGAAGATCTTGCCTTCGGTGGGCAGGGCATTGTTGGCGGCTGCCTGGCTCTTGGCGAAGGCGGTGTCGAAGTGCTTGTCGATGCCCATGACTTCGCCGGTGGACCGCATTTCCGGGCCGAGCAGCGAGTCCACTACCTTGCCTTCCGGGGTGCGGAAGCGGCTGAACGGAAGCACGGCTTCCTTGACCGATACCGGGGCGTCGAGCGGCAGCGTGGAGCCGTCGCCGGTTTCCGGCAGCATCTTGTAAGCGGTCCGGAGCTGGTGGATGGTGACACCCGTGCCGATCAGCGCGGCGGCCTTGGCCATCTGGACGCCCGTGGCCTTGGAGACGAACGGCACGGTGCGGGAGGCACGCGGGTTCGCTTCGAGCACGTAGAGCACGTCCGAGGCCAGCGCGAACTGGATGTTGATCAGGCCGCGGACGCCCACGCCCTCGGCGATGGCGCGGGTTGCCGTGCGGACACGCTCGATCACGTTGTTGCCCAGGGTGATGGGAGGCAGGACACACGCGGAGTCGCCGGAGTGGATGCCGGCCTCCTCGATGTGTTCCATGATGCCGCCCAGGTACATGTCGGTGCCGTCGAAGAGGGCGTCTACGTCGATTTCGACGGCGTCCTCCAGGAAGCGGTCGATCAGCACCGGGTGGTCCGGCGTGATTTCCGTGGCGTTGGCGATGTACCGGGAGAGGTTCGGCTCGTCGTAGACGATTTCCATGCCGCGGCCGCCGAGCACGTAGGACGGACGGACCAGGACGGGGTAGCCAATCTCGTCGGCGATCTTCTTGGCGTCGTCGAAGGAGACCGCGGTGCCGTTCTTCGGGGCGATCAACCCGGCGTTGTCCAGCACGCGGGAGAACTCGCCGCGGTGCTCGGCGAGGTCGATCGCTTCCGGGGACGTGCCCAGGATGGGGACGCCGGCGTCGGCCAGCTGCTGCGCCAGCTTCAGCGGCGTCTGGCCACCGAGCTGAACAAAGACACCCATCACGCCGCCGGTGCGTTCCTCGGCGGCGATGACCTCGAGGACGTCCTCCAGGGTCAGCGGCTCGAAGTACAGGCGGGTGGAGACGTCGTAGTCCGTGGAGACCGTCTCCGGGTTGCAGTTGACCATCACGGTCTCGTAGCCGGCCTTGCGCAGCGCCATGGAGGCGTGGACGCAGGAGTAGTCGAACTCGATGCCCTGGCCGATGCGGTTGGGGCCGGAGCCGAGGATCAGGATGGACGGCTTGGAGTGCAGCGCAATCTCGTCCTCCTCGTCATAGGACGAGTAGTGGTACGGGGTATAGGCGGCGAACTCGGCGGCGCAGGTGTCCACCGTCTTGTAGACCGGACGGATCCCGAGGGCCTGCCGCACACCGCGGACCACGGCTTCGGAGTTGTGCGTGAGGGAACCGATCTGCTCGTCCGAGAAGCCGTGGCGTTTGGCGCGCTTGAGCATCTCCACGGTCAGGGCTCCGGCCTGGCGGATCTCGTGGGAGATCTCGTTGAGCAACTGGAGCTGGTCCAGGTACCAGGGGTCGATCTTGGTGGCTTCGAACAGCTGTTCCACGGTGGCGCCGCCGAGCAGGGCACGCTGGACCTGGTGCAGGCGTTCCGTGGTGGGCCGCTTGGCCTTCTCGATCAGCTCCGGGACTTCCCATTCGGGGACGGAGCTGAAGTCCAGCTGCGAGCCCTTCTGCTCCAGGGAGCGCAGGGCCTTCTGCAGGGCCTCGGTGAAGTTGCGGCCCATTGCCATGGCTTCGCCGACGGACTTCATGGTAGTGGTGAGGGTGTCGTCAGCGGCCGGGAACTTCTCGAAGGCGAAGCGCGGAACCTTGACCACCACGTAGTCCAGGGTGGGTTCGAACGACGCCGGGGTCTTCTGCGTGATGTCGTTCGGGATCTCGTCCAGCGTGTAGCCGAGGGAGAGCTTGGTGGCGATCTTGGCGATGGCGAAGCCCGTGGCCTTGGACGCCAGGGCGGAGGACCGGGACACGCGCGGGTTCATCTCGATGACCACTACCCGGCCGGTGTCCGGCTCGATGGCGAACTGGATGTTGCAGCCGCCGGTGTCCACGCCCACCTCACGGATGACGGCGATGGAGATGTCGCGCAGCCGCTGGTATTCGCGGTCCGTCAGGGTCAGCGCCGGTGCCACGGTGATGGAGTCGCCGGTGTGCACGCCCACGGGGTCGAAGTTTTCGATGGAGCAGACCACCACGACGTTGTCGTTTTTGTCGCGCATCATCTCAAGCTCGTATTCCTTCCAGCCGAGGATGCTCTCTTCGAGCAGCACCTCGCTGGTGGGGCTGTACTGCAGGCCCTGGCCCACGATGCGGCGGAGATCGTTTTCGTTGTACGCCAGGCCGGAGCCGAGGCCGCCCATGGTGAACGAGGGCCGGACCACCATCGGGTAGCCGAGGTCCTCGGCGGCGGTGAAGGCCTCGTCCATGGTGTGGATGATGTGGCTGCGGGCCGATTCGGCGCCGCAGCGTTCCACCACGCCCTTGAACTTTTCGCGGTCCTCGCCGAGCTCGATGGCCGCGATGTTCGCGCCGATGAGCTCCACGTTGTACTTTGCCAGCACGCCGTTCTTGTCCAGCGCGATGGCCGTGTTCAGTGCAGTCTGCCCGCCCAGGGTGGGCAGGATCGCGTCCGGGCGCTCCTTGGCGATGATCTTCTCGACCACCTCGGGGGTGATGGGCTCGATGTAGGTGGCATCGGCGAATTCGGGGTCCGTCATGATGGTGGCCGGGTTCGAGTTCACCAGGATGACCCGCAGGCCCTCCTCCTTGAGGACACGCAGTGCCTGGGTGCCGGAGTAGTCGAACTCCGCGGCCTGGCCGATCACGATCGGGCCGGAACCGATGACCAGGACGCTCTTAAGGTCAGTTCTCTTGGGCATTACTTCTTGTCCTCAGTCTTGGAATCGGTGGTGTTCTCTGCGCCGGTTTTGGTGACGGCCATCAGGTCGATGAAACGGTCAAACAGGTAGGCGGCGTCGTGCGGGCCGGCTGCGGCTTCCGGGTGGTACTGCACCGAGAAGGCCGGGATGTCCAGGCACGCGAGGCCTTCAACGACGTCGTCGTTGAGGCTGATGTGGCTGACCTCAACGCGGCCGTAGCGCTCCTCGGGAGCCTGCGTGGCGCCGTCGAGCGGTGCGTCCACGGCGAAGCCATGGTTCTGTGAGGTGATCTCCACCTTGCCGGTGCGGCGGTCCAGGACGGGCTGGTTGATGCCGCGGTGGCCGTAACGGAGCTTGTAGGTGCCGAAGCCCAGGGCGCGTCCCAGGATCTGGTTGCCGAAGCAGATGCCGAAGTACGGCAGCTTCTGGTCCAGGACGGAGCGCAGCAGCTTGACCTGGGCGTCTGCCGTGGCGGGGTCGCCGGGGCCGTTGGACATAAAGAAGCCGTCCGGGTTGACGGCCTTGACGTCCTCGAGGGTGGAGGTTGCCGGCAGGACATGGACGCGGACGCCGCGCTCGGCGAAGCGGATGGGGGTCATGGCCTTGATGCCGAGGTCGATCGCGGCAATGCTGAAGCGCGGCTCGCCGTCCCAGCCGTGGTCCTTGGGGTCCACCACGTAGGCTTCGCTGACGCTGACTTCCTCGGCCAGGCGGGCGCCTTCCATCGGGGCGCTGGCCAGGACCGCGTCAACGAGTTCCTTGTCCGTGGCCTTGGCGGCCGCACCCGAGAAGATGCCGGCGCGCATGGTCTTGTGCTCACGCAGGTGGCGGGTGATGGCACGGGTGTCCACGCCCTGGATGCCGACGATTCCCTGCTCGATGAGTTCCTCGTCCAGGGAGCGTTCGGAGCGCCAGTTGGAAGGGCGGCGGGCGGCGTCGCGGACGATGTAGCCGGCCACCCAGATGCGGCGGGACTCGGCGTCCTCGCTGTTCACACCAGTGTTGCCGATGTGCGGCGCGGTCTGCACCACCAGCTGGCGGGCGTAGGAAGGATCGGTGATGGTTTCCTGGTAGCCGGTCATGCCGGTGGCGAACACTGCCTCGCCCAGGGCAGTGCCCTGCGCGCCGTAGCTGGTGCCGCGGAACATGCGGCCGTCCTCCAGGACGAATACCGCCGGTGTGGGAACCGTGGTGGAAAGGGCTGCTGGTGCCGCAGTCTCTGCTTTTGCTGTCGCTGTTTCTGTCACTGTCTTACTTTCCACTCTGGGGATCCGCCTGGGGGGCTGCGGCGATCAATTGCTGAAGGGAGTCATAGAGGGCGTCCTTGTCGGCGGCCCGGCGGGTCCGGAAGCCCGTGTCGAGTTCGTGCGTTCCAAGGTCCCAGGTGAGGACCAGGAGGCCGTCCTTCTCCACGAATTTGCCGGCCATTCCGCTTTCCTGCCGGACGGCGGTGAGGCTTCCGGCCGGGATGTAGAGCGCCGGGGCACCGGTTCTGTCGAAGAGGACGCCGTGCGGGTACACGCTAAGGACGGCATTGGTCCGGATGCCAAGCCGGTGTACCGCGATGCGGTCCAGCCAGTCTCCGGCGGTGGTGGACGCAACGTACTGGCCGTCGGCCCCGGCGAGCGGCACTCCGGGCGCCTGTGGCACGTCGGGCAACCGGCCGACGTCGGCCTGCCGCCTGAGTCGGTTGCGCCAGCCTACCCAGATCATCAGCAGAACGACGGCGATGAGCGCGGCCGTGATGAGGCCGGTGAGTAGTTTGGTGTCCATCAGGAGGCGCCTGCCGCGGACGGTTCGCGGTACGGCGTGTTGAGCTGGCCGTCCAGGACGGTGGGGTGGCCCTTGTAGAACGTGGCCACCACCTTGCCCGGCAGCTCCAGGCCGGCGAACGGGGAGTTGCGGCCCATGGTTGCCATCTTGGCTGGGTCAACGGTCCACCGGGCAGCCGGGTCCACCAAAACAATGTTGGCGGGTTCGCCGGCGTCCAGTGGACGGCCCTGGTCCGCCACTCGGCCGATCAGGGCCGCCGCGGTGGAAGTCACGCGGGCGAAATCGGCCCAGGTCATGAGGCCGGTTTCGATCATGGTGTGCTGGACCACGGACAGCGCGGTTTCCAGCCCGGTCATGCCCATCGCGGCCTGCGCCCACTCGCATTCCTTGTGCTCGCTCGGGTGCGGGGCGTGGTCGGTGCCCACCACGTCAATGGTGCCGTCCGCCAGGCCGGCGCGCAGTGCCTGCACATCTGCATCCGTCCGCAGCGGCGGGTTGACCTTGTACACAGGGTTGTAGCTGCGGACCAAGTCGTCGGTGAGCAGGAGGTGGTGCGGGGTGACTTCGGCGGTGACGTTGATGCCGCGTTCCTTGGCCCAGCGGATGATCTCCACGGAGCCGGCGGTGGAGACGTGGCAGACGTGCAGGCGGGAGTCCACGTGCTGCGCCAGCAGGACGTCACGGGCGATGATGCTCTCCTCGGCCACCGCCGGCCAGCCGGTGAGTCCCAGGACGGCGGAGACGGCGCCCTCGTTCATCTGGGCCCCGGCGGTAAGGCGGGGTTCCTGCGCGTGCTGGGCCACCACGCCGTCGAACGCTTTGACGTACTCCAAGGCGCGGCGCATCAGCACCGGATCATGGACGCAGATGCCGTCGTCGGAGAACATGCGGACCTGGGCACGGGAATCTGCCATGGCACCGAGTTCGGCGAGCTGTTCGCCGGCCAGGCCGACGGTCACGGCGCCGACGGGACGCACGTCCACCCAGCCGGCCGCGCGGCCCAGGCTGTGGACCTGTTCCACCACACCGGCTGTGTCCGCCACCGGGTTGCTGTTGGCCATGGCGTGGACCGCGGTGAAACCGCCCAGGGCGGCGGCGCGGGTGCCGGTCTCCACGGTTTCGGCATCTTCGCGGCCGGGTTCGCGCAGGTGCGTGTGCACGTCCACCATGCCGGGCAGTGCCACCAGGCCGGCGGCTTCGATGACGGCGGCGCCGTCCACGTCTGGGTGGGTGGCAGCGGCTGCGCCCCGGGCGGCGATGATGCCGGCACTGATGAGCAGGTCCTCGGCCCCGGCGCCCAGGATTGATGCACCGCGGATCAGGTAGGTTCCGTTGTTCTCTGCCATCAGTTGCTCTCCTTGGTGGAATGGTTGCGGGCCGCGCCCGCTGTGGCGGCTGGTTCGCGGGTATCCCCGGAGAGCAGCAGATAGAGGGTGGCCATCCGGACCGAGACGCCGTTGCGGACCTGTGCAAGCACAGTGGAACGGGGCGAGTCGGCGGCGGCGGAGGAAATCTCCAGGCCACGGTTCATGGGTCCGGGATGCATGATGATGGTGTCCTTCAGTCCCAGGCTGTCCAGCGCCCGGAGCCGGTTGTCATCGAAGCCCCAGCGGCGCGAGTATTCGCGGGTGGACGGGAAGAACGAGGCGTTCATCCGCTCGCCCTGCACGCGCAGCATCATCACGGCGTCCACACCCTGCGCCAGGGTGTCATCCATGTCGTAGCTGACCTTGCACGGCCAGTGTTCGACGCCGATGGGCAGCAGGGTGGGTGGCGCCACAAGGGTGATTTCGGCGCCGAGCGTGCGGAGCAGCCAGACGTTGGAGCGCGCCACGCGGGAGTGCAGGACGTCCCCGGCGATGGCTACGCGCATGCCTTTGAGGTCCGCCCCGGTCGAGGCAGAGCCGGCCAGCTGTGACCAGTGCCGGCGCATGGTGAAGGCGTCCAGGAGGGCCTGCGTGGGGTGTTCGTGGGTGCCGTCGCCGGCATTGATGACGGCGGCGTCGATCCAGTCCGTCGCGGCGAGCCGGTGCGGCGCGCCCGAGGCCCAGTGGCGGATCACGACGGCGTCCGCGCCCATGGCTGCCAGCGTCTGGGCTGTGTCCTTCAGGGACTCGCCCTTGGAGACGGATGAGCCTTTCGCGGCGAAGTTAATGACATCGGCGGACAGCCTCTTGGCGGCCGCTTCGAAGGAGATCCGCGTGCGGGTTGAGTCTTCGAAGAAGAGGTTCACCACGGTGCGGCCGCGGAGGGCCGGGAGCTTCTTGACTTCGCGGTCCCCAACGGCAGCCATTTCTTCGGCGGTGTCGAGGATGCGGATGGCGTTGGCCAGGCTGAGGTCTTCAGTGGAGAGGAGGTGTTTCACGCGCCGCCCTCGATAACCACTTCGTTGACTACGGAACCGTCGGCGGCGGTGTCGGTTTCCTCGAGGCGGACCCGGACCTTCTCGGCGGACGAAGTAGGCAGGTTCTTGCCCACGTGGTCGGCCCTGATGGGCAGCTCACGGTGGCCGCGGTCGATCAGCACAGCGAGCCGGACGATCCGCGGACGGCCGAGGTCGATGATGGCGTCAAGGGCGGCACGGATGGTGCGCCCGGAGTACAGGACATCATCAATGAGCACCACAACCTTGTTATCGATTCCCGTGCGCGGGAGCTGGGTGGGGTACGGCGGCCTGGTGGGCTGGTGGGAAAGGTCATCGCGGAACATGGTGACGTCCAGCTGCCCGACAATGGCGGTGGCGTCCACGGTGGGGTCTGCGGCTGCAATCTTGTGTGCGAGGCGGACGGCCAGCGGATAGCCGCGGCGCGGGATGCCCAGCAGGACCAGGTCCTGGGACCCTTTGTTGGCCTCAAGGATCTCGTGGGCGATTCGAGTGAGTGCACGGTCGATGTCCGCCTGGTTGAGGACAACCCTGGCTGGAACCGGTGCGTTTGTGACAGAAGTCAAACTCTCGTCTCCCCTTTCCCCGCCTCACGGGACGGAATTAAAAAGGATCATTTGCGTTTCAAAATTACCACATCGGCAGGGGCATCATAGGCTTCCAGTATGTCCATGGACCCTCATCAGCCGGGTTCCGGCCAGGCCGGTGGGCCGGCCGGCCCACCGGATCGCTTCCCCAGGCAGGCCAACCCCAGTTGGATGGGCCGGATTGAACCGGAGTACTACCGCCCGGCGCCCGGAACCAACGCAGCTCCCCTGCCGCCCCTGGGGCCTCCGCCGGCAAGTCTCGCGGGCAGGCGGTCCACCGGCCTCCTGGCGCTCACGGTGGGAGGCGCCGCCCTCGTCTTCCTGAGCCTGTTCCTGGTGGTCCCGTTCCTGCTGGCCAACACCGGCGTGGGAGGGTTCCTGGCGGGTTTTGTGCTGTCACTGATTCCGCTGTCCGCAGTGCTCCTGGCTGTCTACCTGATCGATAGGTGGGAACCGGAACCCAAACGGCTCCTGTTTTTCGCTTTTACCTGGGGCGCGGCCGTGTCCATCGCCGTCACGCTGCTGATCCAGCCGTTCTTTGCCCTGACCTTCCAGTTCAGCGACGTGGCTGACTTCCAGACGTTTATGGCTACCGTCCAGGCGCCCGTGGTGGAGGAGTTCGCAAAGTCCCTGGGCCTGCTGCTGATCCTGCTGCTGGCGCGGAAACACTTCGACGGGCCGGTGGACGGCGTGGTGTTTGCCTTCACCATCGCCGGCGGTTTCGCGTTCACCGAAAACATCCTCTACTTTGGGCGGGCCATCGCAGAATCCGCCAGCCCGGGAACGGATCTGGCCCAGGTCTTCCTGCTCCGCGGAGTGATGTCGCCGTTCGCGCATGCCATCTTTACTGGAACCACCGGACTCATCATGGGTTTCGCCGCCCGCCGCTGGCACTCCGGGGCCTCGGTGCTGGCCTTTGTCATCGGACTGATCCCGGCCATGCTGCTACACAACCGGTGGAACAGCATGGGCGCGGGGTTCCTGGCGGAGTACATCCTGATCCAGGTGCCCATCTTTGTGCTGGCCGTTGTGGGCATCATCCTGCTCCGCGTCGCTGAAAACCGGCTGACGCGCCAACGGCTGATGGAGTACTCCGCGGCCGGCTGGTTCAGCCCCGCCGAGGTGGAGCTGTTGGCCACACCGCGCGGCAGGCGGACTGCCCTGCAGTGGGCTGCCGGCTACAACCGCCGGCCGCAGATGAAGGCGTTCCTGCACTCCGCCACCCAACTCGCCTTCATCCGGCAGCGCATCCTGAGTGGCCGCGATGTCCGGCTTCACCAGATGGAGGAACAGCAGCAGCTGCAGCGGATTCTGTCCCTGCGCGGCGCCGTCGCGGGCTGACCTTGGCGCTACGCGGTTCCTCCGGCTACGTTCCTTGGAGGGCTTTCGGCAGTGCCGTCATGGAAAGTGCCTCGTCGAGGACTTTGCCGAAGTTCGCCGCATCGTGGGCGAACCGGCCCAGGAAGAGCCCGGAGACGCCGTCGAGCGCGGGCAGCAGCCCTGGCTTGGCGGACCCGCCATAGATGACCGGCAGCTCCCCCACCGCGCTGCCTGCCTCGTGCGAATGGGCAGCCAGCAGCGTTCGGAGTGAACGCACGACGGCGGCGACGTAGCCTGCGCCGGCGGGCTCCGCTGCGCCAATGGCCCAGACCGGTTCGTAGGCGATCACGAGCCGGGACGCCAGGGCCCAGTCACCGCCGACCGCCTCGTTGATCTGCTGATGGACAAACGCAGCCGCACTGCTGGCTCCGGTCCCGCTTTTTTCATTGCGGGTTTCCTCGCCCACGCACAGCAGCGGGGTGATGCCGGCCGCGTCGACTGCCCTGACCTTCCGGGCGATCATGGTGCTGTCCTCGCCGAAATACCGCCGCCGTTCGGCGTGGCCGATCTCCACGATGGCTACCCCCAGCTCCGCCAGGAGCGACGGCGACACCTCACCCGTCCACGGGCCGTCCGCCCAGCCGCAGTTCTGGGCGCCAAGCAGAAGCGGTGATCCTGCGAGGACGCTGCCGGCGGCCGGAAGAACCGGGAACGAAGGGATCACAAACGGGACTACCCGCCCGGCCACAAGGGCCGGACGGGAGTCCACTTCGTGCTGTATGCGGGCAAGTACATCGAAGTGTTCTACAACCGCTGGCGACCCCACAGCAACAATGACGGCCTGCCGCCAGCCACCGCAATGGCGGCCTTCACGCCAACCGCACAACCGCTTCCCGCGGCTGCCTCACCAAAAAGAAACTACGCGACTCTCTCACATCCTTGACACACCTCACATCAACCCCGCACCGGGCCGCGGCAGCCACATTCGTCAACCCCTCCGCGCACGCCAGCACAATTCTGGACCGCACCGCCAGGGCCTACGAGGACTTGCGCCGCCGCAACCACCGCTCCAACGTCTCGCGTTCCTCATTTGAAAGCTCCAACACGGCCTTTGGCCGACCGACATTCGCCATACCCCGTTTTACAATTAGGAAGCGAATTTCTGGTCAGTTCGAGGTACCCTACGATGGGATGGTGGAGTCGCACACTGCCGGCGGAGCCTGTGGCCACTAAGTGTCCGGCCCACCATTGGCGGAAGTGCTCACTGTGCACCGCGAGTTCGCCTACCAGCTGACTAGCTTGGGCGTCGTTGGGATGCCAGCCAACATCGGAACGAAGGGTTCCCACCGCTTCGGACGCGACCGTCTTCCAGTCCCGGAAGAGCTCACGTGCGGAAGGGTCGAGGATGATCCACCGGGTGAGGTTCCGCTCCGCCGCCGCCATGGACGGGAAATCGGCGAACAGGAGGAAGGCCAGATCGTTTCCGGCCAACACGTCGGTGCGGCGGCCCAGAATGAGGGCGGGCACGTTGCCAACAGATTCAAGGAGTTGCCGCAGCGCTGGCCGCACGCTTTGTGCTGGAGCATGCGGACGCTCGGACATTGCGCAGTTCTCCAGGAGGTCCATAATGTGCGCCTGTTCGCTTGAATCTAAGCTCAAAGCCCTCGCCACCGAATCCAGCACTGCCCGGGAGGGGTGGATGTTGCGGCCCTGTTCCAACCGGGCGTAGTAGTCGGTGCTCACGTCGGCCAGCCGGGCGATCTCTTCGCGCCGCAGCCCGGGCACGCGCCGCCAACCCGAGGTGGAGCCGATCCCGGCTTTCTCCGGCGTCAACCGTGACCGCATTACCTTCAGGAACTTTTTGAGCTCCGCGCTCTGACCCATGTTTACCATTCACCATGGCCGTGTCCACGTTTCCTCGGGCAGGGAAGGTAGGACTCCGCGTCCTAGGAACAGCAGGGACAGGAAAACCTGCTGACAATGCCGCGCGAGGTGCGTAACGTCCGATGGTGTAGTCCTCAGGAAACCGGTTCCCGCGCCAGTCTGCCAGGCCAGGTGCCTGGGGCCCACGAAACCAGGGAAACCTTTCCGGTCAAGCTGGAAGCCTTGCCGCCGGTGACCGGTACCTGGCATTACTGAAAGCCGCCGGGCGCAAATGATATTCGGCCGCGGCGAGGAGCAGCCGCGCGGACGTTGCAGGCAGTGCGGCGTACCAGTTCATCGTTAGAAGACAAGAAGAGGACCATGGATTACTCGCTGATGGCATACACGCTCATCAACACAATCAATCACGAGGGCCGCAGCGCGTTACCGCATGCACCTGTCGTAGCGGAACGATGCGCTGGAGGCACACGCAGGAGGCTGAGCGACCTGCAGGGCCGGCTGGCGAGCGTTTTGCATGAGGCTGCGTGGGCAATTCAGCCCGCCCCGCCGGCTGTACCGAGTTCCGATGGGGCGTCCGCCGCGGCCTTGGCCGCGGGATGTCGAGTTTGATGGATGAAGTAAGGGAGTAATCATGAGAATTGCAGTGACAGGCGGAAGCGGAAAGCTCGGGCGCCACGTGGTCCGCAGGCTGACCGATGACGGCCACGAGGTGCTGAACCTTGACCGGGCCGGGGACAGGAGTCCTGGGCTGGCCGTCGTGGACTTGCGCAATTACGGACAGGTGCTCGATGTGCTCCTCGGTCTGGACGACAGGCACAAAGGGTTCGACGCCGTTGTCCACCTGGGTGCCGTTCCCGCGCCCGGCATCCTACCGGACGCCGCCACCTTCGAGAACAATATGCTCTCCAGCTACAACGTCTTCCAGGCGTGCCGGCGGGCCGGGATCAAGAAGGTGGTTTATGCCTCCAGTGAGACGGTGCTGGGACTGCCGTTCGACGTCGACCCTCCCTACATCCCGGTGGATGAGGAATACCCCGCCAGGCCGGAAAGCACCTACTCGCTGGTGAAGCATCTTGAGGAGCAGATGGCGATCGAGTTGACGCGCTGGGATCCGGAGCTGAGCATTACGGGCCTGCGGTTCTCCAACGTCATGGATGCCGAGGATTACGAACGGTTCCCGTCGTTCGATTCAGACGCCAAGGCGCGGAAATGGAACCTCTGGGGATACATCGACGGCCGCGATGGGGCGCAGGCGGTGGCGCGTGCCCTGGACAAAGGCCAGCCGGGCTTCAAGGCGTTCATCATTGCGAACGCGGACACCGTCATGACCCGTTCCAGCGCCAGTCTTGCCGCGGAGGTTTTCCCTAACGTCCAGGTGACGAAGGAACTAGGCGAACACGAGACCATGCTGTCCATCGACAAGGCCAGGCGCCTGCTGGGCTTCGAACCGGAGCACAGCTGGCGGACCTACCACCCCAACCGCACCACCCCCACCGAGAACTGAGGAGCATCATGCAGTACCGCACACTGGGCAACAGCGGCGCCGTGGTTTCGAACTACGCGCTGGGAACCATGACGTTCGGGGCCGAGGCCACCGAGGAAACGTCCCACGCCATCCTGGATAACTATGTTGCCGCCGGCGGCAACTTCATCGACACCGCTGACGTTTACAGCGCCGGCGTATCGGAGGAAATCATCGGACGCTGGCTCGCGCAGCGGCCCGAATCCAAGGACCGCGTGGTACTGGCCACCAAGGGACGCTTCCCCATGGGCGAGGCCCCGAACAACGTCGGCACGTCCCGCCGCCACCTGACCCGGGCCTTGGATGATTCCCTCCGCCGCCTGGGAGTGGAGCGGATTGACCTCTACCAGATGCACGCATGGGACCCCATCACACCGCTGGAGGAGACGCTCCGCTTCCTGCACGACTCCGTCAGCAATGGCAAGATCGCCTACTACGGGTTCTCCAACTTCCTGGGGTGGCAGCTGACCAAGGCGGTCCACCTGGCCAAAGCCCACGGTTGGAGCGCCCCCGTAACCCTGCAGCCGCAGTACAGCCTGCTGGTCCGCGAGATCGAGTCGGAGATCGTCCCGGCCTCCCTGGATGCGAACATCGGCCTGCTGCCGTGGTCGCCCCTGGGTGGCGGCTGGCTGTCCGGCAAATACAAGCGTGACGAGCCGCCCGCCGGTGCCACCCGGCTCGGCGAGAATCCCAACCGAGGCATGGAAGCGTGGCAGGCCCGCAACGACGACCCCCGCACCTGGGACGTCATCGGAACAGTGGAAAAGACTGCCGCTGACCACGGTGTGAGCGCCTCGCAAGTGGCTCTGGCCTGGCTGGCGGACCGGCCCGCGGTGACGTCCGTGATCCTCGGCGCCCGCAACATCGAGCAGCTGGCAGACAACCTCGCCGCGGCGGACCTCGAACTGACCCCCGAGGAATCAGAGCGGCTGACCCGGGCCAGCCAGCCGCGCGTCGGGGTGTACCCCTATGGCCCCATGGCACATGAACAGCGCAGCCGGAAGATCGAAGGCGGCAGGTAACCCAAGGCCGAATGCAGGCGGCGCTATCTTGACGACGCCGGCCGTAGAAGTGAGCCACGATAGGGATAGGTTCCGTCGTCCTCGCCCGCTCTCCGGAGGCTAAAGCGTTCATCGCGCAGGACCATAGTCCTGTCCCTGCCGTTTTCCCTGCACCACCCAGGCGATGGAGCCGTCAGGCATGAGGGCATCCACGCTTCCGACGGCCTGACTATGACCATTAGGGATAATGCGGACCCGGTCACCCGTTTGTAATTTCCCCATCTTTCCGGACCCGAGGCCAGATTCCGTGCGCCTTTTGCAACGGTCCTCTCACGTGGTCTTGGCATTACATACCTTCCTTCTTGGGAGCTTCGGCCAGAGGAGCACAATGGCCGGACCCGGGCACAGTCAATCTCAGTGAGCTGGCGATCTGTGCCATGACAGTGTTTTCGAAAAGGGTGGTGGCGTCTCCGACTTCGCGTCCTTCGGCGACGCCTTTGAGGAGGCGTCGTATGATTTTGCCGGAGCGGGTCTTGGGCAGTTCGGGGACGACGAGGATTGCTTTGAGCTTGGAGATGGGGCCGATTTCCTTGCCGACGTGGTTGCGGAGTTCCTGGATAATCGTGTCGCCAAGGTGCAACTGCGGATCGCTGCCGCTCCGCACACCGATGGGGCCGACCTGCCGCTGAGATCCGCATGGGAATTGCGAAGACAGACATCATCGCGGGATTGCCGGCCCCAGCAGCCAAGAACTTCCTATGCCGCATTGGGTTTGCAGACGTTCATGAGGAATGGGCCTTGTCTTCCTTGCATCACATGGGCTTCCGACCCACATGCCACCCTTCGTGGCTTTGACGACGCCGGGTACATCGAAGCGTCCCGAGCACTCTCCCGGCAACCATCCTTGGTGGACAACAACAACGCCCGGGAAATGCCCTCGCCATGCCCAGCTTCGGGAAACCGATCACACGGACGACAGCGGACCGGCTGGCCGCTGAAATGGTGGACCGGGCCAAAGCCTACAACTCCGCTCCCGCCAAGCTCTGTGCAGCGCACGAAAATCTTCGGCAGCTACCTCGACAACGGTTCATTCCCTCGGCGACGTGGACGTGGACGTGCAACTCGTCGTGGGGCAGCGCACCACCGACCCGAAAAGACTCCAGCGATACGGCACCGCAAGCGGACGGTCATTTCCCACATTCACGGATCATCTGCTCCGGCCACATAAGGAAGACGCACTCATCCTGAAGAACCGCGCCACGGCCATCAACATCACCATGGAAGGCATCGATCACCTCACAGACAAGGCCGAGACCATCTACTCCATGGCCGACCATGAAACCGCCATCCCTCCCCCACTCCATAAAATGAAGACACCCCGGCCAGGCGGACAACGCCGCTACAGGGCCTGGAGCCGCGGACCTGCGTGTCAGCTGCGCCAACCCCACACGGCGCCCGTACGGTGACGGGGCCGTAAGTGACCCTGCGGTCCGTTCACCAGCGGGGGTGGACCGCCTCGCGGAAGTAGCGGTCGTAGATTGAGCGCACGCCGTCGTCGAACTCCGGGGTGATCGCGGTTCCGGCCGCGGCGGCGTTGGCCCTGGCCTGCTCAACGGTGCGGGCACCGGGAATGACCGAGGTGACGCCGTCCTGGGCTGTGACCCAGGCGATGGCCGCCTGCGCGGTACCGGCGCCCTCCGGCACCAGCTGCTCGAACTCGGCCACCGCCTTGAGTCCCAGTTCGAAGTCCACTCCGGAGAAGGTTTCGCCGACGTCGAACGCGTCGCCGGCGCGGTTGTAGTTGCGGTGGTCGTCCTCGGCGAAGGTGGTGTCCTTGGTGTACTTCCCGGAGAGCAGGCCGGATGCGAGCGGAACCCGGGCGATGATGCCCACCCCCGCGGCCTTGGCAGCGGGGAGCACCTCCTCCAGCGGCTTGAGCCGGAAGGCGTTCAGAATGATCTGCACTGAGGCCGTCCCGTCGTGGCGCAGGGCTTCGAGGGCTTCATCGGTCCGTTCCACGCTGACGCCGTAGTTCTTGATGGCCCCCTCGGCAACGAGGGTATCCAGGGCGTCGTACACGTCCGGGCGGCTGTATACGGCGGTGGGCGGGCAGTGCAGCTGAACCAGGTCCAGGGCGTCGGCCCGAAGGTTGCGGCGCGAGCGGTCCACCCATTGGCGGAAGTTGGCCAGGTTGTAGTTCTCCGGGCGCTGCTCCAGCCTGCGGCCCATCTTGGTCGCCACCGTGATGCCCGTGCCAGGGTTGTCGGCGAGGAACGCTCCGATGGCCTGCTCGCTGCGGCCGTCCCCGTACACGTCCGCGGTGTCGAAGAAGGTCACGCCGGCCTCCGCCGAGGCTGCGAGGATGGCCTGCGCCTGGGCCGGGTCGACGTTGCCCCAGTCCGCACCCAGTTGCCATGTTCCCAGTCCAATGACTGAAACGTTCCGTCCGGTCTTGCCTAAGATGCGCTGTTCCACCCTCTGACTATATGCCGAAACCAAACGCAGGGTCACTTCGCATTCCTTCGGGGGCACAATGTGGCATGGGGTGGGCGTGGAGGAATTCAAGCGGCGGGTAAGCATGCAGTATGTCCTTCCGGCGGCGGCGGGGATGACACGCTGCCCCGCTCCGGGCGGGCGTGGCAGATGTTGCGCAGCTTCTGGTAGCGCTGCCAGGCAAGCGGGACCCTATTTAGCAGGCGGAAGGAATTTCACACGTCTGGAATGCGTGGCATCCGCTCCCAGGCTCACGGCGAGACCGGTGGTGAGGAACATGATCTCGACTATAGGAAGTGATCGGATGCCGGCACCGTCCAGCAGGGCTCCGCCCAGGAGTGCCCCGCCCCCGATCCCCACGTTGAAGGCGGTCGTCTGCAGCGCTGCTGCAAGGTTTCGCATGCGGAACGAGGCGGTGCGTAGCATGCGGGTCTGCAGCATCGCCGGGAGGCCGCCGAAAGCAACGCCCCAGAGGACGAATGCCCCGACGACGATGACAGGGTTCGCCGAAACCAGTGCGAGCACGAGAACGGACGCTATCACGACGAGCACAGCCAGTGCGAAACTGCGCTTCGGGAATCGGTCTGCCGCGAAGCCTGCGAGCACGAGGCCGATAGCTCCGGCGCCACCGAACAGGAAGAGCAGGAAAGCGACAGACGGCGGCGGGAAATAGGCCACTTGGATGAGCCATGGCGCGATATAGGTGTAGAAGGTGTTCTGCCCTGCGATGATGATGGCGATGACGGCGCACCCGACGATCACCCCGCGAAGGCTACGGTCTTTGTGCAGCGGCAGGGAAGGCTCCCCCGTCTTGAGCGTTACCTTGTCATTCACCGGTGGTAGGAACCTGATAACAACGACCGCGATGATCAGCACGATGCCCCCGAGAATTGCGAACGCAGCCCGTCACCCCAGCGCGTGCCCGAGAGTTGTGCCCGCGGGTACGCCGAGAACGAAGGCCGCCGACCCTCCGCCCGCAGTCATTGCAACGGCCCGACCTAATTGGTGTTTAGGCACGAGGTGGGCCGAGTAAGCGGCGACAACCGCCCAGAACAGGCCGTGTGCCAGGCCTCCGAGAACACGGGCACAGACGAGTATCCCATAGCTAGGGGCGAGGTCAGCGAGGACGTTTGCCAGCGCAATGACGAGTAATACCACGACCACTAGGGCCTTGCGCGAGATCGCCTCGTAAGCACCGCGAGCGGGGTCGTGGCGATGACCACCGTGCCGGCAAAGATCGTGACAAGTGATCCTGCAGCGGAGAGTCCCACGCCCAGGTCGTGCGCCATGACGGGGAGGGGCCCGGTCGGCAGGAACTCGCTGGTGACCGAGACGAAGATCGCAGACGCAAGCGAGAGCAGGCCTATCCAAGGGAACACGGTGACTGTGGGAGTCTCGGAGGTGTGCGTAGACACGGGGAACCAATCTAAGTCTTGTGGTGTGAGCCGCTAGGAGGGCGCTGAACAAGAGGCAATCCTGGCCCCTGGATTTCGTTGCTAGTCCTTTTCTGGAGGCGTAGGTGGCCCGCTGGGGCTCTCTTTTCTGGCTTCGGGAAATTCTGGTTGGCGGATTTTGGGGACTTGGAAGGCTGTCTTGTGGCTACCGTCGGGATGGTTGTGGTCCCGGTCGGGACGGGCCCCTCCCTGGGTTCTATCCCAGGGACCATGCCGTCTTTTGGCGGCTGAGGCCCAGTTTCAGGAGTCGCCGAAGGTTCAGTGCGGCGACGCGTAGCTGCAGCCAGGCGTTGGTTTTCTCCACACCCCGGTATCTCAGGCGCCGGTTCACGCCGGCGACCAGCCAGCCAATGGATCGTTCCACCAGGGGCCGATAGGCCCGGTAGTCGTGCTGGAACATGGGTTCACGGGCTGCGGCCCGGTGGGCGCGCTGGCGGGCGTGGTGCTTGGTGATGATGACCTTGCGCCCATTCTTGGCTGTGGTGCACTGGTCCCGCAGCGGGCACGCCTTGCAGGCGGTGCCGAAGTTCACGTTGCCCCTGGCGCTGATCCTGCGCACCTC
Organism: Pseudarthrobacter sp. MDT1-22; assembly: GCF_054511035.1. Taxonomy (NCBI): domain Bacteria; kingdom Bacillati; phylum Actinomycetota; class Actinomycetes; order Micrococcales; family Micrococcaceae; genus Pseudarthrobacter; species Pseudarthrobacter sp. MDT1-22. Next base: position 2,166 of record NZ_JBTNDK010000002.1, on the reverse strand, counting down.
ACCGGCAGGGCAGGTGAGCGTGTTGTTGGCTTCGTCGTGGGTGAAGTCGTCCAGGTCATAGCCGCCGGGCACTGCGGGGCGAAGGGGCTTGGGCTTGACCAGTGCCTGGTGCCCCGCTTTCTGGAGGTGTTCGAGCATGTCCCCGGAGCCGTACGCCGAGTCCCCGAGCACCTGGTAGTGCGTGCCATCGTCCTGCATGGTCGTATCGGTAGCGACCATCTCAAGCCCGGCCTCCGCGTCACTCGAGCCGGGGCCTGAGGCCCGGGTCATGGAGGCGTTTGTGAAGAGACCGGTTTCTGGTTCGGCGATGATGTGGCACTTGTACCCGTCGATCATCACCGAGCGGGACTTGTGCGCGTGCCTGGCCTCGGGGTCCACGGTGGAGACCATCCGGTCCGGTGCGACCTTCCGCGCGATCCGCCACCGCCCGTCGGTGCCGTCGGAGCCCTCGGCCGGTTCCACGTCCTGGCCCGCGACCAGGGCCAGCAAAACATGCGCCTGGTACTCCGGGGAATCCTCGTCCAGGGCGCCGGGGTCCACCGCGCCGAGCAGCGCCAGCGCGTCGGTGACCAGCCCCGAGATCAGGGCGTCCTTCGCTTCCCGGTCATCCCAGGCAATGTCCGGCTTGCCCGCGCGCGTGTAGTCATACGAGGTTCCATGGACCGCCATCAATGTGGCCCCACCGGGCATGGTCTTCCCGAAGCGGCGGATCGCGGCAACCAGCTGGGTGATGGTGTCCTGCCTGGCCACGGCATCCTGGAGCACAGTCGAGTCCACCGCCCGGCGGTGTCTGCCGGTGAGGACCCCGGTTGCGGTGATGACCTGGGCCACGGCCTCGTTGATGCGGTGCGGGTTGCTGCTGGCCCGCAGGCGCTTGCGCCAATGAGTCAGCGCCGAGGGGTGGAACGCTGTTTCATTCAGCCCGTACCCGCAGGCGGCCTTCCACCGAAGATCAAAGGTCAATGCCTCCGCGGTCGCCCGGTCCGACAAACCCTCCAAGGCCTGCAAAACCAGGACAGCGCCAATCACCGGGGCCGGAATCGAAGGCCGGCCCCGCTTGGAAGGAAACAAGTCCTCCATCATCGAATCCGGAAAAAGTTGGCTCCGGTGTTCGGCCAAAAACGCGTACGCACCACCCGGAGCCAGTAACTCCCCGGCCAGTGACTCCACATCCAAAAACCCGCGCTGGGCCACCTCAATACCTTGCATGAATCAATTCTTAACGATCCAGACAAGAAACCCGAACGGCGCGCCTTAAACCACGAAATTGTTCAGCGCATTCCTAGGGAGCAGGCTTGCTGCCCGTCCGACATATCAACGGGGCAACGATAGGGTAGCCGGGCGGTCGGGCCTCGTCAGTGACGCGCTTCACGGAAAGGGGCACGGTTTAACAACTTGACCCTGATGTACTTTGTGTATCTATGGCAGAGCGTCGGCGTCGCCTATTAGGCTCCAGTCCGATCCGGTCAGAGCTTCTGCAGCATGCCCGGCTCCGCTCCCTCTCAACGGCTCAGGCCCGTCACATACTCTTCATCCGGACCGGTCCACCCGCTGTGCCGCTCTCGTCGGTCCGCGGCCTCCCCGCGGGGGATCCTCCGAGAGCGGAACGGCCTCCGTTCCTTTTCATAGCACCATGGCAGCGATTGGTTTGGGAGGGCAGGCTTCCGGTCAGGACCGGTCGGCGCGTCGCTACTTTACGCTTCCCGGGTGGACGGCGAAGAAGCTTTCGTCTGCGCGGGATCGCGTTCGGCGAGCGAGCCGATCGCGGCGTCGATCTTCTTCATGATGTCCGCCTCCAGGGTGACTCCCGATGCAGCCACGGCTTCTGCGATCTGCTCGGGCCGCGAGGCGCCGATGATGGCAGAAGCAACGTTCGGGTTCTGCAGCACCCAAGCAACGGCAAGCTGGGGCATGGAGAGGCCGGCTTCCTCGGCGATGGGCCTAAGCTGCTGTACTCCGGCCAGCACGTCATCGCGCATCCAGCGTTTGATCATCTTGGCGCCGCCCTTATCGTCCGTGGCGCGGCTGCCTTGCGGGGCAGGCTGGCCAGGCAGGTACTTTCCGCTTAGGACGCGTCAGTAAATAAGCCAGCGTTTCGTCGTTTTGGCTCTATGGTGGTGCTATGGCCATTGGTGCAGAGGTTGAGACGGCTTTGCAGGGAAAGTT
>NZ_JBTNDK010000019.1:0-91272 GCF_054511035.1 Pseudarthrobacter sp. MDT1-22 | reverse complement strand
TATCGCAAACAGGTGAAAATTAACAGCCAGCCCGCAACAAGATCAGCGGAATCACGCGGAAGCCATTCCACCGCATCAGCCCATGTCCAGAGTCCTGGGCCTGCCCGTCGGCGATCAGCGGGGTGCTGATCACTGAGCGGATTGGCAAGTCAACGACGGCGGCGCTCCAGTTTGGCCAGCGGGCTTCAGTTGCAACGTCATGGATGAGGATGCTCTCTTGGGTGGCCCAGGCTGTCAGGCAGGGCCCCTGGACCAGTTCATACTGAAGGGCGTCGGCGCGTTCCACCACGCTGTCGGTAGATCCGGAGCTGACCGGGCGGGCATGGGGATCAAGCATTGAGACACCTGCCCCAAGAGTCCCCGGGATGGAATCCCTGACGGCGCGGGAGAGATGCTGGACGGCGTGGTCCACTTTTCTTCCGTGAGGAGCAGCCCCATAATCCTGCCCAAGGCAGTGGATAGTTCATCCAGGGGATACTTCTTGATCATGCTTTTTGCCTCCGGCCATTCTGCGTGACCGGCCTCCGGCGTGCCGGATGAGCCTGTTTGTGACCGTTCAGCGCTTCAGGTAAAGCCTAACGTGCGCGGTGGGCTGCGGACCCGGACCTGCACGAATACCGGCTTTGTGGCTATTCATCGTAAGTGGTGGGAAACACCCGTTCGCCGGCAATTCCAGAAATGATGCCGGCGGCCACCTCCTTTAGCTTCATATTGCGGTGACTCGACGCATTGACCAATATCTGGAATGCCGCATCGCGGCTGCACCGGCTCTGCGCCATGATGACCCCAATGGCCGTGTCAATGACGGTGCGGGACTTCAGGGCGGCGGCGAGGTCGTCACGGGCGTCGCGCAGCTGTGCGATGTTCAGGGCGAGGTCCAGCGCCTTGGCGGCGATGCCCGTCAGGCCAACAGCCGCATCCATCCCGTGATGCGGGAAGCCATCCGTGTTGGGGGAGTAGAGGTTTACCACAGCCTGCGAAGGAGCCTGCAGATGCATTGGGACCGCCAGGATGGAGCCGATGCCCGTCTTGCGGGCTTCCTGGTTATATTTCGGCCACCGGACATCGGCGTCCAGATCCGGGACATGGACCATGGATTTTGTCCGGAGGGCTGTCAGGCAAGGTCCATGGCCGATGCTGTTTTGCAGTTCGTCCAGGTTCCGGGCGAGTGTATCGCTGCTGGCCACAGCGACGGGCCGCTTTTGCCGGACCACCGTGATCCCGCAGGACAAGTGGTTCCCGGGCTGTGACAGCTGCGTGGCAAAAATCGCGGCGGTGGCGGCCAGGAATTCACGGACGTCGGAGCTTGCCAGGACGAGGTCCTGCAGGTGGAGCACAAACTCGTTCAGGCCCGCGCCGGCACGTCCAACTTTGCCGGATTGGGGTTCTCGGATATCAAAGTCCTGAGACATGTGCACTTCCCGGTCCGTCCGCCGTGATCTCCTTGATGGCGGTCTGGATGAGATCCATCTGCAGCGGGGCCAATTCCACCAGCTCGTGCAGATAGGCGTCCACCCCGAGCTGATCGACGTTTCCGCCGATCCCGTAATAGTAGGTCCATAGCGCCGGGAGGCTGTTGTTCCCGCTCTGGAACTGGACGGCTGCAAACTTGCGCTGGGCCGCCTCGAAGGCAGGCTGGGGGGTGCCCAATCCGCCGTCGTCCATCATTTCTCCCCGCCTCCGGTGATGACGGGGATATCTGAGGCGTGGTGCAGGATGTCCCCGGCAATGTCATGCAGCCGGCGGTTGCTGCTGCGGGAGGCAAGGTGCAGGAGCTTGACGGCGGTTTCATGGCTGCAGCGGTTCTGCACCATGATCAGGGCCACGGCCGAGTCCACAACGGCCCGGGACCGCAGCGCCGACCTCAAATGCTCCGGGTAGGGGTCCGAAGGGTGCACGCGGATTGCCAAGCGCAGGATCCGGGACAGCGATGCAGCGTGCTCCTCGATGGCGGTCACCGTGTCCGGGGCAAACGTATTCAGCTGGGTTGAGTAGCAGTTCAGGGCGGAGCGGGAACCGTTGTCGGTGGGGATGGGGACGGCCAGGATTGTCCGGATGCCTTCGTCTGCGACCGCCCCGGCATACCAGGCCCAACTCTCGTCCGCCTGAAGATCACGGATAAGGACTGTGCGCTGCTCCCGCAGCGCCGTCAGGCAGGGACCGTTGTCGAGTGCGTACTGGCGTTCGTCCAGGCTCCGGGCGGTCTCCGTGCTGCTGGCTACCGTCACGGGCCCGGTCTCCCGTTCCACCGTGATGGCACACAGCAGGGGCGTCTCCCCGCCCAGCAAGGACGCGGAAATCGCTGTCAGTCCCAAGAGGAATTCGGTGAAGCCCGGACTTTCAAGGAGTAGGTCCTGCAATTGCTCCGCCGTCGGCAGAGCATCATTCTCGGCCATGCGGCCTCAATTCCAAGCATCGCCGGGGTCACACGACCCGGCTGGCGGCTGTGCGCTCTCTTCGCGCGCGGCCCGTATATTCAACCCCGGACCTATATGCCACCCCCGAAATCTCCTACTACCGACACTACGCCCTTCCCGGGCGGCCGCCGGTGGTCCGGCGACGTATTAGTACCCGGGAGCGCCACGGAGCGCCCGCAGGAAACGCACGACGGCGGCTGTTGCGTCCCGGTAGTCCCTCCAGGTCATCCCGAGGATGGAATTCACGGGCACAAATCTACCGGTTTCCTGCTCGGCGACTTTGCCGGGAGGCACCACGCTGTAGGCTCGGCACATGGCTGATCTGCGGCGTCGGACGTTTGTCTTTCGCACGCTGGTTGGTGCGGCTGCCGCGGCGGCCGTTGGAATTCTCGGCGCCGCGTGTTCGCCCGGCGCCGGGCGGGACGGTACCGCCGGTGGCGGTGCCAAGGGGGATGCAGTGAAGCGGCACAAGTACCAGTACGGCGAGGACGCCAGCCAATGGGGCGAGCTTTTCCTGCCGGAGCTGCCGGCCGGCGCCGAGCACCGCGGCGTGGTGGTGGTGATCCATGGCGGCTACTGGCGCTCGCAGTATGGCGCAGAGCTGGGGGAGCCCATCGCCAAGGACCTGGCCGCCCATGGCATGGCCGCCTGGAACCTTGAATACCGCCGGGCCGGAAACGGGGGCGGCTGGCCAAACACCTTCACTGACGTGCTGACCGGTATCGACAAGCTGGGCGACCTCGCGGCCAAGCATGCCCTGAACCTGGGTCCGGTGGTGGCGCTGGGCCATTCAGCCGGCGGGCATCTGGCCGCCTGGGCTGCCGGCCGGGGGAAGCTTACCCAGCTGGGAATGCCGGATGCTGACCGCCAGGTGCCCCGCACCTCAGATGCCTCCGCGGTGCACCTCACCGGCGTGGTCAGCCAGTCCGGCTTGCTCAACCTGGCCGAGGCGGAGAAGCTGAACCTCAGCAACGGTGCGGTGAGCAACCTCCTGGGCGGGTCGTCGTCGAAATATCCGCACCGCTACAGGTACGCCGACCCCATGACCGCCCTTCCGCTGGCCGTGCCGGTCATCGCTGTCCATGGATCGGAGGACACCACGGTTCCCTTGGGTCAGTCCGAGTCCTATGTTAACTCCGGAACCACGGCAAACATGGAGACCCGGCTGGTCAGGGTTCCCGGGGACCATTACGCCCTGATCGACCCCAAAACGCCTGGTTACCGGGCGTGCCGCGAGCTTGTTCGGTCCCTTTTGGGTTAGATTCGGCGCTCCTGGGTTAGATTCGGTCCCTGAGGGTTGGAACTGCTCAAAAAATACGTTCCCAATATCTAGACATTGGACGTCCCATCTCCCGTACCCTTTAGATGTAGGACAAGTCGCGACCCCTAAGCGCGGCAAGGAGGAGACCCACGTGGCCATCGCATCGCAAGAAGTATCGCCCGCCCGTTTCAGTGCGCAGCTCCGTTCGCATGCCCTGCAGACGCGGATCATGGACCTCATTCTGGACCGCGGCCTGGACGTCGGTGACGCGCTGCCCACCGAAAGTGAGCTCTCCGCCGAGCTCGGCGTGGGCCGCAACACCGTCCGCGAGTCCCTGAAAGTACTCCAGGCACTGGGCGTCATTGAGATTCGGCATGGCTTTGGCATGTTCGTTGCACCCAACAACTTCAGCGCCCTGGTGTCCGGCCTGACGTTCCGCGGCCGGCTGTCCCTCCGCCACAAGGGCGAGGAAGCCATGGAGCTCATCGATGTGCGCCAGGCCCTCGAGTCCGGGCTGATCGGACCGGCCATTGACCTGCTCACCGACGAGCACGTGGCTGACCTGCGCTCCATCATGGAAGCCATGGAGGACGCGGCCAAGAAGGGGGAGCCGCTGCATGAGCACGACGCCGAATTCCACCGCCGCCTGTACGCCCCCCTGAGCAATGAGCTGCTGATCAACCTCATGGATGTGTTCTGGCAGGTTTACCGCAAGATCCACCTGGCCATCGGTACCGGCCCGGTCAACCTTGAGCAGCAGACGCAGGACCACTGGGACATCTTCGAGGCCGTGGCCAACAAGGACAAGGCTCTTGCGTCCGAACGCCTGCAACGCCACTTTGACGGCATCCGCCTGAAACTCAAGGATGTCGCGGCCGCCTAGCCTGTTTCCCTCCGCCTTTCCTTCGCCGCCTGCGCCCGGGCGGATTTAGCCCTGCCCTTTTCGTAGAGAGTGCCTTTGCCGTGGAAATTTTCGTTGTGCCTACCGCCTCAGCTACCGGTTCCGTCGCCGCCGGGATCCTCGCTGCCGTTATCCGCAGCAAGCCCGACGCCGTCCTGGGTGTGGCCACGGGCGGATCGCCGCTGCCCATCTACGCGGCGCTCGCCAACCATCGGCTGGACATGTCCTCCGTCCGGGCCTTCGCCCTCGACGAGTACGTGGGCCTGCCCGCCGGACACCCCGAAAGCTACGCCGAAGTTGTCCGGCGCGAAGTGACTGAGCGGCTGCATCTGGATCCTGCCAACGTTGCCGTGCCGGACGGAAGCGCCGCGGGCCCCGAGGCCGCAGCCGCTGTCTACGACGCCGCCATTGCCGGAGTTGGCGGCATCGATGTGCAGATCCTCGGCATCGGCCACAACGGCCACCTGGCCTTCAACGAGCCCGGCTCCGCCCTGGACTCCCGGACCCGCGTGGAAGTCCTCACGGAACGCACCCGCGAGGCGAACGCCCGCTACTTCAGCACGCCGGAAGAAGTGCCGCTCCGCTGCATCACGCAGGGCCTGGGCACCATCCTGGAAGCCCGCCACCTCCTGCTGGTGGTCAACGGCGCGGACAAAGCCGGCATCCTGGCCGCCGCCCTCAACGGGCCCGTCACTGCTGACTGCCCGGGGTCGGTCCTGCAGCTGCACCCGCACGTGACGGTGGTGGCTGACGAAGCCGCAGCCTCGCAGCTGGCGCAGGGGAGCGGGCAGGTCGCCGTGCGCGTGTCCGGGGCGGCCGCGAGCGTCTAGGGCTTGTTGGTTGCCCTGGCGTTCCTATCGCGGATCTGACGACTCAGTAGGGGCCGTATAGGGTCAGCGGAATTCTATCGGTCGAAGCAACTTAACCACACCGAGCGAGTGCCACCCTCATGTGAACCCCGGGTTAACGAATCGGCCGAACCTCGTAGCTGTCCGTCTTGGCCACCATTTGCCGGCCGTGGTTGCCGTTGAACTTCAGCCACATCACTGACGAGTCCCCTGCAACGGCCTCAACTTCGCCGGTACGGACAACGCTCCCCCCCAGAGCGCAGTTCCACCCAGCTGCCAATGAGCTGATCCCAGTCTCCGGTGGCTTCGTCCACGATTCCGCCAGCCTTCAGCAAACCAGTTCGCGGGTCATCCCGAAAGGAACCTGGTCTGACAGTGTTGCGGTGTAGTGGCCAGGAGCGACCCGGGTCACCAAGATGCCGTGCGCGCCCGTCAGGAGGGCGACTTCCTGAAGGCGCCGGACGGCGGCATCCAGCTCTTCGTCCAGAAGGTGCCGACTGGCGACATCTATCTCAATGCGGTCCATGGGGGTAGACATATCGGTTCCTTGTTAATTGTTGCGGTAAGTTTCTTGGCTACTTAGGCTTGGCTGCGGAAACGGGGACCGGGCGATCCTTCGACGGGTCCGTCGTCCCTGCGGGTGCCTGGGATTCCGTGGTGGCCGGCGGGGACGTCCTGAACTTGAACCGCTTCCCGATAGTGCTGCCGCCGCCACTGCTGCGGTTCTTGTTGAAGATGTCGAAGCCGACGGCCAGCAGGAGGACCAGCCCCTTGATGAGCTGCTGGTAGTCGGTGCCGAGGCCCAGGATGGACATGCCGTTGTTCAGCACGCCCATGATCAGGCCACCGATCATGGCGCCGGCCACCGTGCCGATGCCGCCCTGGACTGCGGCGCCGCCGATGAATGCGGCGGCGATGGAGTCGAGTTCGAAGCCGGTGCCGCCGGCTGGCTGTGCGGAGTTGAGCCTTGCCGTGAACACCAGGCCTGCCAGTGCCGCCAGGACGCCCATGTTGACGAATAGCCGGAAGGTGACGGCTTTGGTCTTGACCCCGGACAGCTCTGCTGCGTGCAGGTTGCCGCCGATCGCGTAGGTGTGGCGGCCGAAGACGCTGTTGTTCATCAGCGCCGTGTACACGATCACCAGGACTGCCAGCACGATCAGGACGATCGGGGTGCCCCGGTAGCTTGCGAGGAGGAACGTGATGATCAGCATGAGCAGGGCAACGAAGGTGGTCTTGGTCGCGAACCAGGCCATGGGTTCGTTTTCTAGGTCGAACTTTTTGCGGATCCGGCGTTCCTTGAGCGCCTGGATGAGCAGCGCAACAGTGGCGCCCACGCCCAGGATGACGGTCAGCCATTCCAGCACTGACGTGCCCCCGGAGATGTCGGGGAGGAAGCCGCCGCCCAGGGCCCGGAGTTCGGAGGGGAACGGGGTGATCTGCTGGTTCGTCAGGGTGATCAGGGTCAGGCCGCGGAAGATCAGCATGCCGGCGAGCGTGACGATGAACGCCGGGATGCCGACGTAGGCGATCCAGTATCCCTGCCACGCCCCGACGAGCGCTCCCACCAGAAGGCAGGCCGGGATGGCCAGCCACCAGGCCCAGCCCCAGTGGACCATCATGACGCCGGCAACGGCGCCGATGAAGCCGGCGATCGATCCCACCGAGAGGTCGATGTGGCCGGCAATAATCACCATGACCATGCCGATGGCGAGGATGAGGATGTAGCTGTTCTGGACCACCAGGTTGGTGACGTTCTGCGGCTCCAGGAGGATGCCGTTGGTCAGTATCTGGAACAGCAGGACGATCAGGATCAGGGCAACGAAGATGCCAACCTGCCGGAGGCGGCTTGTCAGGAAGCCGAGGGATTCTCGTAGGGCGGACATGGTCCTATTCCTTCTCTTTCGTCATGTAGTGCATGAGGGTTTCCTGGGATGCTTCGGCGATGGGCACCTCGCCGGTGATATGGCCGGCCGACAGGGTGTAGATCCTGTCGCAGATGCCGAGGAGTTCGGGCAGTTCCGAGGAGATGACAATGACAGCTTTTCCCTCCGCCGCGAGCCTGGCGATGATCGTGTAGATCTCGAATTTGGCGCCGACGTCGATCCCGCGGGTGGGCTCATCGAGGATCAGCACGTCCGGGTCCGAGAACATCCACTTGCTTAGCACCACCTTCTGCTGGTTTCCGCCGGACAGTTTGCCGGTGATGGCAGCAACTGAGGGCGCCTTGATGTTCATGCTCTTGCGGTAGCCGTTGGCCACCACCGTTTCCCGGTTCTTGTCCACCCAGCCGCCCTTGACCAGCTTGCGGAGCGCGGCCATGGAGATGTTCCGCTGGATATCCTCAATGAGGTTCAGGCCGTAGTGCTTCCGGTCTTCGGTGGCATACGCGATCCCGTGCCCGATCGCCTGAGACACCGTGGAGGTGTTGATTTCCTTGCCGTACTTGTACACCTTCCCGGACACCGCCGTGCCGTAAGTGCGTCCGAAAACGCTCATGGCCAGCTCGGTCCGGCCCGCTCCCATCAGGCCTGCGAGGCCCACCACTTCGCCCTTGCGGACGTTGAGGCTGGCGTTGTGCACCACCATGCGTGTGTGGTCCTGGGGGTGCCTGACGGACCAGTCCTCGATCCGCAGGACTTCCTCCCCGATCTTCGGGTCCCGGTCCGGGTAGAGGCTTTCCAGGTCCCGGCCCACCATGCCGCGGATAATCCGTTCCTGCGTGATCTGGCCTTCATCGAGCCGGAGCGTCTCCATGGTTTTGCCGTCGCGGATGATGGTGACGGCGTCTGCGACTCTGCGGATTTCGTTGAGTTTGTGGCTGATGATGATGCTGGTGATGCCCTGGCCCTTCAGATGCAGGATCAGGTCCAGGAGGTGGCCGGAGTCCTCGTCGTTGAGCGCAGCGGTGGGCTCGTCCAGGATGAGGAGCTTGACTTCCTTCGAGAGCGCCTTGGCGATTTCCACCAACTGCTGTTTGCCCACGCTAATGTGCTGGACCGGTGTGATGGGGTTTTCGCTCAGGCCCACCCTGGCCAGCAGCTTGGCGGCCTCCAGGTTGGTCTTCCGCCAGTCCACCCAGCCGTTCTTGGCCTGCTCGTTTCCGAGGTAGATGTTTTCGGCGATCGAGAGGTAGGGGCTCAGGGCGAGCTCCTGGTGGATGATGACGATGCCGCGTTTCTCGCTGTCGTTGATGCTGGAGAAGTTACAGGGCTCGTTTTCGAAAAGGATGTCCCCGTCGAAGGAGTTGTGCGGGTAGACCCCGGACAGGACTTTCATCAGGGTGGACTTGCCCGCCCCGTTCTCTCCGCAAATGGCGTGGACCTCGCCACGGTTCACGTCAAGGGTGACATCCTGCAGGGCCTTCACGCCCGGAAAGGTTTTGGTGATTCCTCGCATTTGAAGAATGGGTGTGTTCATCGTCAATTCCCACTGACTGGTTGGAAAACTGGATTGGCCTGCGGCTGCAGGGTTCTACGGGAAGGGGTTGCGGCCAGGCCGTGCGGCCGGCCGCAACCCCGCAAGATGATTACTTGACGTCGGCGTCGGTGTAGTAGCCGGAGTCGATGAGTTCCTTCTTGTAGTTTTCCGCAGTGATGATCAGGGACTTGAGCAGGTAGGCCGGAACCACCTTGACCTTGTTGTTGTAGGTCTTGGTGTCGTTGACCTCCGGCTCCTGGCCCTTCAGCAGGGCGTCGACCATCTTCACGGCCTGGGAACCCAGCTGGCGGGTGTCCTTGAAGATGGTGGAGTACTGCTCACCGGCGATGATGGACTTCACGGAGCCCTTCTCAGCGTCCTGGCCCGTGACGACCGGCAGGTCACCCTTGGCGTAGCCGCCGGTGCTGGTCAGGGCCGAGATGATGCCGATGGAGAGACCGTCATAGGGGGAGAGCACACCGTCGAGCTTGGTCCCGGAGCTGTAGGCCGCGGTGAGGATGTCCTCCATCCGCTTCTGGGCAACGGGGGCCTGCCAGCGCAGGATGGCTGCCTGCTCGAACTTGGTCTGGCCGCTGGGGACCTTGAGGGTTCCGGCGTCCAGGTACGGCTTCAGCGTGCCATGGCGCCGGTCCAGAAGAAGTTGGCGTTGTTGTCATCCGGGCTGCCGGCGAAAAGCTCAACGTTGAACGGGCCCTTGCCCTCCACCTTTTTGCCGCTGGCATCAACCAGGCCCAGCCCGGTCAGCAGCGACGTTGCCTGCTGCACACCCACGGTGTAGTTGTCGAACGTGGTGTAGTAGTCGACGTTCGGCGTTCCGTTGATGAGCCGGTCGTATGCGATGACCTTAACGTTCTGTTCCTTCGCTTTGGCGAGGACGTCGGTCAGCGTAGTGCCGTCAATGGCTGCAACGATGAGGGCCTTAGCGCCCTTCGTAAGCATGTTCTCGATCTGCGATACCTGCGTGGGGATGTCGTCGTTGGCGAACTGCAGGTCAGTCTTGTAACCAAGTCCCTTCAAGGACTTTTCCACGTTTCCGCCATCGGCGATCCAACGCTCGGACGTCTGAGTGGGCATCGAAATACCCACCAGGGATTCACTGGGATTCGCAGTGGCTTCCGGGGTGGCTGCTCCGCCCCGGCTTCCGCACCCTGTGGCACCCACAGTGACTGCGAGGACGACGGCGACGGCGCCCAGGAATTTCCTAATTCTCACGATTTCTCCTCCCGCGGAAGCTTGTCCGCGAAGTGGTGCTGGGTCGGCAGGCGTCTGCGCTTGCCGGTGGAGCGGTACTGCCTTGATGTGCAGGGCCCGAGCCTTGGACATCTGAAGAGCTGCCAACAGGCAGGCGAGGAGGTCGGTTGCGTGCCGGAAGCCTAGTTCCATCTCCTTGTTGTTAGCGCTAACAACAAGCTAGTTGCAGAATTGCATGTGAGTCAAATCACTTTTTATTTTCCCCGCCGCCCATTCGATGACGTCCGTGACCTGCTCGGCCTCAGTCACATCCCACTCATCCACGAACCAGGCGAAATGTGGTGCAGGCGGCGGGGTCCAGAATCGAACTCTGTAAATCGGCGCGGAATCACCACCCCCAACGGAATCACTCGAATCAGCTCGGACGCTACGCATCGGCCGAGCCTACGCCCAGGGACGAATCTGAAGAACGGCCGAGGCCTGGTCAGGCCTCGGCCTGCGGCAGCACCAGCAGGTAGCCCGCCGGCAGATCGCTGCTCCAGCGTCGCGGCTCACGGACCACGAACTGCGTCGCCAGCTGCTCGGGGCTGAGCAGGCTGTTGGGCGCAGGCGATGGACCCCACTGCCCGCTGCCGTGCGGGTAGAGCGGATCCTGGACGCGGACGCCGGTGACCGAGAACTCCGGGAACTGGCCGGGATCGCCGAGCGACTCGAACCCGCTCATCACCCACGCGTGGCGACCGCTCCACATGACCAGCCCGACCGGCCGGCCCGTTTCGGTGATGGCACGCGCCGCCGTTTGCGGCGCGTCCTCGTAGTTGGCGATGCTGACAACGGCGTATGGCCCCATCCCCACGTCAGTCAGCACCTCGGCCCAACCCAATGGGTTGGCACCGTTGAACGAGTTGGACGACCGTGCCCGGGCCATCTCCCACAGGTCGTTCTGCTGAGCGCGATCGGCCCACGTGCCGCCCCCCGTGTCATCGATGAGGTTGTGCGCGATCTGGATGCTCGCCGCCACACACCAGTCGAAGGTGTACTGCGGCACGAAGTCCCCCTCCTGGTAGAGGTTCAGGGCAAACGCCTGGGGCACCGCCGTCGGCGTGGGAACCGGCGTCGGTGTGGGGGCCGGAGTCCGGTGAGGGGCGGGGGCGACGTCGCCAGCGGCTGGCCGGGCCGAGGACGTCGCTATCGGTCGATCGGTGGCGGTCTCGTCAAAGCCGATCGCGGGCGCGCACGCCGTGAGGAGCATCGTCAGGGCAACGAGCCAGGCCAGAAGACGGGGAGGGGCACCGGTCATAATCGAAAGTCTAGCGCGATGCGGCCAGGTCCTGACCGGGACTACAGGCGCCGTTCGCAGGGCGACTGTTGCCCGCCGTCGTTCACCTGGGACGCCTCCTAAAGGAGAAACGCCCGACGGCGGTGGCCGGGCGGGGTGCTTGCGCCATGCCCGGCGGTCCAGCGCCACAGTGGCCAGAACCGCGAGGACGACGACCACGAAGTAGATCAGCTCCGCGCGGCCGGCGCCGGGACCGGTGAAGCCGAAGGAACGCATCGTGAAGGGTGCCCTGGCTGTTGTGGAACAGGAGCGTCAGCAGGACGCTGCCGCCTGTGCGGTTGAAAAGCCACACGTAGAGGAAGGTGATGGCGAACGTCGTCGGCAGGCCGATCACGCTTAGCCCGCCAAAGAGGACCAGCGGCAGGTGCCAGAGGGCCACGAGGACGCCGAGAATGGCTGCGGACACCAGCGGAGGCCGGGACGCCTGAAGCAGCGGGAGGGCGTAGCCGCGGAACCCGGGTTCCTCGCCGCGTGGTCCGTCCAGCGGATTGACCAGCCGGACGGCGAAGACGGTCAGCAGCCCGTTCCACGTCAGCTGTGCGAGGCCCGGAGCGGAGGCCCCGAGTGCCATGGTGGTGAGCCCCGTGACGAGGACAAGGACGGCGGGGAGGAGAAGCGCGACGGCGTACCACACCCACCCGACGCGCCACCGGATGAGTCGCCGTCCCCAGGCAAGGAAGCCAGGGCGGCCCTCGGCCAGGGCTATGACGATAATGGCCGCAGCAAGCGGGCCTATCGGCAGGAATTCCATGCGGGGAATCAGCCCTGACGCGTAAGCGGGCCACGATGCCCAGGAAATCGCGTAGGTCAGGACAAAGAATGCCGAAAGGCCTGTGGTGTTTTAGCCAGCCAGTGGAACGGCGCATGATGGCTCCAAACAGTCACTGCAAGGTGCTCCAATTGTCCGCCCCCTGCCCGCGTGCGCGCCGGTGCTGGACGCCGGCCTTGACGGCGTTCCCGCAGGCCAGAGCCGGCGCTAAACTCCGACGGCGGGGCGGCCCAGGGTGCGCCCCTCGCGCAGGACCAGGACGCGGCGGAAGTTGCGGTCCACCACTACGACGTCGGCCCGCAGGCCCGCGCGGAGACTTCCGATTTCCTGCCCCTGGCCGATGATGGCCGCCGGAACCGCGGTGGCTGACAAAACAGCGGCGGCCGGCTCCACGCCGGCGTTAATGGTCCGCCGCACAACGTCCAGCAATGTGGCCGTCCCGCCAGCGAGGGTGCCGTTGCTGAGCCGGGCCACGGCACCGCTGACGGAAACGGCGGCGGGGCCAAGCTCGTAGTCCCCGTCCGGCAGCCCAGTGGCGGCCATGGAGTCGGTCACCAGGACCACGTTTTCAGCCCCCACCAACTCGAAGACCATCCGGACTGTTTCGGGGTCCAGGTGCGCGCCGTCGGCGATGAGTTCGACGGCAATCGTGCCGGCCCCGGCCAGCCGGAGGCACGCGGCGACAGGTCCGGGGCTGCGGTGGTGCAGCGGCGGCATACCGTTAAAGAGGTGTGTGATAGTGGGGCGCGATACGGTCCCCAGGCCGGATGCCGCCAGCAGCTCCGCCGCCCCGGTGAGGGAGGCCGCCGTCGTCCGCGCGTCCGCGTCAGTGTGGCCCAGCGACGGCGTGACGCCGTGCTCGGCGAGCATCCGCACCACGGCGTCGGCGCCGGGAAGTTCGGGCGCGTACGTCATGGTCCGCAGGTGGCCGCCGGCCGCGGCCAACAGTTCGCCCAGCAGGGGGAGGTCCGGCTCGCGCAGGTACCGCGGATCCTGGGCGCCGCATCGCGCGTGGGACAGGAACGGCCCCTCGGAGTGGATGCCCGCGATGAGCCCTTCATCGGCAAGCAGCCGCAGGGTTTCCAGGCCGCGCAGCAGGTCCTCGCGGGACGCGGTCACCGTGCTTGCCAGCAGCGTGGTGGTGCCGCTGCGGTGCAGGAAGTCCACGGCGGCCCTGGCAGCCCCGCTGTCGCCGCTGGGGAAGTCGCCGCCCACGGCCCCGTGGCAGTGCAGGTCAACGAGGCCGGGCAGAATCAGGCTGCCCCGCGGCAGTTCGAGTTCCTCAAGACCGGGCAGCGACGCCTCATCCAAGCCCGCGCGGGGCCCTACATACGCGATGCGGCCGTCCGCGACGGCCACCACTGCGTCGTCCTGGATCGAGCCGTCGGTCAGGACCGTGCCGGCCAGCAGGTAGCTCCCGGACTCAGCGGCGGTGGGCCCGGGCGTCACTTGAGGGTCTCGGCGAACCAGCCGGTGATGGTGGCCGGGTGCGTGATCGCGGTTCCGACGACGACGGCCGCGGCCTCGACCGCCGCGGCAGCGTCGTCGAACGAGCCGCAGTCCGCCATCACCAAGGCGTGGGAATCGTGGTGGATGCCCGCCACTGTCTGGGCCAGGGCCAGGGCCAGGGTCAGGCCGTCCGGACGCTCCCGGCGCGTGCCGTCGATGGCCACCACGTGGGCGCCCGCGTTGGCCGCCGCCAGAGCATGACGGAGTGTGGGAGTGATGAAGGCGCCGTCGTGACCGTCCTTCCAGAGCCCGATCACCGGAACCTCCACCGCTGCACGCGTGAACTGCACATCGGCCAGACCCTGGACACGGACGGCAGCGGCGCCGCCGATCACTGCGGAAGCGGCCATCTGCGCCGTGCTGCGCGGGTCCCGCAGGGGCTCGCCCGGATACGCCTGGCAGGACACGATGAGTTGCCCGCGCAGGGCTTTGGGGGTCAGAATCACGGTCGGTTCCTCTGGAAGGTTGACGGAGCGGGCTGAAGATCAGGGAATGACGAGGTGCTTAGGACCGAGTGGTGGTGAGGACCAGTCGCGCGGCGCCCACCATTGCTGCTGCGTTGCCGAGTTTAGCGGGAGGACGGGGAGGCCGAGCAGCGCGGGCAGGAGTTCGGCGCGAAGGGCGCGTTCCATGGGACGCCACCAGGGCGCGCCGGCGTCGGAGAGCCCGCCGGAAACCACCACCACTTCGGGTCCAGGATGTTGGCGAGTCCGCCCACGGCCTGGCCGGCGGCAGAGGCGCCCATGCCCACGCCTTGATGGCTATGGCATCGCTGTCGCCGGCGAGGGCAAAGACACCGCGGGCGTCCAGCGCCGGTTCCTTGCCGCCGAGCCGCACGTACGCCTCGCGGATGGCGGGCCCGGAGGCGATGGCCTCAACATGCCCGGCGCCGCCGCAGACGCAGAGAATAGCCTGGCCCTCGTGGAATGCGTACGGCGAGGCGAAGTGGCCCACGTGGCCGCCCGCATAGCGGTGTCCCAGGACCGGGTGCCCGGCCAGGACAAAACTGCCACCGACGCCGGTGCCGAAGGCCACTAGTTATCCACTAGTTAGGCTCCAGCCTGGCCGCCGCTTCGAAGAATCCGGCATGCGTACCGGCGGCGTGGAACATAAAGATCCGGCCGGTATCCACGTCCACCAGGAGGCTCGGATCGCCGTAGCCGTTAAGGCCGCCGCCCGTCCCCACCATATGCTGATCGCCCCAGGTCCGGCCGCTGTCCGTGCTGCGCCGGAGCAGGAGGTCCATCGGGTTGGGCAGATCATCGAGGTTGGGGCGGCCGTCATAGGCGGCCAGCAGGGTGCCCTGCCGCGAGACGGCGAGGGCGGGGATCCTGTATTGCCGGTAGCCGCCGGTGCCGCGGACCGCCAGGACGTGTTCCACGTCGGGCATGGCAGCCGTCATCGGCTAGAGGACATGGGATGTCACATCTCCATGGTGGGCGACGCGTAACACGCCTGTGTAGGCAGTCGCATCTCTGGCAGAGTATGACCATGCTCACAGTTATAGGCGAGGGCCTTGTTGACGTTGTCCAGCGCGCCTCCGGAATCGAAGCCCACGTGGGCGGCAGTCCCCTTAATGTCGCGGTGGGCCTGGCCCGCCTCGACCATCCCGTGCAATTCGTCGGCCGTTACGGCCGCGACGCCTACGGGGATTCGGTGGCGGCGCACCTGCGCTCCAGCTCCGTTATGCTGCCGCTGGGCCCCGACGAGCTGCCAACCAGCGTAGCCACCGCGGTAATCGACGACGACGGCGCCGCCACCTACACGTTCGATCTCGCCTGGGAGCTTCCCGGCCTGGCGGACCGCCTCGCCTTTATGCTGCAGGGAACCACCCTGCTGCACACCGGCTCCATCGCCACGATGTTGGCGCCGGGCGCCGCGGCGGTGCTCGCCGCCGTCGAGCACGCCCATCCCGCCGCCACCATCAGCTTCGATCCCAACTGCCGGCCCAGCATCATCACCGACGTGGATTATGCACGGACGCAGGCGGAGAAGTTTGTCACCCTCTCGGACGTGGTCAAGGCCTCCGACGAGGACCTGGAGTGGCTGTATCCGGGTGTGGATGTGCTGGAATCAGCGCGCCGCTGGCTGTCGCTGGGTGGCTCCGAGGGGCCGGCCGTGGTGGTGGTCACGCGGGGCGCGGCCGGTCCGTGGGGAATTACGGCCGCCGGTGAAGCCGCGATTGACGCGCCTCGCGTGGAAGTGGCCGACACCGTGGGCGCAGGTGATTCCTTTATGGCCGCGCTGCTTTCGGGGATCGTGGACCGGGGCCTGGACGGCGCGCAGAACCGGAAGGACCTGCGCGAGCTTCCGGCCGAGGGCCTGGCTGAGCTCCTGGCCCACGCTGCCCGCGCGGCGGCCGTCACGGTTTCCCGCCCGGGCGCCAACCCGCCCACGCGTGCCGAACTGAACTCAGTTGCAACTTAGGCTGATTCCGGCATCACCGACCGCCGGCTTGGCCACGCGGAGGCAACGGCACGCAATCCGATGAGACATCTGCCCTCACCGCAACCGGAGCGCTTTGGGGATCCTTATGCGTGGCGCAATTCCGAAGGCAACGTGCCGCAGGTCAGCCGGCATACGCGAGGATCGAGAGGCTCCTGACGCCGTATTTCGTGGTCGCCGCACGGGCGCTGTCGGAGAGGAACTCATACGGATTCGTCCGGAGCGTTTTCAGCGCGAACCCGCTGCCGGCGATCAATTCCTGGTAGGTGTCTTCCTGCGTGGCGCCACCGATGCAGGCGGCCCAGAGATCAATGTTGCAGACAATCTGTTGGGTCAGCGGCCTTTCGGTGACGATATCGGCAACCGCCAGGCGTCCTCCTGGGCGCAGCACGCGTGCCGCTTCGCGGAACACAGCGGCTTTGTCCGCGGACAGGTTGATGACGCCGTTGGAGATGATGCAGTCGAACCTGGCATCGTCGAAGGGGAGTTCTTCGATGTACCCGTGCGCGAAGGCGACCTGGGGAAAGCCGCCCTCTTTCCGCAGGCCGTCGGCCTTCTCCAGCTGCTCCTCGGTCATGTCAAGGCCCACCACCTGCCCGCCGGATCCCACCGTGACGGCGGCGGCGAAGACGTCCATCCCCGAACCTGAGCCCAGGTCCAGGATTTTTTCTCCGGGCCTGAGGTCCGCCAGGTCGAAAAAATATCCCACCCCGGCGAAGGACTCGACGGCGGCGGCAGGGATCGCGTCCAGCAGCCAGGCCGGGTAGCCCAGCTGCTCCGCAAGACCACGTCCCATCTTGAAGTGGTACTTGCCAGCGGGGTTTTGGGCCACCGCCCGATAGACCTGCTTGACCTTGTCCTCAAGCTCGGTTCGGTCAACTGCAACTGTTCCCATGTCCATGGCTATACCCGTGCTTCATACGATTTCGAGGGTGGTTTCAACCGGAACCGGGTTGGCCAGGCAGTCGCGGACCGGTGACGTGTCCTGGACATACCGGCATAGGGACTGAAGCTGCTCCGGGGTGGCATTCGGGCTGGAGACCCGTGCCTGCGCACGGATGGCGGTGAATCCGGGCCGAGGTCCTTCGAGGCCGAGGAAGGGCCGAACATCCAGATCGCCTTCGACGTGGAACTCCAGTGAACTGATCTCTATACCCTGGGCGGCCGCATTGGCCGCGTATCCGACGGCGTAGCAGAAGCCCAGGGCCTGCAGCAGCAGTTCGACGGCATTGGGTCCGGCGTTGTTTCCGAGGAGCACGGGAGGTTCGTCACCCTCGGTCGTGAAGTCTCCGGTCCGGGTGGTGTCGGGTTCCCCCGCATGGGTGAATCCCAGGATCTTTCCCGAGTTATGGGTGCCGCCGCGCCAGGTGCTGGTGGCTCTGAACGTAAAGCTGCCCTGGGTGGGATCTGCCTGGATCGCATCGATGGTCCCCAGTAGCTGGTCGACGTCAATGCCATTGCGGAAGGTCGCTGTCGATTCCATCGCAATTCGCCTCTTTTCCGGGTTGTCCCGGGGTCC
The DNA here is from genome assembly GCF_054511035.1 of Pseudarthrobacter sp. MDT1-22. Classification (NCBI taxonomy): domain Bacteria; kingdom Bacillati; phylum Actinomycetota; class Actinomycetes; order Micrococcales; family Micrococcaceae; genus Pseudarthrobacter; species Pseudarthrobacter sp. MDT1-22. The sequence goes on along the minus strand of NZ_JBTNDK010000019.1, from coordinate 73,632 downwards.
GTGGCGCGGCCCGGGTGGTATTCAAGTGAATACTTGAATACGACACCCGGTGGGTATATCTTGTCAAGTACCTACTTGAATATGATTTGCGGAGGATCGGGCATGAGTGACAGGCCGGCAAAGGACAAGCTGTTTGATGCATTTGCTTCCGTGGCCAAGGTCCTTGGCAGTGGTCGGCGCGCCGAGATAGTGGATGTCCTGGCCCAGGGTGAGCGCCCTGTGGACGAAATTGCCGAGGAAATCGGGCAGAGCATCGCCAATACTTCGCAGCATCTTCAGCAGCTCCTGCGGGCAGGCCTGGTGCGCACCCGTCGCGAAGGAACGCGGATCCATTACCGCCTCAGCGGCACCGCTGTCACGCGACTCTGGGCGGCCGTGCGGGAGGTTGCATCCGAGCATGTCGCAGAACTCGACGAACTCGCCGAGGCCTACCTGGGGGACAGGGCGGCCTTGGACTCCCTGACCCGGACTGAGCTGACCAACCGAATGGCCGCCGGAGATGTCGTAGTTCTCGATGTGCGGCCTGAGCGCGAATTCCGCTCCGGCCACATCCCGGGCGCGGTTTCGGTTCCTGTCGGAGAGCTGGCGGGGAGGATGAAGGACCTGCCGCACGGCCGCATCATCGTGGCATACTGCCGCGGACAGTACTGCGTGTTCGCCGACGAGGCGGTCCGGACGCTGCGGGAACAGGGTATGCCTGCCGTCAGGCTCGAGGAGGGCTATCCCGAGTGGGCTGAGGCCGGGCTACCCGTCGAGGCTGGCGCGCCGCGCAAGTCCGGCGCGCCGGGATAGCCGCCGCCTTCGAGCACGTCGCTGCGGTCGCGCACGGTGTAGCCTGGTCGCCGGGGAAGCCCGCCAGGGTTAGCCGGGACGGCGCCGGCCGCGGCGTCCGAAATCGGCGGGGCACTCAGTTACGGGGTGTTGTACGTTGTGACCAGACCACGACGGGAATCAGAAGGAGGGACAGGACGCCTCCGGCCAGGGACAGAACGGCGTAGCTGGCGCCGGCGACGACGACTCCGGACAGGGCGCCGCCTGTTGCGCCGGCAAGGGCGATAAGGACATCAATGGAGCCTTGTATCTTGGCCCTGGTTTCGAGCGGGGTGGCGTCGACGATGAGGGCCGTGCCGCTGATCAGGCCGAAGTTCCAGCCCAGTCCGAGCAGCGCGAGTGCGATCATCAGTTGCCCCATGGATTGCGCAGGGGCCGTCGCCGCAAGGATCCCGGCTGCCAGGAGCGTCACGCCCGCGGCGACGGCCATGGGGACCCGGCCGAGCCGGTCGACGAGGACGCCAGTGATCAGCGAGGGCAGGTACATGAAGCCGATATGGATGCCGATCACAACTCCGACTTCGGTCAGGCCGTGACCGTGCGACTGCATGTGGACCGGGGTCATGGTCATGATGGCGACCATCGCAATCTGGGTGAGGACCATGACGGTGGTGCCGACGGCGACACCGCGGTTGTTCCCCGGCGGTTCCGGGGTGGACGGCGAATCGGTGGCCGGGGCAGTCTCCGCCCGGTCCTGGGCACTGATCGCGGTAGCCAGTAGGAGCGGGTCGGGCCGCATCCAGAAATACAGCACCAGGCCCGCGAAGGCGTAGGCGACTGAGGCGAGCAGGAACGGTCCGGCCAGGGCCGGGATGCCCAAGGCTGTGGCGAATGCGCCCATCGGGGTGACCAGGTTCGGTCCGGCAACGGCGCCGAGTGTTGTGGACACCATGGCCAGGCTGACTGCGGTGGCGCGCCGCTGGGGTGGTGCGAGGTCGGTTCCGGCGTACCGTGCCTGCAGGTTGGTGGCCGTTCCGGCACCGTAGACGAGAAGGGCAATGAATAACAGGCCCACGCTGTCCGTTACCGCTGCCAGGACGACGCCGGCTGCTCCGATGCCGCCGGCGATGAATCCCGAGGCCAGGCCGGCACGGCGGCCCCGGGATTGGGAAATCCGTCCGACCAGGAAGGCCGCCCCGGCTGAGCCGAGCGTGAATAGTGCCGCCGGGATGCCTGCCAGCCCTGCGGTGCCGAGCATCTGCTGGGCCAGAAGGGCGCCGACGGTGACGCCGGCGGCGAGACCGGCCCCTCCGAAAATCTGGGAAATGATGACGACGGCGAGGGTGCGCCGATAGAGCGCATGGCGGCGCTCCGGGGAAAAGGAGTAGAACTGGACCAGTTTTTCTGGGATCTGCTGCACAGCCGGGGCCTATGCGGTGGCGGTCAGGTCGACGTCGCCGCTGGCGCGCCATTCAAGGACGCCTTCATCCATGGCGTACGCGTCGATGCCCTGCCCGCGCATCAGACGTGCCGCATCACGGGCGAGCCGGCAGAATTCGCCCCGGCAATAGACGATGACCCTCCGATCCCGCGGAACTTCCCCGATCCGGGAGGCCAGCTCGTCCAGGGGAATCGATGCCGCTCCCGGGTAGTGGCCTGCCTGGTATTCGTGCGCGGGGCGGACATCAAGCATGTATGCCTCGCGGATTTCCTCGATGGTGCGGATCAGCGGCACGGAGTCATCGCGGCCGCTGCCGGAGTCCTTCTCACCGTCGATGGTGGAGAGGCCGGGGAGGACCCGGGCCGCCATGTTCTTCATCGCCACGAACAATCCGGCGACCTCCGGACCAGCCAGCCGGTAGTGGATCCTGGTGCCATCCCTGCGCGTCCGCACCAGGCCGGCACCCTTCAGTACTTGCAGGTGGGCAGAAACGGTCGTCACCCCCATGCCGGACAAGCGGGACAGGCTGTCAACGGACTGCTCAGCCTGCGCCAACAGCTCGAGGAGTTCGAGCCGGTTTCCGCTGCTGATGGCCTTTCCAATGCGCGCCACGTGCGCGTAGGCGTCCCGGTTCACTTTCGACCTCCAGTATTCCAATGAATATTGGAATACTATCAGGGCTTGTTCGCTGCGACGCGGGGTCATGGCGCGTGATCTTCAGGGTGTTAGGCCCTGCAGATGCTCCTGGCAGCCCACCGCGCGCAGGCCCGGCGGCCGGACGTCCCCGCCCAGCACCTGGGCCATAATTTGCTCCACCCGGCGCGCCCGCGTCGACGGGGTTCGGGCGTCCTCAAGGAAGCGCGTCAACTCCCGCCGCTGCGAAACGGGCAGCTGCCCCCAGTTGCCTGCCGCTCCCACGGCCGCGTCCAGGGCTGCCGATAAATCTCCGGGTGGGATGACCTCGTTGGTGTTGAGCGCTTGAACGTCCAATGTGACCGTTTCCCCGATGCGCACGCCCGTTGCCGTCCTCAGGCCGCCGGAAAGATACAGGAAGTGCCGTCCGGACCTGAGACCGGCATCACGGTGGCGTTGAACTCCGTACCCCTGAGCGTGCCGGTCACCCTGATCCGGCCATGCTCCGCAAGCGGCAGCAGCTCAGCCACAGCTGTCGTCGGGACGTCCACGAAGGGATTGGGACCCCGCAGCTGAACAGTGGCGGTGAAGTGAACCATACGGTCATTATCGACCCGGCCGGTCGGCCCGAAAAGAAACCCGGAGGGAACGCGAAAAACCCGCCCACCTGTCTGCAATCCGGAGAAGTTGCAGGCAAGCGGGCGGGTTGAACGCGGTCTACTCCTTGCCGAGCCCGGCAGCCGAGGTCTTCGCCCCGGTGACCTCGTTGAGGGCCGTCAGGTCGAAGATGCCATTGATGTCTGCCTGCTTGGTGGTGCCGGCCTCCACGCCGTCCTTGAGCAGCTTGGGGTAGGTTCCGGCGAGCGGATCGACCGTGAAGACGATGTTCTTCAGGGACCGCTCGATCACGTCGGCCTTCAGTTCGGCACCGGCCGCTTCCTTGAGGGCAGCGTTGATGACGCTGGCCTTCTCGGCTGCAGCCGCGCTGTTCAGCCAGTCAACGGACTTAGCGTGGCCCTTAAGGAGCGCCTTTACGGTGTCCGGGTGCTCGGCGGCGAACTTCTTGTTCACAACCAGGATGGTGGTGGGGAACTCGCCGGCCTTGCCGGAGAGTGAGCCGTCCCAGAGGTCCTTTTCGTCAACCAGGACCTTGGCCCCGGCGGTCAGCACCAGGCGGGAGGCCCAGGGCTGAGGCAGCCACGCGCCGTCGAGCTTTCCGTCCTGGAACAGTTTCAGCGTCTGGGCGTTTTCGGTGGGGTTGATGGCCACGTCGCCGCTGCCGTCAACCGTTCACGCAACGACGTGCAGGCTCAACAGAACGTAGCGCGGCGTCAAAAAACGTCGCCGGGCGACTCCAACAGGCCGGCCCCAGGGAGGAGGCTTCACGGCCCGGGAAGCCCCCTGCCCCACGTAGACTGGCAGGATGCGGCTGGTAGCAAGTGATATTGACGGAACGATTCTTGGGCACGACGGAAAGATCAGCGACCGCACCGTCCGGGCCTTCCACGCCTGCCGGGACGCCGGCATCGAGCTCGTTTTTGTCACCGGCCGCCCGCCGCGCTGGCTCCACCCGCTGGAGGAACAGCTGGGCCACACCGGCACGGTCATCTGCTCCAACGGCGCCGTGGTGTGGGACCTCGAAGCGGACCGGCTGGTTTCCGCCCGGACGCTGGGCATGGACGCGGTGCTGGAACTGCGGCGGATCATCAAGGAACTGCGCCCGGCCGCTCTCTTCGCCGCGGAAACACTGACCGGATTCCATCTTGAGCCCGGTTTCATCGAGAACGGCACCAGCGAGCTGCTGGCCGAATTTACCCCCGCCCCGCTGGCCGAAACGCTCACCCCGGACGACGCCGTCGTGAAATTCCTGGCGATTGTCAGGGATGGCACCGCGGACGACTTCCTGGCCGCGGTGCGGCCCGCCGTCGCCCACCTGGCGGCCGCCACGCACTCCGCGCCCACCGTGGCGATGCTGGAACTGTCGCTCCCCGGCGTCAACAAGGCCGTCACTCTGGCCGAATACGCCAACTCCCTGTCCATTGACGCGGCCGACGTCGTGGCGTTCGGGGACATGCCCAACGACGTCGAGATGCTGCGCTGGGCAGGCCACGGGTACGCCATGGCCAGCGGCCATCCGGACGCCATCAGCGCCGCCGGGCAGCAGGCACCCCACTTTGACGACGACGGCGTGGCCCAGGTTCTCGAGGCCAGGCTCGCGGCGCTGGGCGTAGAGCTGTCCTGATCCCGGCTCTGTAGCCGGAAATTCACAGCTTCCGCTCACCTTCCGTTCACGTTTGCCGCCTACCGTGGGCAACGGATACACATCCGCGGCTAAAGGGGAAGTCATGGCAAGGAACGGCAACCAACGCGCGGCCGAAGCGCCGCTGCGCCCGGCAGAGCCGGCTGCGCACTGGAAGGCACTGAAAGAGGGCGACCGCGTGCGCGTCCGCCGCGCCCCGGGATACGAAACCAGCGGGTTCGTGGACGCCATCACGTGGGACCACACCGCTGTGTGGGTGGATCTGGACGACGGCCACGGCCGCACGCTGCTGCACTGCAGTGACGGCGTGGAGATTGTGCCGCTGGACGCATAGCCCAGCGGCTCCGGTACGCTCACAAGCGTGACTGAGCCGTTTTTTGATGCTTCCGGCGGTGCTGCCCGTCCTTCGCATCCCATCGCCATGGCCCACCGTGGATTCTCGCGGGAGGGGCTGGAGAACTCGATGGCCGCCTTCCGGGCCGCCGCCGAACTTGGCTATGAGTACCTCGAGACGGATGTGCACACCACCTCCGACGGCGTGCTGCTGCTCTTCCACGACGACACCCTGGACCGGGTCACTGACGGCCGTGGCCGGATTTCCGAGCTGACCGCCGCCGAGGTTTCCACCGCGCGGATCGGCGGGCGCGAGCCCGTGCCGCTCTTCGATGACCTCCTGGTGGCCTTCCCGGCCGCCCGGCTGAACCTGGACGTCAAAGACTGGAACTCCGTGCAAAGCCTGGCCGCCGGCATCGAACGGCACGGCGCGCATGACCGGGTCCTGGTGGCCAGTTTTTCGGACCGCCGACGCCGGGCGGTGCTGGAGCTGCTGAGCCGCCCGGTGGCGTCGTCCGCCGGGATGGTGACGAACGCGCTGTTCGTCCTGCTGGGGCCGGTGCTTCCGGCCGCGTGGCTGCGATTTGTCCTGCGGGGTCCGTTGCGGGATGTCCAGGCGCTGCAGGTTCCGGTCCGGTACGGGGCGATCCGCGTGGTGACGCCTGCCTATGTGCGGAGGTCGCACGCCCTGGGCCTGGTGGTCCATGTGTGGACCATCAACCACCCCGCCGAGATGCACCGGTTGCTTGACCTGGGCGTGGACGGGATCGTGACGGACCGCGCGGATCTGCTGAAGCAGGTCTTGCAGGAGCGAGGCGAGTGGCCCGGCGGCTGACTTGCGTTAGTCGGAGCCGCCGGGACCGTGGGTGCCGTGATCGGCTGCTGCGGCGAGGCGGTGGAGCCCGTCGGGGTCAAGCGGCGTATTCCATGCCGCCCAATCCTTCGGCTGCACCGAGGGCCGGCCCAGCAGGTAGCCCTGGCCGGCGCTGAAGCCCAACTCTGTGAGGACCATCAGTTCCTCGGTGGTTTCAACACCTTCGGCCACCAGAATACTGCCGATCTGCTCCGCGAAGTCCACCAGGCAAGCGGCCAGGGCGTGCTGGGACGTATCCGTGTCCACGCCGCTGATCACGTTCCTGCCCAGCTTGATGAAGTCGGGCCGCAGATGGAGCATCCGGCTGAGGGCGCCCGCGCCGGGGTGTGAGTCATCGATTGCAATGCGCAGCCCGCGTTCCCGGAGCGGCGTAATTGCGGAAACGAAATGCGAGTATTCCTCGTCCGAAATTCCGTCCGTCAATTCGAGCACAATGCGGTCTATTGGCAGCTCGATGTGGTCGAACAATTCGGGCAGCCGGGGATCCAGGCATGACGTGGGGGAGATGTTCAGGGCGACATAGACTTGCGGGGGGAGTTTTGCGGCTGCGGCGGCTGCGGATGCGAGTGCCGAGAATTCCAGGTTGGCTCCCAATCCAACGGCGGCCGCCTCGGCGAACCAGAGTTCCGCGCTGGCGCCGTCGTCGCTGACAAAGCGCGACAACGCCTCTACGCCCACTACGGCCTTGGACTCGAGGCCGTAGATGGGCTGGAACGCGGTCATCAACATCTGGTTTTCCAGCAGCGCGCTGATCCGCGACAGGCTGCGCAAGGAATCCAGCTGCTCGGCCACCTGTGGCGGCATGGCGCTGGGAGGCTGCGGGAAGCGCGCGGTGTCGGGCGTGTTCGCGTCTGTGGTGTCCTGTTGCCGGCGTTCCAGAAGATATTCCAGCAGGGCCCGTTCCGGCATGCCGGGGTTTTCCCCCAAGCGGTTGCTAAGGCGCTGACGTATTGCCGCCCCGGCAGGATCGGAATCCGCCAAAACCGCCGCAATAACTCCCCAAGCTTGTACCCGAACCGTCATTAGCAACGCCCCCAGTTGACGAAGTAATGGCTCCTTGGCCCCTTTATTTTCAAATTTCCAGATGCCTTCGGAATTCGCTACTTCTGATTAATGCCGATCTTCCTGGCCTCGAAGAATCGGATACCGCAACTTGATCGTATATCGGGATGATCCAAAGCGCAGCCCTTAATCGATCAACCTCTATTACTTTCGGAAGAAGTTTCGGCCAACAGCGCAGGAATCCGTTCGGGCGGAACGGGCTTGCTGAAGAAATAGCCCTGTGCGCTGAGGCACCCGAGGTTCCGGAGGTGCTCGGCCTGTTCCGCCGTTTCCACGCCTTCCCACACGGCTTCGAGCCCGCAGGCGCGCACTAACTGCAGGACTGCAGCCACCAGTGCCGGCTGGCTGGGGTCTGTACCCAGGCCCTCGATCAGGGACCGGTCCACTTTGACCCGGTCCACGGGGAGCCGGCGCAGGTAGCTGATGGAGGAGTATCCGGTACCGAAGTCGTCGATCTCGATCCCGACCCCCAGCCCGCGCAGCCCGCCCAGGGAATACCGGTCCAGTTCGTTGCCCCTGACGATGGCCGCTTCGGTCAGCTCCAGGACAACCTGCTCGGGACGGACGCCTGTCTCCTTGAGCACGGCGCGGACGTCCTCGATGAACTGCAGGCTCTGCAGATCCGTTGCAGAGATGTTGATCCGGACGGAAAACCGGCTGTCCACCACGTCGGCATCAATCCAGGTGCGTAGCTGGCCTACAGCGGTGCTGAGCACCCACAGGCCCAGTTCGGAGATCAGGCCGGCATCTTCTGCCAGCGGGATAAACTCGTCCGGCATGATGCGGCCGCGGGTGGGGTGGTCCCAGCGGATCAGGGCTTCCACCCCTTCAATGCGGCCGGTGCCCAGTTCAACCACAGGCTGGTAGTGCAGCACCAGACCGTTGCCCTTGATGGCGGCCCGGAGATCCTCCAGGAGTTGGCTGCGGAGCCTGCGGATGAGCAGGAGCCCGGGTTCGAAGACGTGGAGCCGGTTCTGGCCCTCGGCTTTGGAGGCGTACATGGCCACATCGGCCTCCATCAGCAGGTCCTCGGCCCTCCGCCCGGCCGCCCCGACGCTGAGTCCTACGCTCGCCCCGCAGCGGACGGTCCGGTCAGGCAGGTCAATGGGTTCCTTGATGGCGGCCAGGATGCGCTGGCCTACGACGGTGGCCTGGTCGGCGCCCGTGGCCGGCATAACGATGGCGAACTCGTCCCCGCCCAGCCGGGCAACCACGTCGCTGGTCCGGACGGCGCTGCGGATGCGTTGCGCCACGGTGATCAGGACCTGATCGCCGGCAGTGTGGCCGAGGGTGTCGTTGATGGATTTGAAGGCGTCAAGGTCAAGGAGGAGGATGACGGGCTGGCTGAGGGGATCGCCGTCGTGGTCCTGGGCGGACTTCAGTGCGGACAGAAGCGCCGAGCGGTTGGCGAGGCCGGTTAGGGGATCCTGCATGGCCATCATCTGCATTTCGCGGTGGGCTTCGTGCAGCAGCTGTGTGCGGACCTCAACACGCTGCTCAAGCTCTTCGTATATGATCTGCAGGTCCTCGGCCAGGAGGTTGGTGCCCATGATGATGGCGTCGAGCTCGTCCCGGGCCGGCGATACTTCTATGCGCGACTGGAGGTCTCCGGAGGCGAGCCGGACGATGCCATCGAGCAGCTGGGAGAGCCTGGGGTCATCGTCAGCGAACATCTGGTGCCTCCTTTCCGGGTTCAGGTTCCGTGGGACGCGTGGGCTCCAAGGCGGAGGTTCACGGTGACAGTGGTGCCAACGCCCAGCTCCGAGGTTACGTCAATGCGGCCGCCGTGGCGTTGGACGATGTCCTGCGTGATGGCGAGCCCAAGTCCGGTGCCCGGAACCGCCCCGGACATCGCGTTCGAGGCGCGGTAGAAGCGGGTGAAGATGTGGGCTATCTCGTCGCTGGAGATCCCTATCCCGCTGTCCGAGACGCTGACCGTCGCCCAGCGGGTGCCGTCTGCATCTGCCCGCGTCAGGCTGACGACGTCGATCTGTCCGCCGCCGGGGGTGAACTTGATGGCGTTGGAGACCAGATTCGTGAAAACCTGCTGGAGCTGAACCTCATCGGCAAGGATTTCCTGATCCTCCGAGGCGCGGGCCATCACAATGGCGACGTTCTGCACTGTCGCGAGCGGCCTGAGCGCGGCGGTGACGATCTCCAGAGTCCGAGCCAGCCGGACAGGGGTCAGGTGCAGCGGGCTTTGTTCATGCCCGTTGCGGGAAACGCTCAGCATGTCTTCGATCAGCAACCGCAGCCGTTCCGTGTTCCTGACCACGATGTCCAGCATCTGGTGGACCTCGCTGGACACGGGATCGGACGTATTCTCCTGGATCATGTCCAGGTACGCCATGATCGATGTCAGCGGCGTGCGGAGCTCATGGTTGACGGTGGCCAGGAAGTCGGTTTTGGCTTTGTCCAGCTGCTGGAGCTGCTTGACCACCTGCTGCTGGCTGGTGATCAGGTGGCTTTGGATCAGGCCGTGGGCGGTATTGCCTGCCACGTGCTGGATCAGTGCCAGCTCGGCCCGCGACCATTCCCTGGGCGAGTTAAGCAGGGCGATCCAAATAATTCCCAGGGACGAGCTGCCGTCCCCCATTGGGACGGCCACGGATGCGGCGGCGCGCAGCTTCGCGAGTTCGGCCGGCAGCTGGACGTCGCCGGTGCCCAGCGGTGCGAACTCTCCGTCCGCCGTCAGGGCCTCAGCCCGCGACCACAGTGCGTCAGCCGTCCTGCGCGCCGGGTCTTCGTTCGTGAACAATCCTTCGGGCAGCGGAGCAAGGCCGGGCCGCTGCCACTGGGCGGTGATGGGTGGCACCCTGTCGTCGTCGAATGTGGTCAGCCAGACGCGGTCCGCGCCGAACGTCTCGCCGAACCCCCTGACCACAAAGTCGGCGATCTGTTGCGGATGGTTGGTTCCGCGGACCGCCGCGGATACCTGCCGCAGCCTTTCGCGGAGCGTCTCCGCTTCCTGCCGCGCTTCGTTCCGGCGGGAGACCAGGTTGATCAGGGCTGTGGCGCGGTGGACGAGTTCCTTGGCAGCAGGCGGCTTGGCGATGGAGTCCCGTACGCCGGCATGCTCCACTGACTTGACCTCTGCCGGACTGTCGAGATCCACGAGGACCAGCACAGGGGCGGTCGCGTCGACGTCGGAGAGTGAACTGTCCAGGATCAGGACGGAGGGCTCGCGCTGGTCCAGAAGCGCCGACAGGCTGGCGGCGTCGCCGGCAGTTTTGACCGTGAAGCCCGCCGCTTCCAGTGCCGCCGTGGTGAATTCCCGGCGCCCGGCGTCGGGGTCCGCAACGACAGCCAGGTATGGCACGGTTGCGAAATGTGGTGTGACCGCTGGCAAACCTGCCCCCTTCGCTCCTGAGTGAGCACCTGCTTGCTCCTGACTGAGTACATTGTAGGGTGACGGAGCATACCTGTTCCTATAAGAATGCGCGGAGGGTAATCGTGACGAGTCAGCCTGCAGAAGCGGCCAAGACGGACCTGACGCTGGATGAACGGGGTGTTATCCAGCTGAAGTGGCCGCGGGGTGTGTCCATTACGGAATCCGACGCTGAGGCGGCCATGCAGAAGGTCAATGACCTGTGCGGCGCCCGCCGACACCCCATGCTGGTGGATATGGCCACCACGGCCAAGGTCAGCCGGGGAGCCCGTACGGTTTTTGGCCGCCCCTGCCAGGCCTCCCCCGTTGCGCTGCTGGGGGCGTCGCCCGTTGACAAAGTACTGGCCAACTTCATCCTGGGTATCAACAAACTGCCCTGCCCCACCCGGTTCTTTACGTCCCGCGACGATGCCATGGCCTGGCTGCTGAAGGAGCCAGCGGCCACCGCCTGAACGGACCCGCCCGGCCAAACTGCTGCGGCGTGTTCGGCGTCTTATATTTGTACGATGCCATCCCCAGCGAAACCGGTGCTCGCCGCCTTGCGGAAGTACTTGATCCTGCCCAAACTGATCAGGCTGTCCTGGTCGGCTCCCAAAAACAGGACCGCGGCCTGGGACAGGTATTGGGCCGGAATCGCCCGGACAGGCGCCCGCAGTGACGTGCTGTGGGACTCCGGCACGGACCAGGAGCTGCTGGGCTACCGGGACATCCTGCAGCGGCACTTCGATCCCAACCTTCCGGTGGTGGATGTGGGGTGCGGGCACGGCGCCTTCAGCCGCGCGCTGACTGCTTTTTCACCGCAGGTGCTGGGCGTTGACGTGTCTGCGCACGCGGTGGCCCGTGCCCGGGACGAATCGGCGGGCGTTGAGGGTGTCAGCTACCTGGCCCGTGACATGACCGAGCTGGGGGCTGTCTCCGGGCTGGTGGGATCCACGGATGCCAACGTCTTTGTCCGTGGCGTGCTGCACGTTCTGACCGAGGCCGATCAGGCCGCGCTGATGGAAAATCTGAGGCAGCTCGTGGGCGCCCGCGGCACAGTCTTTCTGGCGGAGACGAACTTCCCGGGCAACCCGGTGGAGTACGTCGCGCATCTGGGTGCGTCGCTGCGGAGCATCCCGGCCCCGCTGGAGCTCGCGATCCGGACACTGCCCATGCCGGCCCATTTCGGACCGCAGGAGCTCGCCCGTGTGATGCCCAAGGACCGGTGGACGCTGGTGGAGGACGGGGCCGCGACCATCGAGACCAACCCGCTGATGGACGCCGCTGGGAACAGCCGCGTACCGGGCTACTTTGCGGTGCTCAAGGCCAAAGATCCCGACGCCCGCCGGTAGGGGCGTCCCGCGCTGTCCGCATGCCGGATTGGGCAAGCGCTTTCCCGGACATGGCTGGCATGATGGACGGCATGCGCATTCTCATCGCTCCGGACAAGTTCAAGGGCTCGCTCACCGCCGCGGAGGCCGCCGCCGCCATCGCCGAAGGTGCGCTGCGCGTCTACCCGGACGCCGTCGCCAACCAGTTTCCAATCGCCGACGGCGGTGAAGGAACCCTGGAGGCTGCCGTCTCGGCCGGCTACGAGGAGCGGCTCAACGCCGTCGTGGGTCCCATCCTCGCCCCCGTGGGCGCCGCCTGGGCCATCCGGAAGAACGCCGACGGCGGTGCTACCGCCGTCATCGAGACGGCGCAGGCCTCCGGCCTGGCCGAGATGGAGCCCACCCCCGCCAACGCCCTGCGGGCCCACAGCTACGGCTGCGGACAGCTGATCGCCGCGGCCCTCGACGCCGGAGCCACCGAGATTGTGCTGGGTCTGGGCGGATCGGCCATGACCGACGGCGGCAGCGGTGCCCTGCGTGCGCTGGGCCTCAAGCCGCTGGACGCCGCCGGCAACGTTGTGCCGCTGGGCGGCGGATCACTCGCCGACGTTACAGCCCTGGACGCCACCGGACTGGATCCCCGGCTGTCCGCCGCCTCGTTCAGGATCGCCGTGGACGTCCAGAACCCGCTCTATGGCGCCACAGGCGCGGCCCACGTCTTCGGGGCCCAGAAGGGCGCCGACGACGAGGCAATGGAACAGCTCGACGCCGGTCTCCGCAACTGGGCGTCTGTACTCCGGGAGGCGACTGGCCGGGACGTCAACATCCCGGGAGCCGGGGCGGCGGGCGGCTTCCCGGCGTCGTTCCTTGCCTTCACCAACGCCCGGCTGGAAGGCGGGTTCGCGCTCGTCGCCGGGCTCACCGGCCTCGCGGGCCAACTGGACAACGCCGACCTGGTGATCACCGGCGAGGGTTCCATGGACTCGCAGTCGCTGACCGGCAAGGCCCCCATCGCGCTCGCCGACGCCGCCCGGGAACGCGGGATTCCGGTGATCGTGGTGGCGGGGCGGATCATGGTGACGCCCGAGGACCTCGCGGCGCACGGCGTGGTAGCCGCCGCGCAGCTGCTGGATGTCGCGGCCAGCCCGGAAGACGCCGTCGCCAACGCGGCAAAACACCTGGCCTGGGCTACCAGCCAGGTTCTGGAAGGCGCCTGAAGCCAGCCCCCGGCGGCGCTGGGCTTACTGCTTGGGCTGCGGCTGACTAGGCGCGCGCCGCTCAGGCCCCGGTCTCATAATGCGGCTCGGCCACCGGCTTGGACTCCGGTGAGCCCTTTTCGCGGAGGTAGACGGAGGCGCCCACCAGGACCGCCACGGCGAGGAATTCGCTTTGCCAGTTCTGGAAGGATTCGAACCAGAACCTGCTGGTGGCCAGATACTCCAGGATCGTCACTTGGGACTCGCCGTGGCTGAGCTGTTCCTCGTTGTATGCGGACGTGCCGCCGAAGGCGTGCAGTGTGAACGAGGCGATGAACAGTGCCAGGAGGAGCAAGGACAGGGAGTGTTCATACAGCTTCAGCACCAGGCCGCCGCGCTTCACCGGCCACGGCGTGGCCTCGCTGATGGTGGCATCGCGCGGATCCTGGTCCTGCGGCGCAGCCTTGCCCACAGGCTTGGATTCGGAGGACCCTTCTGGAAAAGGAACACGGTCAGGATCACGTACATGGCCATCTGCAGGAACTCGGATTCCCAGTTTTCAAACGTGGGCTCCACAAAATTTCCCGTAGACAGGTAGTCCAGAACCGTGACTCCCGGCTGCCCGTGGGCCGCCTGGTCCTCGCCGTAGGCGGCAGCTCCGGAGAGGATCATGCCAACAAAAAACGCCAGGAAAAGTCCGGCGTTGGCGAGCAAAAGCCCGTGTTCCTTGGCCCACGTGCGCATGTGCACTCCTTCGAATGGATCCCCAGCAGCTTGCTGGCTTATTGACCTGGCTACTGTTCGGCTGCGCGTTTATTGAGCCGCAGCGGGACATAAGCCAGCAGCACCAGAAGGACTGCCAGCAGGATTCCGCCGGCGGTCAGGCCGGCGGCTCGGCCGGCCGTCACGTCGAAGACAAGGGCGGCTGTCCCGACACTGAGCATCCCCACGCCGGCCAAGGCAATTTTGGTAATGGTGTCTGCGCTGGAGACCAGGGTTTCCTTGAGCCTTTGGCGGAAGAGCCGGCGGTGGACGCTGACGGGAAGCAGGATAAAGGCGGTGGTCAGCGTCGCGATCACAACGTTGACGAGGTAAAGGGCCACCTGGAAATCGTCCAGGTCCTCGAACCGCTGCTGGAACGGCAACGTCAGGAGAAAACCGGCCAGGATCTGGACCCCGGTCTGCAGCACCCGGAGTTCCTGCAGCAACTCAGCCCAGTTCCGGTCAAGCTGCTCCTCGCGGGTTTCATTCCGGCCGGTGCTGCCGGTGAAGTCCTCCACATCCGACATGTTTCTCCTTGCTCCGGGGCTGGGCGTGCTCCAAAACTAGGCTGAAGCTGCGCCAAGGGCAACGTTTGATAAGTTTACTGATTATTTCCTCCGGGCGCTGGACTTTGCTCCTCCGGGCGGGATAGTTTCAAAGAGCCGGTGCCGGCCGGAGCCCTTCGAAAACCGATTCAATGAAGAGGTGGACTATGAGCGATACGCAGAACCGGACAGGCCCGCCCACAGACCCCCGGGACGGCTATTACTCCGGGCCCTTCCCGAAGCAGGAACAGAAGCAGCCGGGACTCACCGCGCCGATGGATCCGAAGCCGGACCACGGCGAACTCAGCTACGAGGGGCGCGGTGCGCTGCAGGGTAAGGCCGCGCTCATCACCGGCGGCGATTCCGGGATCGGCAAGGCGGCGGCCATCGCGTTCGCCCGCGAGGGGGCCGACGTCGCAATTTCCTACCTTCCGGAAGAAGAGGAAGATGCCCAGGACACCGCCGCCTGGATCCGCAAAGCGGGCCAGCGCGCGCTGCTGCTGGCCGGAGACGGTCGGGAGGAGGACTTCAGCACCCGGATCGTCGCTGATGCTGTGGCTGAATTCGGCGGTCTGGACGTGGTGGTGCTCAACGCCGCCTACCAGAAGAACCGCGAGAGCTTCGAGTCACTCCCCACCGAGGAATTCGACCGCGTGTTCAAGACCAATCTCTATTCCTTGATCTGGACGGCCCGGGCCGCAGTTCCGCACCTGAAAGCCGGCTCCTCGATCGTTACTACGGCCTCCATCCAGGCCCTTAATCCTTCGCCGGGGCTGATCGACTACGCCATGACCAAGGCAGCGCAGGTTGCCTTCACCAAGGCGTTGGCCCAGGAACTGGGACCAAAGGGAATCCGCGTAAACGCGGTGGCCCCCGGCCCCATCTGGACTCCGCTGATCCCCGCCACGGAATGGCCGGACAAGCTGCCCACTTTCGGGCAGGACACGCCGTTGCAGCGGGCGGGTCAGCCGGCGGAGCTGGCCGCGGCGTATGTGCTGCTGGCGTCCGACCAGGGATCCTACATCTCCGGAGCAGTGCTGCCGGTGACCGGCGGCAAGGGCCTGTAACGAAGTTTGCACGTCAGATTCACATCCACAACAGGAGGAACCATGAGTCAGGACAACCAGCGCACAGAACCGCACGTGGAAGTGGGCGGCTACGGCACGCCGACGGCGGAACAGGAGGTGGGCGGCGCGGAGACTAAGCAGTTCGCCCAGCCCCGTGAGGAAGAGGACTTTGATGCCGCCGGCCTGAACCAGAACAGCCCCGACGGCGAAACGTTCGCCACGGGCACGCCCAATCTCAGCCACTTCGATGAGGAAGACAAGGACAGTGCCGGCGAGCCGGGTGCCGGCCGTTTCGGTGGCACCGATGACCAGCACCACGCCGAAAGTGACACCAATGATCCCGGGTTCGAGCCGGGCGAACCGCCCATCCCGCGCGACGCCGTCGTGCCCTCCGCCGAGGCGGAGATCAACGACGCCAACGCCGATTCGCAGGGTTCTGAACCCTTCTCGTCAGAATCCGGACAGGATGCTGCCGGCCTGCCGGACGGCAGCGGAACCGACCGCGCCAAGGACGAATCACCGAACGACGACGGCGACGAAAGTTTCGACGCCGGGTAAGCACTGTTCTGTGCCCGGACTGCGGTTTTTATGTGGGTGGTCCACGCCCTGGGGGGCCTTCACCGGACGTATCCTAGAAGCAGGTTTTGCAGTGGGCCACGCGTTTCGAACCTAGGCGTGGAACATGGCCGCGGAGACACCGGGGGAGCCGGGCTGGGAATCGCTTCCCGACCCCCAGGATGTGGTGTTCGACAGCACGGATGTTGAAGACTTCCTTGCTGCGGTTACCCGCGAGTTCATGCGCGACATCGATGGCGATTCCCGCGGGATCAGCTGGGCTGCCACCTTCTTCCGCCGCGGATCGGCCCGAACCGCCGCCGCCGGCACCCCCGCGGCCCGCGCCGCAGACGAAGAACAGTGCTCGTTTGCAGACGGACCCGTGCTTGAGGCCGTGCGCACGGGGGATTTTGTGCACCTGGCCGACGTCGCCCGCGACCGGCGATGGCCGGGCTATGCCAGTGCTGCCGCGGACCACGGCGTCAGGTCGCTGCTGTCAATGCCGATTGCGGCCGCCGCCGGTTGGAGCGCCGCACTGAGCCTCTACGCGTCCACTCCCCACGCCTTCACCAGCGAGGACATCATCAGGACGCGCCGGTATGCGCGGCAGGTTGCCCGGTCGCTGTGGATGGTGGTGCGGGTGGCGGAGCGGGCCGAAGCCGGCGCGCAACTTGCGGTAGCCCAAAGCTCCATGGTGATTATGGACCTGGCAGTAAGCGCCCTCAAATCCGATTACGGACTCGGCCATGAGGCGGCCCTGCAGTACCTCCGGACCGTCGCGCGGCATACCCGCCAGGGGCTTCGTGAGACCGCCTTGAATATTGTGGCTGCCTCGCGCCTGGACCCGGCCGGACGTGGCCGGGAAAACGCCCCTTTCCGGGGACTCGCTGGACTTGAAACCCCCTCCCTCAGCGAGGGACCCTACAAAACAGGGAGCACGGCATGAACGTCTGGAAACAGGACATTGCAGCCAAGAACACCGCTGTGGAACCGGCGCCCCACCCGTGGCACCGCCTCGTGGCACTGGGCGATTCCTTTACCGAGGGGATCGGGGATCCCGAGCCGCGCAGCGAGGGCGGTTTCCGCGGCTGGGCGGACCGTGTGGCCGAGGAGCTCAGTGCGAACCAGCCTGATTTCGCCTACG
This sequence comes from Pseudarthrobacter sp. MDT1-22, assembly GCF_054511035.1. Lineage (NCBI taxonomy): Bacteria > Bacillati > Actinomycetota > Actinomycetes > Micrococcales > Micrococcaceae > Pseudarthrobacter > Pseudarthrobacter sp. MDT1-22. Next base: position 56,291 of record NZ_JBTNDK010000019.1, on the reverse strand, counting down.
CCAACCTTGCCGTCCGGGGCCTGCTGGTACAGCAGATCCTCGACCACCAGCTTGCCGCGGCGGTCGCCCTGAAACCTGACCTGGTCACGCTCTCCGCCGGCGGTAACGACATTGTTTTCCGGCGCAGCGATCCTGACCGGCTCGCAGAAAAAATCGACGACGGTGTGGCACAACTGGCAAGGTCCGGCGCCACCGTGGTCCTCTTTGCCGGGCCGGACTGGGGTGCGACGCCGGTCTTCAGCCAGATCCGCGGCAAAGTGGCCATCTTCAATGAGAACCTCCACGCGGTGGCGGCCCGCCATGACGCGGTCATGGTTGACCTGTGGTTCCTGCGCGAACTGTCGAACCCGGGCATGTGGGATCCGGACCGGCTGCACTTCTCACCGCTGGGGCACCACACCATCGCCGCGGCCGTGCTGAAGGCCCTGGGTGTCCCGCACACGCTGGAGCCCCTGGCGCCCAAGCCGCCGCTGCCCCGCAGCTGGAAGGAGGCCAGGACCGAGGACCTCATCTGGGCACGGGAATACCTGGTTCCGTGGGTGATCCGGCAACTGAAGCACCCGCCAGAAGCGGAGCTGTCCGCCAAGCGTCCCGAGCCGCGGCCGGTCTTCGGCATCGGAACCCCGCCCGGACCATTCATCGGCGGCGGTCGCGCGGCCTGACGCAGGAGCCTGACCCGGGGCCCGAAAAGGTCAGCGTTTCTTCGGCGCGCGTTTCGCTGCTGCGTTGACGGCGGCCCTCACGGCAGGAGGCAGGCCCGCCTGCTCCGTTTCCGGTTCAGCCACCGAGCCGCGGGCCTTCGCGATGGCTTTCATGCCGTGGTAAATCACCAGGGCGGCGGCTGAGCCGAGGGCGATGCCCGTGAACGTCAGTTCCCCTATGGTCCACGTGTAGTCGGCAATACCGATGATCAGCGCGACGGCGGCGGTGGTCAGGTTCACCGGGTTGGAGAAGTTCACCTTGTTCTGTACCCAGATCTTGACGCCCAGGATTCCGATCATGCCGTAGAGCATGGTGGCCGCTCCGCCCAGCACGCCCGGCGGGACCGTGGCAATGAGTTCGCCGAATTTCGGCGAGAAGCTCAGCACAATGGCGAAGACGCCGGCAACCCAGTACGCCGCCGTCGAATACACCTTGGTGGCCGCCATAACGCCGATGTTCTCCGCGTACGTGGTGGTGCCGGAGCCGCCGCCGATGCCGGCGAGGACCGTGGCGGCACCGTCGGCCATCAGCGCGCGGCCGGAGACGCCGTCGAGGTTTTGGCCGGTCATGGCCGCCACGGACTTCACGTGCCCGATGTTTTCGGCCACGAGGACCAGTACCACGGGGACAAAGAGGCCAAGCACGCCCACGTGGAACTCGGGGGTCTGGAAGTGCGGGAGGCCGATCCAGGCGGCGGCTTCCATTTTTTCGTAGCTCACTTCGCCGCGCAGCATGGCGACGAGGTAGCCCACCACCACGCCCACGAGGATGCTGAGCCGGCCGACGATTCCGCGGAAAAGAACGCCGACCAGGATGATGGTGGCCAGCGTAATGACGGCGGTGACGGGGGCGGCGTCGAAGTTCATTTTCGCCGCGGGTGCAAGGTTCAGGCCGATCAGTGCCACGATGGCGCCGGTGACGATGGGCGGCATCAGCCGGTTGATCCAGCCCGCGCCGAACTTCTGCACGATCGCGCCGATCAGGGCCAGTGCGACGCCGGCGAGCACCACTCCGCCCAGCGCGCCGGGCACGCCGAACTGCTGTTGGGACGCCATGATGGGCGCGATGAACGCGAAGCTGGAGCCGAGGTAGCTGGGCACCCGCCCCTTGGTGATGACCAGGAACAGCAGCGTGCCGATGCCGGAGAAGAAGAGGGTGGTGGCCGGTGGCATCCCGGTGATGATGGGCACCAGGAAGGTGGCTCCGAACATGGCTACGACGTGCTGCATGCCCACGCCGATGGTCAGAGGCCAGGCCAGCCGCTCATCCGGAGCAACCACGTGGCCGGGCTTAATCGATTTGCCGGTGCCGTGGAGCTTCCATTTCATTCCGAGCATGCTCATGGTCGGGGCCTTTCAAGGGGGTTGCCGCTGGGGCTGGGATCTTCCGGTGCAACAATACCGCGCGGCCCGGTCCGGGTTCAGCAAGTGCTGTCGAGTGCCTTCCGCGCGATCCTCAATACTTCCCAGGCCAGCTCATTGCTGGGCGCGTACGGGGTGAGGTTTAGCGGTCCAGGTGGATACGCCAGATTAATGGTCAACTGGCGCCTGGCGTCCGGGGTTGTCGGGCCATCGTTCCGTATCCTGCCGTGTCGCCCGCGTGGCCGTAGTAGAAGCCGCCTTCGCAGGCGTCGCCCCACCGGTCGAGGCCCAGCCCGTAGCCCTCGGGCGCCAGCAGCATCTCCTTGACGGTGTCGGGCTTCAGGAGCCGCCCGTCCATGAGCGCAGCGTAGAACGTGTTCACGTCGCCGACAGTCGAGACGAGGCCGGCCGCGGTGTTGCCGATGAGCCCGGCCAGGTACGCAGTGTCCAGCCGAACGCCGTCGACAGTGATGTAGCCATGGACCATGTTTGCGGGTGCCGGACCGGGGCCGGTCATATGCGTGCCGGTCAGCCTGAGGGGGTCGATAATGTCTGACCGGAAGATCTGGGCGATGGGCTGGCCGCGCAGGCGCTGCACGATGAGGCCAAGGGTAATGTAGTTCGCGTTGGCGTACAGCATGCGGTCGCCGGGCGTCAGCACCCAGGGCACGATGGCTGTCAGGGCAAGAATTTCTTCAGCCGTGATGGGCTGCGTCAGCGCCTGCTGCAGCGTGCGCGACGTCAGTTGCGGGTCGTGATAGTTGGGCATTCCGCTGGTGTGCCGCAGGAGATGCTCCACCGTGACAGGGCCTGGCGGCTTCATCAGGGTGTCGAATTCGGGGAGGTGTCGTCCCACCGGGTCCTGGATCTGGATGATGCCTTCCTCGACGAGCTTGAGGACCGAAACGGCGACCATGGACTTGGTGACACTGGCGACGTGGACCGGGTCGGTGACCTCAGCCGGCGTCGACGTTTCGAGGCTGCGGGCCCCGCGAGCCGACGAAAATGTCTCGCCGTCGATCCGCGCCTCGATCAGGACTGCCGGGGCTCCGAGGTCCAGCATCCTTTTGCTGAATTCCGCCAGGATGGTCCGGTACGTCACGGACGCTCGGGTGACCTGCACAGGCGCCGGCGGTGCCGCTGTGCAGCCCGTCAGCACGACTGCCACGATGGCGGCCAGAACGGCGGAGAACCGGATCCGTGATGGGCGATTCCGAGGCTCCGACATGTTTTCACGTCCCTGCTGGGGTCGGGCGGCGCAGGGAGCACGATCAGGCAGGCTGCGCCTTTACCGCCCATGTTCCTCAGGCTTTCTGGAGGGGTCAAGCAGAAATCCCGCCTCCGCTGTGGTGAACGTCACCTGCGTATTGGGAAGAGGTCCGGCCTGCTTGAAGTTACAACTATGGAAAGCAGACCGCCGGCCCATCATTTGCGATGAGCGGCCCAGCGAAAGGTACGCCATGACTATTGCCCACGAAGAAGCGGTTATCGATTCGGCCGCCGTCGACGCCATTTTTGCCGAGGCCCGCACGGCCAACTCCTTTACCGGTGAGGTGACCGAGGACCAGGCCCGCGCCATCTATGAGCTCACGAAGTTCGGCCCCACGGCTTTCAACTCCCAGCCCCTCCGCGTGACCTACGTCCGCTCGGACGAGGCCCGCGCCACGCTGGTCGACACCCTGGCCAACGGCAACAAGGCCAAGACCGCCTCCGCGCCGCTGGTTGCCATCCTCAGCTACGACACCGCCTGGGCCGAGCAATGGGACAACTTCCTCCCCGAATACAACGCTCCGAAGGCCATGTACGACGCCGCCCCGGACCTGGCTGCGTCCACCGGCAACAACAACGCCCACCTGCAGGCCGGCTACTTCATCCTGGCCGTCCGGTCCCTCGGCCTCGCAGCCGGCCCGATGACCGGAGCCGACTTCGGTGCCATCGACGCCGCGTTCTTCCCGGCCGGCGACCAGATGAGCTTCCTGGTGGTCAACATCGGCCAGGCCGGCGCAGACGCCTGGGGCGCAGCGAAGCCCAAGTTCAGCTACGAGGACGTTGTCCGCACCGTCTAACGCTCTCTCACTTAATGCGGCTTTAACGCCGACGCTCTCTCACTTTCTTGACGAAAGTGAGAGAGCGTCGGTCATTTAAGCGCATTAAGTGAGAGAGCGTTTGGTCTTTTTTTGGGGAGGTTAGGCGATGACGCCGTCCACCAGCGCCTTGGCTTCCGCCTGGACCTGCTTGAGGTGCTCCTCGCCCTTGAAGGACTCGGCGTAGATCTTGTAGACGTCCTCGGTCCCGGACGGGCGCGCAGCGAACCAGGCGTTCTCCGTGACCACCTTGAGCCCTCCGATGGACGCGCCGTTGCCGGGCGCCTCGGTCAGCTTGGCGGTAATGGTTTCGCCGGCCAGTTCAGTTGCGGTGACGTCCGACGGCGAGAGCTTGCCGAGTGCCGCCTTCTGCTCCCGCGTGGCTGCTGCATCAATGCGCGCGTAGACGGGGGCGCCGAACTGGTCGGTCAGGCCCTTGTACAGCTGGGACGGCGACTTGCCGGTGACAGCGGTGATCTCCGAGGCCAGCAGCGCCAGCAGGATGCCGTCCTTGTCGGTGGTCCAGACACTGCCATCCAGCTTGTTAAAGGAAGCGCCGGCAGACTCTTCGCCGCCGAACGCGCCTTCGCCGGACAGCAGGCCCGGCACAAACCACTTGAAGCCCACAGGGACCTCAACCAGTTTGCGGCCCAGGCTTTCCGCCACACGGTCGATGATCGAGGACGAAACCAGGGTCTTGCCCACCACCGAGTTGGGGTTCCAGCCGCTGCGGTTGCGGTAGAGGTAATCGATGGCGACGGCGAGGTAATGGTTCGGGTTCATTAGGCCACCGTCCGGGGTCACAATGCCGTGGCGGTCGGCGTCGGCGTCGTTGCCGGTGGCGACGTCGAACGCGGCTGAACTGCCGCCGTCGGACATCCTGTTGATCAGGGAAGCCATAGCGAACGGCGAGGAGCAGTCCATCCGGATCTTCTCGTCCCAGTCCAAGGTCATGAACGCCCACTGGGGATCCACGGTGGGGTTCACCACGGTCAGGTCCAGGTGGTGGCGCTCGCCGATCTCGCCCCAGTAATCCACTGCAGCCCCGCCCATGGGGTCGGCGCCGATGCGGACACCGGCCTCGCGGATGGCGTCCAGGTTCAACACGGACGGGAGGTCGTCAACGTAGCTGCTGAGGAAGTCGAACTTGCCGGTGCTGTCCGCGGCGAGGGCGTCGGAGACGGGAATGCGCTTCACTCCCCGCAGGTCGCTTTCGAGGAGTTCGTTGGCGCGGTTGGCGATCCAGCCCGTGGCGTCGGAATCGGCCGGGCCGCCGTGCGGAGGGTTGTACTTGAAGCCGCCGTCTCCGGGCGGGTTGTGGCTGGGCGTGACCACAATGCCGTCCGCTTCCGGAGTGCCGGGCTGGCGGTTGTTGTTGTAGGTGAGGATCGCGTGGCTAAGCGCGGGTGTGGGGGTGTACCCGTGCCGTGCGTCGATCAGCACGTGCACGCCGTTGGCGGCGAAGACCTCGAGGGCGGAGTTCTGCGCCGGCTCGCTGAGGGCGTGGGTGTCCTTCGCCAGGAAAAGCGGGCCGGTGATGCCCTGCCCGGCGCGGTATTCCACGATTGCCTGCGTGATCGCGACGATATGTTTTTCGTTGAACGACGCCTTGAGGCTCGAGCCGCGGTGCCCGGAAGTGCCGAACGCCACGCGCTGGCCGGGATCACCCATATCCGGCGTGATGTCGTAATACGCGTCGAGGAGCGCAGTGATGTCAACAAGGTCCTGGGGTTGGGCAACTGTGCCCGCGCGGCTAGCCATGGCACCAGCATGCCAGACGTGGGCTGGAGTCAAAACGCGCGGTCCATAATCCGGTCCCTATGACGCGGAAAAGTCCCCGCCGGACGCTTGGCAGCAAGTAGTCAAAGCAAGTACTGGCCCCGAAAGTACCTATATACCGGCTCCCCGCGGCGCTGCTACGTTCGGAAAAGCTCAGGAAAGAATGCCCGACGGCGGGGAGCGCCGCCGTCGGGCAGTGCGGTAAGTGTCTGGCACTGCAGTAAGTCGCACACTGCAGTGAGTTGGCATGCGGGAGCCAGGGGGTAGGTCATGGGGGCAGGAGACGGCGCGGCCGAGCAGTCGAGGCTTGCTGCAGAAAGGGTGCAGCGGCTGAAACGCCAACTCGATCAGGCCGAACGGGCCACGAAGTCGTGGGACGCCAGTGCTGTGGGCGAACGGCTTGTGGCGGACAGGTTGAGCCTGCTCATTCCGCACGGCTGGTACCTGCTGAACGACGTCCACTGGCCCGGGCGGCCCAAAGCCATCCTTGACCATGTGCTGGTTGGTCCTGGCGGGGTGGTGGTGGTCGATGCCAAGAACTGGACCGGAGAGGTCAGTGTCGCCGCCGGTGTCCTGTGGCAGGGCCGGTTTGCCAGGACGCAGTCGGTTGACGGGGCATTGGCGCAGTGCGCCGCCGTCGCATCCGTGCTGGCGCCGCCCCACCGGCGGTTCGTCCGCCCGTTGATCTGCCTCACCGGGCAGCCGGACCTCTTCGGCATCACCAATTCAGACGTCGCCGTGGCAGGGGCAGACCGCGTTGTTGCTGCCGTCCTGGCGCTGCCCCCGGTGCTGGACCAGCAGACGGTGGTGGGCCTGTATGCGCACCTCGGCGAGCAGCTCACGCAGGAATCCGCGGCGGAAAGTCCTGCAGTGAACTCGCTGACCGTGAAGCCGCTGACAGTTAAGTCACCGACCGTAGAGCCGGCTAAGTCACCGACCGTAGAGCCGAAGGGTGGAGGGCCGCCGGTGGCTGGGCCGCCGCGGGCCGGGCAGACAGGGGGCCAGCGCGGGCCCCGGCACCCCGCCTATGGCACCCGCCGTGGGGCGCGTAGTGGGGCCGGCAGCGGCGGCTCGGGACGCGCCAGGAAGTCGAAGGCGCAGCACGACGCGGCCAATGGAATGACCCGGTTGATGTTCCTGGCTGCCTTTGTGGTTTTTGCTGTCTACGTGCTGCCGTATTGGGGGCGGTAGCACTGGATGAGTGCGGCTGTAGGCCCGTGATGCAGGCGGCGGTAGGCTGGGAAGCGGAGACTTCGAATGGGGAAAATCATGACTGACCAGCCAACTCCGCGCCCTGATTCGCAAGGGTCCGGTGCGGGACCCGGCGATTCGCCGGCAGGCTACGAGCCGCCGCAGTTTGTGCCGCCGCAGGGCCCAAGCATTCCGGCGCCGCCGCCGTATGACCAGAACCCGTACGGCCAGAATCAGTTTGGCCAGGACCAGTACAGCCAGTCAGGCCAGTACAACCAACCCGGTGCCTACAGCCAGCCTGGCGATCCGTACGGCGCGACGTATGGCCAGCCCGCAAGCCCTTACGGCCAGCCGGCGTACGGGCAGCCCGCCTACTACGGCATGCCCGCCCAGCAGCCAAAGGGCCTGAGCATCGCCAGCATGGTCCTCGGGATTTCCTCGGTCATCCTTGGCTGGTTCATGATTCCGCAGATCGCCGCAATCATCACCGGCCATCTGGCCCTCCGCCGGGAACCCTCTGGCAAGGGCATGTCCATCACCGGGCTGGTCCTGGGCTACCTTTGCCTGCTGGGTTACGGGGCGTTCTGGTTGTTCGTCATCATCGGACTGGCCATGTACCGCTCGTCCGGGTACTCATACTGAGCCAGCCTGGGGAGGTAACGCACCCGGCCGGCCGCCGGCGTCCTGACGGATCAGCGGAGCAGCTCCACGTCCGAGACCAGCTCAATGTGGGCCAACATGGCTGCGGCTGCACCAGTGGGGTGCTGCGCGCGGATGGCGTCTGCAATGGTCCGGTGCGAGGCCAGCGACTGTTCGGGCCGCCCCGGCTGTCCCAACGACTCTATCCGCGTTTCCAGGATCATTTCGGCGATGACCGCCATCAGCTGGGCCAGTACCGCTGAGTGGGCGGCGCCGGTGACCGCCTGATGGAACAGCTCGTCGCCGTGCGCGCCGCGCTCGCCCCCTCCGATTTCGGCGGCCATGACCTCCAAGGCCGCGTCGATGGCCGCCAGGTCCTCCTCCGTGCGCCGTTCCGCGGCCAGTGCGGCCAGTTTCACCTCAAGGGTGCTGCGCGCCTCCACGATTTCCGGCAGCCGGCTCTGGTGTTCACGCAGGCCCTTGATCACTGATGCCACGCTGGACCGCCGGGCCAGGACGGCGCCGGTACCGTGCTGCACATCGATCACTCCCAGCACTTCGAGCGCCACCAGCGCCTGGGCCAGCGTCGCCCGCGAAACCCCCAGCCGATCGGCCAGGTCGCGTTCGGCCGGCAGCAGATCGCCCGGCACCAGCTGGGCGGACTCGATATAGGCCAGGATCTGCTCCACCAGCTGCTCGTACAGCCGTGGCCGCGATACGCGCTCCAGGCCAAGCCGTGCCGTCTTCTCCACATGGGCCTCACTATGTCGTCGGTTTCCCCAAGAATACACGGCAGGCGTATTGACAGATAGACCTAGTGTCTAGGAGGCTAGTCCAGTGAGTCAGTTACTCACGTCACATTTTTCCTTCCTAGGAGGACCAACGATGTCCGCTCCTGTCTTATCGATCATCATCCTGGCCGCAATGTTCCTGCTCGCCACCGTCCTGCCCCTGAACATGGGTGCCCTTGCGTTTGTCGGTTCCTTCCTGCTGGGCAGCGTGGTGTTGGGCATGTCCACTAACGAGATCCTGGCTAACTTTCCCGGCGGCCTGTTCCTGACCATCGTCGGGGTCACCTACCTTTTCGCCATTGCGCAGAACAACGGCACCATCGACCTCCTGGTCCGCGGGGCCGTCAGGATGGTGGGCAACCGGGTGGCCCTGATTCCGTGGGTTATGTTTGCCGTCACCGCGCTCATTACGTCCGTTGGCGCACTGTCTCCCGCCGCCGTCGCCATCATTGCCCCGATTGCCCTCAGCTTCGCCGGTAAGTACAAGATCAGCCCGCTGCTGATGGGCATGATGGTTATCCACGGCGCCCAGGCCGGCGGATTCTCCCCGATTGCCGTCTACGGCGTCACAGTCAACGGCATCCTCGCCAAGACAAACCTGGATTTCAGCCCCACCGCGCTCTTCCTGAGCAGCCTGGTGTTCAACCTCGTCATCGCACTCGTGCTGTTCATTGTCCTGGGCGGCCGGGCCCTCCTGTCCTCCCGGGTGAGCCATTTCGTAGAGCAGGCTGCCGAAGCCCGCATGGCCGTGAGTGTTGGCGCCAAGGCAGGATCAGATGTTCCGTTCAAGGGCTTCGGCTCCGGCATGTACGGCCCCCGCGACCATGCAGGCGACGGCGTCGCAGCCACCAAGGAGCGGTCGGAGCGGATCCCCCAGCTGGTGACCATCGCCGGCCTGATCGCACTGGCCGTCATTGCCCTGGGCTTCAAAGTCGACGTCGGCTTTGTATCCATCACCATCGCCATCGTGCTGGCACTGGTCTCGCCGAAGGCCCAGAAGGGCGCGATCAACAAGATCAGCTGGTCAACGGTGCTCCTGATCTGCGGCATGCTCACGTTTGTCGGAGTCCTGGAGGAGGCCGGAACCATCCAGTTTGTTTCCAACGGCGTGGCCGCCATGGGCATGCCGCTGCTGGCGGCCCTCCTCATCTGCTACATCGGCGCCGTTGTGTCCGCGTTCGCATCCTCCACGGCCATCCTCGCCGCCCTCATCCCGCTGGCCGTGCCGTTCCTCTCCACCGGTGAGATCGGCGCCGTCGGCGTGATCTGTGCGCTCGCGGTCGCCGCCACCATCGTGGACGTTTCCCCGTTCTCCACCAACGGGGCACTGGTCCTGGCCAATGCCCCGGAAGGCGTGGACAAGGACAGCTTCTACAAGCAGATCCTCGGCTACAGCGGGATCGTCATCGTGGCCGGACCGCTCCTCGCGTGGCTGGCCCTGGTGGTTCCGGGCTGGCTCTAAGTGCCCGCCCCGATCCCGCCCAGCACGGGCCGCTTTGCCGGCAATTGTGCACCAACCTCACCCCGAAGGAATCCAGCAATGAGCAGAACAGACGAAGACCACAGGAGCGGCCCACTGTCAGGGCACCTCGTGGTGGACCTGAGCCGGGCGCTCGCAGGACCGCACGCCGGCATGATGCTGGCCGATCTCGGTGCCCGCGTCATCAAGGTGGAGAACCCCGGATCCGGTGACGACACCCGCGGCTGGGGCCCGCCGTTCGTCGGGCCCGAGGACGATCTGCAGTCCACCTATTTCATGTCCTGCAACCGGAACAAGGAGTCCATCAGCCTGGACCTGAAAGGCACTGACGGGCAGGAGGTGCTGCGCGGGCTGCTGGAACGTGCCGACGTCGTCATTGAAAACTTCCGCCCCGGCGTGATGGACCGGCTCGGTTTCTCCACCGCCGCGATGCATGACCTCAATCCGCGGCTGGTGATCCTCTCCATCACCGGGTTCGGGCACGACGGCCCGGAGTCCCAGCGCAGCGGCTATGACCAGATCCTTCAGGGCGAGGCCGGGCTGATGTCGCTCACCGGCTCCGGGCCGGAGGACCCCCAGCGCGTGGGTGTGCCCATCGCCGACCTCCTGTCCGGAATGAACGGGGCCTTCGGCGTCCTCGCAGCGCTGGTGGAGCGGGACAGGACCGACGCCGGGCAGATCGTCCGCACCTCACTGCTGGCGTCGCTCATCGGCGTCCACGCCTTCCAGGGGACACGCACCACCGTCGCCGGCGAAGTACCCCAGGCCCAGGGCAACCACCACCCGTCCATCGCCCCCTACGGCCTGTTCGCGTGCCGTAACGGGTCCGTCCAGATCAGCGTCGGCAGCGAAAAGCTGTGGTCCTCGTTCGCCGCGGCCTTTGGCCTCGATCCGGCAGCGACGGGCTTCGCCAGTAACGCGGAGAGGGTGCGAAACCGCACGGCGGTGATTGCCGCCGTCGAACGCGTTTTTGCCGCGTATGGTGCCGCCGAGCTGCTCGAAAAACTGAACGACGCCGGGATCCCGGCCGGGAAGGTGCGCTCGCTGGACGAGGTGTACGCCTGGGAGCAGGTGGCATCGCAGGGGCTGGTGGTTGATGTGGAGCATCCGGTGCTTGGGAAGGTCAGCCTGCCCGGGCCCCCGCTGAGGTTTTTCTCACGCGGCGACGCAGCAGAGACCACCCCGACCGAACACGATGCGCCGCCCCTTCTGAACGGGGACGGACAGAAAATCCGCGAGTGGCTGGGCATGTCTGCGGCCGTTGCGGGGGTGAACTAAGGTGCTGACGACGGAAAAGGTCAGGCACCTGGACGCGGCCGGGCTGCTGGCGGCCGTTGTTGATCCGGGCACGTTCGTCTCCTGGGACATGCCTGTCCGGCAGCCGGACGCGAACGTGGACTACGCCCGCGACCTCGCAAAGGCGCGGGAACGGAGCGGAACGGACGAATCAGTCATCACCGGATCCGGCCGGATCCGGGGACACCGGGTGGCGGTCATCGTCAGCGAATTCTCCTTCCTGGCCGGATCGATCGGCCATGCGGCAGCCCAGCGGATCGTCGCCGCCGTGGAGCGGGCTACCGCCGAAGGGCTCCCCTTGCTGGCAGGCCCCGCTTCAGGCGGAACGCGTATGCAGGAGGGGACCCTGGCGTTCCTGTCCATGGTAAAGATCACCGGGGCCGTGCGTGCCCACCGCCAGGCCGGGCTGCCGTATCTGGTCTACCTGCGGCATCCCACCACCGGGGGAGTGATGGCCTCCTGGGGCTCGCTGGGCCACATCAACGTGGCCGAACCGGGGGCGCTGCTGGGCTTCCTGGGCCCGCGCGTCTACGAAGCCCTGCACGGGGAGGCCTTTCCGGACGGTGTGCAGGTGGCGGAGAATCTGTTCAGCAAGGGCCTGATCGACGCCGTCGTGGAACCGTCAGAGCTTGCGGAGATTATCGGGCGGGCACTGGACATCCTCGCGGCGAAGCCCACGACGAGTCCCACTGCCGGGCCCGTTCACCGACCGGCAACCCTCGCCGTGCGGCCGGCGGCCGTGGACGCGTGGATGTCCATCGGCATTTCCAGGCAGCCGCGCCGCCCGGACCTGCGCCAGCTCCTCCGGTACGGCGCCGATGACGCCCTTCCCCTGAACGGAACAGGCCAGGGCGAAAAGGACCCTGGCCTCCTGCTGGCCCTGGCCCGGTTCGGCGGACAGTCCTGCATCGTCCTGGGCCATGCCCGCCCCCTGCGCAAGGACGCAGCCGGAATGGGTCCCGGTTCCCTGCGGGAGGCGCGGCGGGGGATGAAGCTTGCCGAGGAACTCCGTCTGCCGTTGCTGACCGTCATCGACACCGCAGGTGCGGCCTTGTCGCAGGAAGCGGAAGAAGGCGGTCTGGCCGGCGAGATCGCACGGTCCCTCCACGAACTGATCGGGCTGGAGTCGCCGTCGGTCTCTGTGCTGCTGGGGCAGGGCGCCGGCGGCGGCGCGCTGGCGCTGCTCCCGGCGGACCGGACCATCGCCGCCCAGCACAGCTGGCTGTCGCCGCTGCCGCCCGAGGGGGCCAGCGCGATTGTGCACCGCACCACGGATTTTGCGCCGCAGATGGCCGACGCCCAAGGCGTCAATGTAGGCGCGCTCTACGCCAACGGCCTGGTGGACCACATCGTGGATGAACGGGACGACGCGTCACTGGAGCCCAGGGAGTTCTGCGCCCGGATGGCCCGGGCCATCGAATACGAGCTGGGGACCCTGGCTGGTGTTCCGGTTTCTGAACTGTTGGCGGCACGGTCCAGGAAGTTCCGGGAGCTCGGCGGGTAGGCGCCCACGTCCGGGCAGCGGAAAGGCCCCCGGCAGGGGGCCTTTCTTCAGGTGGGCCTGACTCGCAAAATCAGACTTTCTCGCGCCTGCGCTCAGGGGCCGGTTCCTGGGCTTCATGGGTCCGCCGGCGACGCGGGAAGGCCCAGAAGGTGAAGTCCTGGGCCGTGTAATGCGGCTCCGGCCGGTCCGGCGGTGTTTCCTGGTGCGCTTCGGGTTTCCGGTCGGCTTCTCTCTTGTTACGCCACCCGAAATCCTCCATCGATGAATAGCACATCACAGACCTCCTCATAGTGACTGCCCCTTAATCGTCCTCCGGATCGGCCCCGGAGTCGACACCCGGAGCCGTTCAAACTGGCATCAGAAGCCGAGCTGGGCCGCCACCTGGAGCAGGAGCAGTTCCGATCCCGCCGGTCCTACAAGCTGGATCCCCATCGGCAGGCCATGCGCTGGTTGCCCGCCGGTCCAGTGCACGGGAATGGTGATGGCAGGCAGGCCGCAGACATTCACCATGGAGGACCACGGGGCGAATTCGCACTGCCGGCGGTAGTCGCCGTCGGCGTCCCCGGGCCATTCTGCTGCCGGCCACGGTTCGTCGCCGTGCGTGGCGCCGGTAAACCAGCCCACGGGGCGCGGCGTCTGCGCCAGGGCCGGCATCAGCATCAGGTCCCAGCCGCCGTACTGCGTGATCGTGTCGCGTTCGAATTGCCGCAGGAACGCCAGCGATTCATTGAGTTTTGCGGCGCTGCGCTGCTGGGCCCGGCGCCTGAACGTACGGGTCAGCGGGGCCAGAAGCGCTTCGCGGTGCGGACTGATCCGGGCGGTTCCGACGGCGGCGGTCCACGCGGTGGTGAAGGCGTCCGGGTAGCGGTTGTCGTAGCGGATGGCGGCTTCGCTGACGGCGTGCCCGGCATGCTCCAGCATTTCGGTGCCCGCCTGCAGCGCGGCCAGGGCTTCGGGTTCGGGCGTGAACGGAAAGGTGGCAAACCAGGGGCTTTCCAGGGTCAGGCCTATGCGCAGCGGGCGGGGTTCGTGCGCCACGGCGTCGAGATAACTGCTGTCAGGGGACGGCGCCAGAGCATCCATCAGCAGGGCCGAGTCGGCTGCGCTGCGGGCCAGGGGCCCCGCTACGACCAGGCGGGCGGGGTCGCCTGAACTCTCGCCCGACGGCACCACGCCGCGGCCGGGTTTGAGTCCCACGAGGCCGCAGGCGGCGGCCGGGATGCGGACGGAACCGCCGCCGTCGGTCCCTGGCGCGAACGGAAGCAGGCCCGCGGCCACCGCGGCAGCGCTGCCCCCGGAGGAGCCGCCGGAACTCCGGCTCGGGGCATGGGGATTGCGCGACGGCGGTGCGATGCGGTTTTCGCTGTACGCCGTCAGTCCAAACTCCGGAACCTGCGTCTTGCCCAGTGAGACCACGCCAGCGGCCTTGAGGACTTTGGCGAGTGCGCCATCGGCGGGCGCCGGTTTGTGGTCAAGTGCAGCGCTTCCATGGGTGGTCACCACGCCGGCGACGTCGGTCAGGTCCTTGAATGCCACCGGCATGCCGTGCAGAAGTGGCAGGGCGCCCGCGCTGCCTCCGGAGTCCCGCGCAGAGTCGTGCCCGGAGTCTTTTCGGAACTGGACGAACCGGGCATCGGCGGCGGCTGCGTCGGTCATCGCCTGATCCGCCGTGACCGTGACAAAGGCGCCCAGCAACGGGTTCTGCTCTGCGATCCGGGCCAGGAAATGGGCTGTGGCTTCCCGCGCTGAAAGCTCTCCCGCGCGGAGCGCATCCCGGAGCCGAACAGCCGGCAGTTTGTGGATGTCAGCCAAGGAAGCGAGGCTCCAGGCGCCTCTCGGAAGCGGTGGTTCCATCCGCTCCACCGGCTTCCGCGGTGACGATGTAAGCGCCCTTGCCCCGTACCTCGGCAACCGCTTCCACAAGTTCCGTGCCGTGGTAGACCAGCCCCACGCCGTCGTCCGTGCAGTGCGTTTCACCCAGCATTCCGTCAGCCACGAGCCGGTGCACCAGCGGGCGCCGCCTTTCCTCTGAGTCGTAATGGACGCCATTGGCGTACGGGAGGAAGGCCAAGCCATTGGGCACTGCACGCAGCTCCGGCCCAAACGAATCAGTGGTGCCGCCCTGGTACCAGCAGATTGATCCGGCCGAAACCCCCGCCAGCACAACTCCGTGCTGCCACACGCGGTGGAGGATGCCGTCCAGCCCGTGGGCACGCCAGACGGCAAGCAGGTTCACCACGGAGCCGCCGTTCACCCACACCACGTCCTGCTCCAGCAGATGCGCCTCCGGGTCTGCGTGGTTTGGCATGGTGAAGAGGTTGAGGTGGCTGAAGTCGAAGCCCGCCAGCCGCGCGGCCTCATCCATTTCCGCATTGAACCCGCGCTGATCCCCGGCGGCCGTACCCACGTGGGTGACCCGCGGCGGGCGTCCGCTGGCTCCGGAAAGCTCCACGGCGTAGTGCAGCAGGCGGTCAAACTCCAAGCGTGTTCGAGCACCTTGCCTGTAGCCTCCAGACGTGGCCAAAATGGTGGGCTGCTCAGCGGGCAAGGATCCTCCTACGGGTCTTCAACAGCGTAACTTGTCCCTGGTTTCGGGAGCGGGACGATCGGCTGGCGCTAGGCTGGAAGGAGACCCGTGATTCTCCGAAAGAGGACTCCCATGAGCGATTTTGATACCGTGCCCGTCAACGACGTCCCAGCCGACGCCGTGATCCTGGATGTCCGCGAAGACTACGAATGGGTAGCCGGACACGCTGAGGACGCTGTGCACATTCCCCTGGACCAGCTTCCGGCGCGGCTTGACGAACTGGACCCGGACCAGGACGTCTATGTCATCTGCCGCACTGGCGGACGGTCCTTCCGCGCCGCGCAATGGCTCACCGGACAGGGCTATACAGCCATCAACGTGGCCGGCGGAATGGACCAGTGGCTCGAGTCCGGCAAGCCACTCGTGTCCGACAACGGCCTCAAGCCGCTCATTCTTTAGTTCAGCCCGAACCTGCGTCCCGTCACCACAGAGGAATCCATGCCCGCGACACCTGTTACGTACACTTTCCTCGGGCCTCAGGGCACCTTTACCGAGGCGGCATTGATGCAGGTTCCGGATGCCGGAGAGGCCTATCGCATCCCGGCCTCCAACGTCAACGCTGCGCTGGACATGGTCCGCGATGGCTCTGCGGACGCAGCGATGGTCCCCATTGAGAACTCGGTGGAAGGCGGGGTCACGGCCACCCTAGACGCCATCGCCGGCGGGCAGGAACTCCGCATCATCCGCGAAGTCCTGGTCCCCATCAGCTTTGTCCTGGTGGCCCGACCCGGAGTGGGCATTGATGATATCCGCCGCATTTCCACTCACGGCCATGCCTGGGCACAGTGCCGTCTCTGGGTGGATGCGAATATTCCAGGTGCAGAATATGTTGCCGGTTCCTCCACCGCGGCGGCCGCCATGGGGCTCCTGGGCGGCGACGCCCACTACGACGCCGCGATCTGTGCGCCCATTGTGGCCCAGGAGCAGCCGGGGCTGACCGTCCTGGCGGAAAACATCGGCGACAACCCGGGTGCGGTGACGCGGTTCATCCTGGTGAGCAGGCCGGGCGCATTACCTGAACGGACCGGTGCGGATAAGACCACCGTCGTAGTCCCGCTTCCGGAAGACCGCCCGGGTGCGCTGATGGAAATCCTGGACCAGTTCGCCACGAGGGGCGTGAACCTCAGCCGGATCGAATCCCGGCCGACGGGTCAGTATCTGGGACACTACTTTTTCAGCATCGACGCCGATGGGCACATCGCGGACGCCCGTGTGGCCGACGCCTTGGCTGGCCTTCACCGCATCAGCCCGGCCACCCGCTTCCTTGGCTCCTATGGACGGGCGGACGCCCAAAGCTCCAGCGTCGCGCAACACACATCTGACGAGGCATTCCGGGCGGCGCATGAATGGGTCGGGCGGATTCTGCAGGGGAATGAACGGAGCTTGACGCCGCCCGAGGCTTCGCCCACAGCGTAGGCCAAGGTACTTCCCTGTGATAGTTACTGTGCGTATGCTTGCTTGATCCACTTGGGGGATGGCCCCTAATGAAGGGAACAGGTCATGAGTACCAGCAGCACAGACAACGACGGCCAGGGCATGATCGTTAATCCGAAGCCCACAGCCGACAACCAGGACTGGGACGGGGATGACGCTGACCGCGCCGACCGCCTGCGCTTCGAAGAGGAGCAGGCCATGATCCGTGAGCAGTCCGAGGCACGTGCCGCGAAAGCTGCTGCAGAGGCTGGAGCTGCCAAGAAGGCAACCGCCTGAGACGGGACCGGCTCAGGCTGGTTGGCCCTTGACCCTTATCAGAAGCGAGCGCGGCTCCACCCGGACGGTGAGCTTGGTGGCCAACCCGGACGTGTCGCCGTCGATCTGTGTCGGCATGGGCTCCGGGCACTTGATGACGATTCGGCCGGCCCGGTACATCGTCATGATGGGCAGGTTGCCCTTGTGTTTAAAGAGGATTTTCGCGTACATGGCCAGCCAGCCGATGGCGCTGCGGGGGCTCATGACCACCACGTCCAGCATGCCGTCATCGATCATGGCTTCCGGGATGAAATCGATCCCGCCCGGGACCAGCCCACAGTTGGCAAAGAGGACGCTGCGGATGTTCCGGACCTGCTCCGGCTTGTCATCCAGCGCGACTGATACCTTCCGTCGCCGCCCGGGCATGTGACGCATTCCGGCCTCGGTATAAGCAAGCCAACCCACGGCTTTCTTGAGGCCGGCATTGGTATCAGCGAGTATTTCGGCGTCCATGCCGATCCCGGCGATAACCAGGAATGCGTGCTCAGACGAGTGTCCCGTGCGGGAATTCTCGATGCCCATCCGCGCGGTATCGATGTAGCGTTGGTGGCCGAAAAGCGCTGTCTGCACGTTGGCGTGAAGGTCGTTGACATCCAGATCCACGTTTCGCGCCAGGAGGTTTCCCGTCCCCAGCGGAATCAGGCCCATGGCCACATCCGTGTGTGCGAGGGACTCTGCCACCACCCGCACAGTACCGTCGCCACCGCCCACCAGAACGACGTCGGCCTTGTAGTTCAGGGCCGACCGGGCCTGGGAGTATCCCGGGTCATCGGCGGTCGTCTCCAGGAAGAGGGGTTCGTCCCAGCCGGCTGTCAGGCAGGCGCGCCGGATGGCTTCCTTCGCTTCGGGGGCACGTGCCTTGACGGGGTTGAGGATGACGACCACGCGTTGCTGGGTGAGGCCCGTTTCGTGCGCTTCTTCATGGACCGCGCTGCGGACGTGCAGGGCCTTGAGCTTCCGGACGCCCCACCAGCTGGAGACGGCGAAAGCCAGCGCCGCCGCGCTCAGGACGTAGAGAAGCCAGTCGTTCATGGTGCTTCAACAGTATCCCGGCCGCGGCGCCGCGATTCCCCCCCCGTCCGGCCCGGCAGTGTTGGTTCCGCCGGATTCGATACTCTTGTCTGGTGATCGACGTAAAAGACCTCAGCGAAAACCCGGATAAGTTCCGTGCCAGCCAGCGCGCCCGCGGCGCAGACGAATCAGTGGTGGACGCGATCATGGCCGCAGACTCCGCCAGGCGTGCCGCCCTGATCCGGTTTGAAAACCTCCGCGCCGAGCAGAACGTCTTCGGCAAGCAGGTGGCGCAGGCCAAGGGCGATGAGAAGAAAGCCCTGCTCGCCGAGGTCAAGGAACTGGCCAACACTGTGAAGGCCGCATCGGCCGAAGCAGACGCTGCCCAGGCCAAGCAGGACGAACTGCTGCGCAGTATCCCGAACCTTATTGAGGGCGGCGTCCCCGAGGGCGGCGAGGACGACTACGTGGTGGTCAAAACCGTTGGAACGCCCCGCGAGTTCCCCGATTTCGAGCCGAAGGACCACCTGGAAATCGGTGAGCTGATCGGCGCCATCGACATGGAGCGCGGCGCGAAAGTTTCGGGCTCACGCTTCTACTTCCTGCGCGGCGTGGGTGCACGCCTGGAGATGGCGTTGCTGCAGATGGCCATGGACCAGGCCATCGAGGCCGGCTTCGTTCCCATGATCACCCCAACCTTGGTGCGCCCCGAAACCATGCAGGGCACAGGCTTTGATGTAAAGCACGACGCCGAGATCTACCGTCTCGCCGAGGACGACCTTTACCTGGTGGGCACCTCCGAGGTTGCCTTGGCCGGCTACCACGCGGACGAGATCCTGGACCTGACGACCGGCCCGATCCGGTTCGCCGGGCAGAGCTCCTGCTACCGCCGTGAGGCTGGCTCGCACGGCAAGGACACCCGCGGCATCATCCGTGTCCACCAGTTCAACAAGGTGGAGATGTTCGTTTACACCACGGTGGAGAAGGCCGCAGCCGAACACGAACGGCTCCTGGCCTGGGAAGAGGAGATGCTGGCCAAGTGCGAGCTCCCGTACCGCGTCATTGACACCGCCGCCGGCGACCTCGGCATGTCCGCGGCCCGCAAGTTCGACTGCGAAGCCTGGGTTCCGACGCAGGGCGCCTACCGTGAGCTGACCTCCACCTCGAACTGCACCACGTTCCAGGCCCGCCGCCTGAACATCCGCGAGCGTGTGGTCAACGACGAAGGCGTTGCCAAGGGCACCCGTGCCGTAGCCACCCTCAACGGCACGCTGGCCACCACCCGCTGGATCGTGGCCATCCTGGAGCACCACCAGAACGCCGATGGCTCGG
Organism: Pseudarthrobacter sp. MDT1-22; assembly: GCF_054511035.1. NCBI lineage: Bacteria > Bacillati > Actinomycetota > Actinomycetes > Micrococcales > Micrococcaceae > Pseudarthrobacter > Pseudarthrobacter sp. MDT1-22. The sequence goes on along the minus strand of NZ_JBTNDK010000019.1, from coordinate 36,785 downwards.
TCAACGTCCCGGCCGCACTGCAGAAGTACCTCGGCGGCATGGAAGTCTTCCCGGTCCTTTAGGCTCCGGCTGCCTCGCTGACAATTCCCCGCCGCGTGGTCGATTCCCCTTGTAACGCGAGGGGGATTAGGCCACGCGGCGGGGATTCTTGCGTGTTACTCCGGCGCGTTCAAGTTTCCGCCGCAATAACTCCGGGTCGGTTACGGCTTTCCAGTCCCAGCGGACGACCTTGTAGCCAAGCGCCCGGAGCCGATCTTCACGCTTCTTCTCGGCCAGGACGGTTTCCCGTGTGCTGCGGCCGTCCAGGAGGTCGTCGTCGAGGTACTTGGCGTCGCCGTCGAACTCCCCAACGACGCCGCATTCAGGCCAGAAGAAGTCCGTCCGTGCAATGAAACCTTCATGGTCATAAAAGGAATGCTGCAGGACCGGAGCCGGGAGCCCCAAGATGTGGATGAGTGCTCTGCTCCGGGACTCGCCTACGGATTCCGAAGCCTCGTCAGCCAATTCGAGTACCTCCAGGACCCGGCGGGGAATCTACGGCTGGCCGGGAGGCGGACAGCGTGCCCAAGGTTAACACTCACACTGGGGATAACCCTGTGAGTATTAACCGGGTGTTCATGCGCGCTGTGGCCTGCGTCCTAGCCGGTTTTAGGGGGTCTCTGGTCTACTGGATGTATGACTACATTGACTGAAACCACAGTCGCTGGCATCGATGACCAGCGGATCGCAAGCGAAAACAGCACCGCCAAGTTCATGGTTGCCCTGGACGTGGACGGAACCCTGGTGGACCACGACGGCCACATGTCAGTGCCTGTCCGTGAGGCCGCCCAGGCCGTGGTGGCTGCAGGGCACGACGTCCTCATCGCCACCGGCCGTTCCCTGAACGCCACGCTGCCCATCATCGAGCAGATCGGCATCGACCGCGGCTACGCCGTCTGCTGCAACGGCGGCGTGACGCTCCGGCTGGATCCGGACCTGACCGACGGATATGAAATCATCCACAAGGCCACCTTCGATCCGGCCCCGGCGCTGAGGGCGTTACGCCAGAAGCTGCCCACGGCCAAGTACGCGCTGGAGGACGAGGACGGCAACTTCCTGTCCACGGAACGCTTCCAAGACGCCAGCTTCGGCGTCGAGGCCATCGGCGTCGACTTCCAGACTCTGCTCGAAGCCACCGCCGTCCGCCTGGTGGTGTTCAGCACCGAAAACACCCCGGAAGAGTTCACCGCAACCATCCAGGAGATCGGACTGGCCGGCGTTACCTACTCGGTCGGCTGGACGGCGTGGCTGGATATCGCCGCAGCCGGCGTCACCAAGGCCAGCGCGCTCGAACGGCTCCGCGGCCAGTTGGGGGCTGAACCCCACCGGACCGTGGCCATTGGCGACGGCCGGAACGACATCGAAATGCTGGGCTGGGCCGGGCGCGGAGTCGCCATGGGCCAGGCCCCGGAGGAAGTTATCGCCGCCGCGGATGAGGTCACGCTTTCGGTGCTCGACGACGGCGCCGCGCACGTGCTGCGCAGCCTCCTGTCGTAGAGCTGCTTCTGCCGACTTGCCTGGAGTTTTTGTCCAGATAATGCCGCCAAACGCCTCCAAACGGGCATTATGTGGACAAAACTCGTGGGTGCTTGCCAAACGCTAAGCCCCCTCGAACCAGCCCCGGGAAGGGCCGGTACGGATCGGTGCAGCTCAGGCTGGGCCGCCCAGCGCACGCCGTTTGCGAGGACCCGCTGGATCTGCGGGTGGTGGTACACCGGGTATTCCTGGTCGCCGGGGCTGAAGTAGAAGATCCGGCCCTTGCCGCGGGTGAACGTGACACCGGACCGGAACACCTCGCCGCCGGCGAAGGAGCTGATGAAGATCAGGTGGTCGGGGTCCGGGATGTCGAACAGCTCGCCGTACATCTCCTGCTCGGGGATGACGATGGGACTGTCTACACCCTCGGCGATGGGATGCGACGGCTTGACGGTCCACACCAGCTCGCGTTCGCCGTCGTTCCGCCACGCCAGGGAGCAGCTGGTGCCCAGCAGGCGGGTGAATACCTTGGCGAAGTGCCCCGAGTGGAGCACGATGAGCCCCATCCCGCCCAGGACGTGGCGGTGGACGCGTTCGACGACGGCCTCGCTCACCTCGGCGTGGGCCATGTGGCCCCACCACAGCAGGACGTCGGTGTCGGCGAGGATGTCCTCGTCGAGGCCGTGCTCATCGTCGGTGGCCAGGACCGCCGTCGTGATCTCGGCGTCTGGGTAGTAGGAGCGCAGCCCGGCCGCGATGGCACCGTGGATGCCGTCAGGGTAGATCTCCCCGATGTGGGACGGCTCGTTGAGGGCCTCGTGGACGCCCTCGTTCCGCCCTAGCGAGCTTCATCGTGGGAGGGCTCTGGTACTCGGTGCTCTTCGCTAAGGTATGGCAGCGCGAGGCCGGTGTCACGGCTGAGCAGCTGAAGAGCGGGACCGTGCGGGTTTTTGTGGGATCGTTCCTGCTCGCAGCGGTGATGGCCGTGGTGCTCGCGGCGTTTATCGGCGACGGCGGTGCCGGATTCGGTGCCCTGGCCGGGCTGGCTGCGGGCGCGGCCTGGGTTGCGGCTGCCCTGGGCGTCAACTACCTCTTTGAACGCCGCAGCCTCATGCTGTTCGCCATCAATGCCAGCTACAACATCGTGACGTTCACGGCGATGGGGGCGATCATCGGCGCCATGCAGTAGCGGCGGCGTGAGTCAGCTGCGTTCAGCGCACCTCAAGGATGAGTGCAAGCAACCGTGCAGCAGCGGGGCGGGCAGCGTGTTCCTCGTTCCATTGGGACCGGGCCACTGCTTTGCTGACGGCCTGGGTGGTGATGCTGAGTTCCTGGGCCACCGCTTTCTGCTGTCCGCGGACGCCGGGAGTCATGAGGTCCAGCACGCGCCATTCAGCCCCGGATCTGTCCCGCACTATATGGCCCAAAAGCCGCAGCACGGCCTCGGCCTCGTGGGCGACGTCTGCCAACGGTCCTTCCACTGCGACCGGGATGCGTTCCTTGCTGTTCCGGAGCCTGTCCACCGCGCGCCGGGCATAGATCAGGCCGTGGCCGGAGGCATCCTTGATTTGGTTGGGAAGCGGCTCGTTGACCGGCCCGACGCCGAGCCCCACGTACCAGGAGCCGCAGCGCAGGGCGATCAGGGCAGCCTCCACGGCCTGATGCGGGCAGTCCACGATGCCCTGGACTTCATCCTCCACAGACCGGTCGAAATCCAGGCGCGCGGGTATGTGCCGCAGGTCCTTCAGCAGCTGAGGGACGCGGTCGCCGTCGCGCCGGCTGTCGGTCTGGTTGATGGTCAACGTGAACATGTGAAACACAGACTACCGGTTAGTAGTTGGCCCAGGGCAAGTCGGCAAGGAGTCCCTTAGGGCCAGGGTTGTGCCGCGTACCGATAGGTGTTGCGATGGAGGCTCGGCTGCCGACGGCGGCGCGCAGCTACGTGAGGATGGTCATGGCCGGCAGCATGGGGCAGGACAACTTGGGGGAGGAAACACTGGACCTCGTGGACCGTTGGTGGCGGGCCGCGAACTACCTTTCCGTGGGGCAGATCTACCTGCGCTCAAATCCGCTGCTGCGGGAACCCCTTGCTGCGGACCACACCAAATCCAGGCTCCTGGGCCACTGGGGCACCACTCCCGGGCTGAACTTTGTGTACGCACACCTCAACCGTGTGATCCGCCGGGACCAACAGGAGATGCTCTTCGTTGCCGGCCCGGGCCATGGCGGTCCTGCTGTTGTGGCGAACGCCTGGCTTGAGGGCACGTACTCGGAAATCTACGGCCAGGTGGGCCCCGACGAGGCAGGAATGGCCGAACTCTTCCGCCAGTTTTCCTACCCCGGCGGCATTCCCAGCCACGCGGCGCCGGAAACCCCGGGTTCCATCAGCGAAGGCGGTGAACTCGGGTACGCGCTGGCCCACGCCTACGGGTCCGTGTTCGACAATCCCCAGCTGATCACCGCCGTCGTGATCGGCGACGGCGAGGCCGAAACGGGGCCGCTCGCGGCGAGCTGGCACTCGCACAACTTCCTGGATCCGGCCGCGGATGGTGCCGTCCTGCCCATCCTGCACCTGAACGGCTACAAGATCGCCAACCCCACTATCCTGGCGCGCATGCCGCAGGAGCAGCTGGAGCAGCTGCTGCGCGGTTACGGCCACGAACCGTATTTCGTGACCGTCGAGGACCCGAACGACACGGAGCAGGCGCACCGGGACTTCGCGGCCGCCGTCGACACCTGCCTGACCGGGATCCGCGCCATCCAGGACTCCCGCCGGGGCGGGGCGGACGGGGCGGGCGGGACAGCGGACGACGGCGGCACTGCGGCCGGTGCCGCAGGAAGCGCCGCTGCGCCGCACTGGCCCATGATTGTGCTGCGCTCGCCCAAGGGCTGGACGGGACCGCGGATAGTGGACGGACTCCAGGTGGAGGGCACCTGGCGGAGCCACCAGGTCCCGCTGGCGGAAGTCCGCACCAACGGCGCACACCTGAAACAGCTGGAGGAGTGGCTGAACTCCTACCGTCCGGAGGAGCTGTTCGACGCCGAGGGCAGGCTCAGGCCCGACGTAGCCACGAATGCGCCCACCGGAAACCTCCGGATGAGCGCCACCCCGCACGCCAACGGCGGACTCCTTCGCACACCGCTGAAGCTGCCCGCCTACGCAGCCCACGCCGTCGACGTCGCGGCGCCGGGAACCGAACGGATCAGCCCCATGATCACCCTGGGCTCGTGGATGCGGGACGTTATCTCGCTGAACATGGAGAACTTCCGCCTCTTCGGGCCGGATGAGACGGCATCCAACCGGCTTCAGGCCGTCTACGAAGTGACGGACAAGGTCTGGCAGTACCGGATTGACGACGTCGACGAGCACCTTGCGCGTTCGGGCCGGGTTCTGGAGGTGCTCAGCGAGCACCTGTGCCAGGGCTGGCTGGAAGGGTACCTCCTGTCCGGCCGGCACGGGGTGTTCAGCTGTTACGAGGCCTTCATCCACATTGTGGATTCCATGTTCAACCAGCACGCCAAGTGGCTCAAGGTCCACCTCAAGCTCCCGTGGCGCCAGCCCGTGGCGCCAGCCCGTGGCGTCGCTGAACTACCTGCTCTCGTCCCATGTGTGGCAGCAGGACCACAACGGTTTTTCGCATCAGGATCCCGGATTCATCGATCACGCGGTGAACAAGAAAGCCGAGGTCATCCGGGTGTACCTGCCGCCGGACGTGAACACGCTGCTCTCGGTCATGGAGCACTGCCTGGCATCCACCGATTACGTGAACATTGTGGTCAGCGGCAAGCAGCCGTCGCCCACCTGGCTGGGCCCGGGCGACGCAGCGAACCACTGCCGCCGCGGCCTGGGCATCTGGGAATTCGCGGGTTCGGAGGTGCCAGGGGAGGACCCGGATGTTGTTCTGGCCTGTGCCGGGGATGTGCCTACGGTGGAAACAGTGGCCGCGGCCGAACTGCTGAAGCGGGGCGTCCCGGGGCTGAAGGTCCGCGTGGTCAACGTGGTTGACCTGATGCGGCTCCAGGACGTGAGTGAGCACCCGCACGGCCTTCCGGCGTCGGACTTTGACGGCATCTTTACCCCGGACAAACCGATCATCTTCGCCTACCACGGCTATCCCTCGCTGATCCACCGGCTGGCCTACCGCCGCACCAACCAGGACGGCCTGCACGTGCGCGGCTACAAGGAGGAAGGGACCACCACCACGCCGTTCGACATGGCCATGCTCAACGGGATCGACCGCTTCCAGCTGGCCATCGACGCCATTGACCGCGTACCCGGCCTGGCCGAAAAGCACTCGCTGCTGCGGCAGGACCTTCAGGACCGGCGGATCCAGGCCCGCGAACACACCCGCACGCACGGCGAGGACCCGGAGGAGATCCGGAACTGGACGCTGATGGCCCAAAAGGAAAGCAGCTAGGCCAAGAGATCGGCCAGCGGGCCGGACGGAACGTGGATCCAGCCTTCGGTTAGAGCTGCGGCAGCATAAAGGTCCGGTGGACGGAGAGTCTGGGTCGCCGCCACGGCGCGGGCGGTCAAAGAGGCGATCACCGCGTCAAAAAGGTCGTCGGAGGCAGTCAGCCGGTCCTCGTTGCCGGCAAGGTCCAGCCATGGCGCCGCCGCGACCAGCTGCTCCAGAATCACACCAAGACGCTTGGACTCAGGAGTGCCCCGGCCTTTGTAGCCACGGGCCTGGAGACCCCAGACTTTGAGGGAGGCTGCAGGGTAGACCTCTGCTAAGCGGCCGGACCCGTCCCTGGCCTGCGGCCCGTACTCAGCGGCGATCTTGGCCTGAATCACAGCACACCGCATGGCCGGGTGGGCGAGCCGGTCGGCGGAGACGCTTAGCGGAATCAGCCCGGTGTGCCCCGTGACGAAGCGGTCAGTTTCCCGGTAGGCCAGCAGTCGGCGTCCCTCGATGCCGTCGTGGTCCAGGACTGGATGCGCGTCAAAATTCAGGTGGCCTGTCAGGAACGGCAAGAAGGCGTCCGGCCAGCCAACTGGGCAGTCGATCGCGGTCATCGAACTGGCGCCGAACAGTTCCACAATTTCCCTGTCATGCACGTCGAGGGCGAGGTGCTCCAGGCGCGCAGTGCCAGCATCCCATTCCAAGACGGCGACGGCCGTCTTTTTGGTCGCCGCTGCTAGATCGACGCCCAGTGTCCTCATCGCGCTGCACGGTACTGCAGCGCGCCGGGAATCCTGCCCGCCTGCTCAAGGCCGTCGCCGCGGGCAAAGTCAGCCCACAGCCGGCGCATCTCGCGGCCCACGGCGTCGATCTCAGCCCAGGTTGCGCCCTTGAGGAGCCCGGCGGCGGCCCAGGTCTGCTGGTTTCCGAAGAGCAGCGGCAGGTCAACGGTGTGTGCGGCGCGGTAGAAGTTTCCCGGTGCGCCCCAGGACAGCAGGTAGCTGTAGGCCTTGCCTCCCGCGCGGGCGTGACGGCGGGCAAACTTCCGGGCTGCCCGGCCGTAGACCGCCTCCGTCACCGCCCAGTTGATGGCTTTCACGGCGGCCGCACCCAGCACCGGGACTTTGCCCAGCAGGCTGACTACGGGACTGCGGGGCAGGAACAGCCGGGCCTCGTCGGACGTGTGCCCGATCAGCACTTCGATGCCCGGGGCCGTGGCGTTCCAGGCGGCCTCGACGCGTGATTCCGGCGGCAGCGGGGCGTGGCTGTACTGCGTGCCGAACGGCATGGCCGCCATCAGGCCGTACTTCCGGGCCACCTGTGACACGTGGTCTTCGATGGCCACAACGTCCAGCATCGGGGTGTCCTCCGTGACGGCTTCGGCGGCGATGCCCATGGCACGGCTCATCTTGTGCCGGCCGCGGGTGATCCCCAGCGGTGCACTCTGGATGATGGCCCGCTGGAACAGGGACGGTGCCTCGGGCGTCGCCATGAGGTGGGCTACGGAGTCGCCGCCTGCGGACTGCCCGAACGCGGTGACCCGCCCCGGATCCCCACCGAAGGCCGAAATGTTGCGCTGCACCCACCGGAACGCTTCCAACTGGTCCAGCAGGCCGAGGTTCGCGGGCCGGCCGGTGCCGGTGGCCAAATATCCGAACAGGCCCAGGCGGTAGGTCACGGAGACCACGATGACCCGGTTCTCCGATACCAGGGACTGGGCATCAAAGATCGCCAGGTCGCCGGAGCCGGACGTGTAGGAGCCGCCGTGCAGCCACACCATGACGGGGACCTGTTCGCCGTCGGCAAGCCCGGCCGGAGCCGTGATCGACAGGCGCTGGCAGTCCTCACTTCCGGGGAGCTCGCCGTACCGGGTACCCAGGACGTCGTCCAGGAACGGAACGGGGCCCTGCGGGCAGGCGGGCGAGAGGGTGGTGGCAGCAAAACCGGCAGTCCAGTCGGGCGCTGTCACCGGAGGCTGAAAGCGGCCCGCGGTGGCGTAGGGGATACCGGTTGCGCGAACCACCTCACCGTCCCGCCACCCTGTGATGGGCCCGCACGGCGGTTCAAAATACGGCGGCTCAAAATACGGGGGATTCGAAGGCTCGGAACTCACCCTCCACCTTAAACCACAATGCGGGGTCACTTCCTGCCCAATTCCGGAGGTGGAATGGGCGGGAAGTGACCCCGCGTTGCTGAGACCGTGCGGACTAGTGCGCTGCCGGCACGTAACGCTTGATGGAGGCTTCCAGCTCGGCCTCGGCGGCGGCGCGGTCGCCCCAGCCCTCGGCCTTGACCCACTTGCCCGGCTCCAGGTCCTTGTAACGGGTGAAGAAGTGCTCGATTTCCTTGATCAGGAATTCGCTGACATCGCTGATTTCCTGGATGTGGTCAAAACGGGCGTCAACCGGGACGCACAGGACCTTGGCGTCGCCGCCGCCGTCGTCGGTCATGTTGAAAACGCCGATGGGGCGGGACTCAACGATGACGCCGGGGTGCAGGTCGAAGTCCTGCAGGAGCACCAGTGCGTCCAGCGGGTCGCCGTCTTCGCCCAGGGTGTTCTCGAAGAAACCGTAGTGCGTGGGGTACTGCATGGAGGTGAAGAGGACGCGGTCCAGGCGGACGCGGCCGGTCTCGTGGTCAACTTCGTACTTGACGCGAGATCCCTTGGGGATCTCGATGGTCACGTCATGCTTCATGGAATGCTCCTCGGCAATTGCAGGGGGTTCGCGGCACAGGAGACGAACAACAAAAAGGAGTGTCGGTGCCGCCGACTACTATTGAGGATATAGCGAGAGGCCCAGGTTTCAGGAACTTGCGGGGAAATTTCAGGACTTGAGGACCAGCACCAGCATGAAGGAAACATCGCGTCCCGCAGGGATAAGGGCGGCGTTCAGGCGCACGGTCCAGCGCAGACTGCGTGCCTGGCCCACCGCGCTGCTCCTGGCCGTGATCGTTATGCTGGCCCTTCCCGCCGCGTGGCTGGTTGCCCCTGCTTTCGTCAGCCCGCGTCCTGCGGCGACACCCGAAGTGCCCGCCTGGCAGCAGGCCCCCACCGCGCTTTCCGCCAGAATGGGCCTTTCTCCGCTCACGGAGTCGGCGCCCATCCCGCTGCCCTCCGCGGTCGCCGCTCAGTTGGGCGGATTGTTAAAGCCCGACGGCGACGGCAGCTTCACGGGGCTGGTCCAGGATGCGCTCACTGGCCAGGTCCTGTTTGACCGCGGAGGTTCGGAGAGCCGGATCCCCGCCTCCAATATGAAGCTGCTCACTGCCGTGGCCGCCCTGCGCGCAATCGGGCCGGACCACCGTTTCAGCACCAAGGTCCTGGCCGGGCCCGCTGCCAATCAGGTGGTGCTCACCGGCGGTGGCGACGTCCTCCTGGGTGCCGGGGAATCCGCGCCCAACCAGGTGATGGGCCGCGCCGGACTCGCCACCCTCGCCACCGCCACCGTGAACGCGCTCCAAGCCGCCGGAACAACCGGCGAGCTGACGGTCCTGGTGGACGACTCCCTGTTCACCGGCCCAACGCTGAACCCCGCCTGGGCGGACGGGGACGTTGCGGCGGGCGAGGTTGCCCCGCTGTACCCGCTTGCGCTGAACTCGGCGCGCTTTGACCCGGCCGTGACCACCGGACCCCGCCCGCAGGACTCTGCAATCACCGCCGCCGAGGCGTTTGCGGCGCAGCTCAAGACGGCGGGTGCCGCTGCGGGACTCACGGTAGCGGCCGGCGTCGAACGTTACACCGCACCCTCGGGCGATGCGCCCCCGGCAGAAGAGCCGGCGGTGCTTGCCGAGGTCCAGTCCGCCACGGTTGGCCAGCAGGTGGACCTCATGCTGCAGACCTCGGACAACTACCTGGCGGAGGTCCTGGGCCGAATGGCCTCGGCGGCTGCGGGGGAGCCCGCCAGCAACGACGGCGCCACTGGAGCAGTCCGCGCACAGCTCGCGGATTTGGGCATCCCTACGGACACCATGCGGCTCGCGGACGTGTCCGGGCTGGCGCTGGGCAACCAGGTCTCTGCCCGCCAGTTCGCGGAAGTGGTGCGTGCCATCACCAGCGGGACCGACACCCGTTTGCGGGCCGCGCTGGATGGATTTCCGGTCGCGGGGCTGACCGGAACACTGGACACCCGCTACGTCGATGGCTCCACGGCCCGCGGTGCCGGCCTGGTGCGGGCCAAGACCGGGACCCTGAATTCGGTCATCGCCCTCAGCGGCTACGTGGTGGACGCCGACGGCCGGCTCCTGGTCTTCTCCTTCATCGGCAACGACCTGAAGCCTGGCGCCGCCGGGAACCGGGAAGCCCTGGACCGAGCCGCCACGGCGCTCGCCGCCTGCGGCTGCCGCTGACCTGCTCCTACCGCAACCGGGTTCCTACCGTAACCGCTGCCCTGCGCCGCAATAGCGGTGCCGGGCAACACCGTTCGTGCGGGTCCGGACCGCTGTTATGCGGGCCTGCTCTTTTGGGAGCAAGTACTTGCGGCGCGGCGGGCGGAAAAACAAGTACCGGCTACTCGTGACACTTGACGGAGGCCAGCCCTAGGCTCAACCACACGCGGGCTCCGTGTTTGGCTACGCACGGAACCTCCGACGTCGAAACCGTCATTAGGGGTGAGGCTGGTGTCCATTTCCGATCAAATTCCGTGATGGCGTCCCGACCCGCTCCCGCCAAGGCGCGGCACGGCCTGACCTTGTGCTCGAGGCCGCGTGTTCGGCGGCTCTCCGCGCTCCCGTACAGAGGTCTTCGGATCGGTCCCAGACCCGGCGCGGTTTCGACAGCGCTGCCCCTCGGTGAGCTCCTAAACGGGGCGCCCGTGACAGTTGCTGAAAGCAATAAATTCCGAGAGTGAAGGCCACAATGATGTTCCAGCCAAATAAACGACTATCAGCCCTTAGTTCCGCTTTCACGCTGCTTCTGGCAATGTCGACGGTGGCGTCGTGCGCGGCGCCGGATGCCGGGCAAGCGCAGCCCACCTCCACCGGCACTTCGGAGCCGGCATCGCCGTCAGGGTCGCCGACAGCGACGTCGCAGGCGCCAGAGCTGTGCGGGCCAGGGTCTGCGGTCAACTTCGACAAGACCACCTTCCAAAGCTCTCCGACGATCGACAACAAGTGGTTTCCGCTAAAGCCAGGCACCGTGTATTCCACCACCGGCACGGTCGCCGCTGAAGATGACACCACCGAACGCAGGGTCACACACACCGTAACCGGCCTGACCAAGGTCATTGACGGTGTGAAAACCCTGGTGATGTGGGACCGCGATTACCAGGACGGGGCGCTGGTTGAATCGGAGCTGGCCTTTTTTGCCCAGGATAACGCTGGAGCGGTTTGGCTCTTCGGTGAGTATCCCGAGGAGTTCGAAAACGACAAATTTATTGGGGCGCCCAATACTTTCATCCACGGGATTTCGGGGAGCCAAGCCGGCATTGCAATGCAAGCGCAGCCACGGACCGGCACGCCGGAATATGTTCAGGCTCACGCGGCTTCAGTGGGTTTCCTCGATTGCGCGCGTGCCTACGAGGACAACGTAGCGCTATGCGTCCCCACCGACTGCTACGAAGGCGTGCTGGTGATTGATGAGCACAATCCGCTGGAACCGGATGTAGGCCACCAGCGTAAGTTCTATTCAGCCGGCACTGGGCTGGTAAGGGTGACAGCCGAGGGTGGCGTGAAACAGGAAACCCTGGACCTCGAAAAAATCGAACAGCTCTCCGACGCCCAACTGGCCGACGTCAATGAACAAGCACTTGAGCTCGACCAGCACGGATATGAGGTCAGTAAGGACGTCTACGCCAAGACGGCTCCTGCCGAAGTTGCCACCAAGACTCCGTGACGTGGGTGAAGGACAGCGCAACCGGCCGATTTCTGAAACGAACCACACACAGGCGCAGGTCACCGGATGCCCCGAGCCGTTCGCCGGTCAGCGAACTTAAGGACCATCCGCCGTCCGCTGTGATGTGATGGGGCTATGGAGTCCACTGTGCGTGATTCGTCAGCCCCGGCATCATCCAGCCCGGCCCCGGCCCTGATCAACTGGGACCTGGCCGCGTCCACGGCGGCCCGGCTGGCCTCCGCGGGGCCAACCCTCAACTCGGCGGAAATCGGCGAAGCCGTGGACAGCCTGCGCCGCCTCGCCGACGCCTCCGTCCCGCACGTCCACGAAATCACGGGCCTCGAAGCCGCGCGGGACCTGCGCGACTCCTCTGTCCTGGTGGTGGACCGGGCCAATTGGGCCAAGGCAAACACACAGAGCTTCGCCGTGATGCTCAAACCCGCCATGGATAAAATGCTCGAAAGCCGCCGCGGCAACGTCAGCCCGGCGGCGGCCAGCGTCAGCGGCGCCATCACGGGCAGCCAGCTCGGCGCTGTCCTGGCGTTCCTGTCCAGCAAAGTCCTGGGCCAGTACGATCCGTTCGCCGCGCTCGCCGAAGGTTCCAACGCGCCCGCGGCTGGCCGGCTGCTGCTTGTGGCGCCAAACATCGTGGCTGTGGAGCGCGAGCTCAACGTCACGCCGGAGGATTTCAGGCTCTGGGTCTGCTTGCACGAGCAGACGCACCGGGTGCAGTTCGCGGCTGCGCCCTGGCTCCGCCACCACATGCTTTCCGAGATCGACAACCTCAGCGGGCACCTGCTGGGCAACGTTGATTCGCTGATGGAGCGTGCCTCCGCCGCCGCGCGTTCCCTCAAGGACCGGACCGCCACCGGCAATACGCCCGGCCGCGGCGCCATCCTGGACCTGCTGCAGAACCCCGAGGAGAAGGCGTCCCTGTCGCACCTGACGGCAGTGATGAGCCTGCTGGAGGGCCACGCCAACGTGGTGATGGACGCCGTCGACGCCAGCATCGTCCCCTCGGTCAGGACCATCCGGCAGCGCTTCACCGACCGTGGCAAAGACCGCGGCGTGATGGAGAAATTCATCCGCAGCCTCCTTGGCCTGGACGCCAAGATGCGCCAGTATTCCGACGGCGCCAAGTTTGTCCGCGCCGTAGTGGAGCTGGTTGGCATGGAGGGCTTCAACAGGGTGTGGGAATCCGCGGATAACCTTCCCACCGAGCCTGAAATCCACGATCCCAAGCTGTGGGTTGACCGGATGGGCCTATAGGTGCCGCACGCCCCAAAGGTGCCGGACGCCCGCACGGCTTCAAGCGGACGACGACGGCCCGGCCGGCTTGCGCCCGTCGTCGGCAAGGCGCGCAAAATGGTCCAGAACGCCCTGGCGGACGCCGGCTATCCGGCCCACGTGCTGGTGGCCTGCAGTGGTGGACCGGATTCGCTGGCCCTCGCGGCGGTGGCAGCCTATTTTGCCCGCCGCGGCCACGTTGACGGGTACCCACTGACGGTCGGCGCCGTCGTGGTTGACCACCAGCTGCAGGAGGGCTCGGCCCAGGTGGCTGCGGCCACAGTCCAGACACTGAAGGAACTGGGTCTTTCCCCGGTGGACCTCCGGACCGTCACCGTCGCCAGCACCGGGATGGGCCCGGAGGCCGCCGCCCGGGATGCCCGCCATGCAGCGTTGGAGGCTGCGGCCCACGAGCACCGAGCCGCGGCCATCCTGCTCGGCCACACGCTGGACGACCAGGCCGAACAGGTCCTGCTGGGTCTTGCCCGCGGCTCCGGCACGCGCTCGCTGGCTGGAATGCGGCCAGCCCGCGGCCTGTTGCTCAGGCCCTTCCTCGGCCTGCGCCGCGCAGAGACCCTGGAGATCTGCGATGTCGAAGACCTCGAGCCCTGGCACGATCCCAGCAATGCAGACCCGTCGTTTGCCCGCTCCCGGACCCGGGTGGAAGTGCTGCCGATGCTCGAGGAAAAACTCGGGCCCGGCGTGGCTGAATCCCTGGCCCGGACCGCGTCCATCCTGCAGTTGGACGCCGACTATCTGGAGGACGTGGCAGATCGCACATTTGCAGCCTTGGCCGAGCGGTCCGGACCGGAGGTCAGCCTCCCGGAGGAGGCTCTGGGGGAACTTTCCCCGGCCATCAGGTTCCGGGTCATCGCCAAGGCAGCGGCCGACGTCGGGGGCCAACAGCCCAGCTACCAGCGCCTTCTGGCAGCGGAAGCGCTGCTGCGCCGGCAGGGTTCCGCCGGTCCCGTGGAGCTGCCTGGCGGTGTGAGCGTGTACCGGCTGTCCCTCGCCGAGCTGGCCCAGCGGGACGCTGCGGAAACGCGGCCCGACGGTCCCGACGGCGGCGCCCCCGTTCCCCGTGAAGCGGCCCGCTGTGGGAAGCTAGTATTCCGGCCTCAAAAACCGCCCCAAGAATAGTCGCACCCCGCATCTACACAGGAGCCATTGGTGGATTCAAACGACGTCCAGGCAGACCTCAAGCACGTTCTCTACACCAAGGAACAGATCCAACAGCGGATCGCTGAGCTCGCTGCGCAGATCGACAAGGACTACGAAGGCCGCGAAATCCTTCTGGTCGGTGTACTCAAGGGCGCTGTGATGGTTATGGCCGACCTCGCCCGCGCGCTCCACAGCCACGTTTCGATGGACTGGATGGCAGTGTCCTCCTACGGCTCCGGCACCCAGTCCTCGGGTGTTGTCCGGATCCTCAAGGACCTGGACACGGACCTGATGGGCAAGGACGTCCTGATCGTCGAGGACATCATTGACTCCGGCCTGACCCTGTCCTGGCTCAAGACCAACCTGGAATCCCGCGGCACCGCTTCCGTGGAGATCTGCACCGCCTTCCGCAAGCCCACGGCCGCCAAGGTGGAGATCGACGTCAAGTACGTCGGCTACGACATCCCCAACGAGTTCGTGGTGGGCTACGGCCTGGACTACGCCGAGAAGTACCGCAACCTGGACTTCGTGGGCACGCTCGCCCCGCACGTTTACGAGTAGCCACTCTCGCCCCGCACGTTTACGAGTAGCCACTCTCGCCGAGATGGCATTTCACGGCAGTCGCACCAACGGACGCTGCCGTGAAATGCCATCTCGCTGCATTGCAGAGGACGTGGGAGACCGTTGAGCAACAAGAACATTGGGATCAAGGACGTAGCAGTCGCCGCCGGGGTGTCTGTTACCACGGTCTCCCATGTCCTGAATGACGTGTCGTACGCACGGATCAGCCCGGAAACCAGGGACAAGGTGAAGTCCGCCGCTGAGCAGCTCGGCTACGGCCCTAACCGCCTGGCCCAGGCGCTCCGCACCCGGCGGACCGGAATGCTGGGCCTGGTCAGCGAGGATATCGCCACCACACTCCATGCAGGTCGCATCATCCTGGGCGCGGACGAGGCCGCCCGTGCCCGCGGCTACAACCTGATGATCATCAATACGTCCGGATCCGCGAGCCCCGAATCCAGGGATGCCGACGTCGAGGCCTTCCTGGAGCGCCGGGTTGATGGCATCCTTTACGCCACCATGTACCACCGCCACGTGCAGCTGCCCGTCAACCTTGGCAGCGTACCGGCGGTGCTGGTGGACTCCGTCAGCACCGGCGGCGGCATCACGGCCGTGGTGCCCGACGAGGAGGGCGGTGCCCGCACCGCCGTCGGAATCCTCCTGGCCTCGACGGCGACGCGGCACCTGTCGAGTCGGAGCTCTCCGAAGTGCAGGGAGGCTATGCGGCGGTCCGCCGGATGTTGGGGCGTGAAGACAGGCCCACCGGGCTGTTCTGCTACAACGACCGGATGGCCATGGGCGCCTACCGGGCCGCTGCGGAGCTGGAGCTGTCCATCCCCGGGGACTTGTCTGTGGTGGGCTTCGATGACCAGGAACTCATCGCGGCAAACCTGTACCCGGGCCTGACTACGGTGGCCCTGCCGCACTACGAAATGGGTGCCTGGGCGGCCGAGAACCTGATCGACGCCATCGAGGGCAAGACGGACCTGGCCCTCATGGCGCTCCACCCGACCATCCTGGACTGCCCGCCGGTACTGCGCGATTCGGTGGCGGCGCCCGCGCGCTGATCCGTTGGCTGATCTGGGGAGTCCCGTTTGCCTCCCACATCCCGCTACGCCCAGAGGGAACTTTTGCGCAGCACCGTGCGTGAATTACTCCGAACGGTGTATAGCTAGTAGCTGATGCAGCATCACACGCGCGCAGACCATTCGCCGTGCAGCACTACCAGGAGGGACGGGGCCAGCCCCCGAACAGATGAAAGCTAAGAGTTTCTTCAAGGGCCCGGGCATCTGGATCGTTGTTGTGATCGCCATGCTTCTCGTGGCCTTTGCAACACTGGCTCCCGGTGGTGCGGCACGGATCGACACGGACAAGGGCCTCGAGCTCCTCGCCGACAGCGGCAAGGTGGAGCAGGCAAAGATCTTCGACGGCGAAAACCGCGTTGACCTGGTCCTGAAAGACACCCTGCAGGTCGACGGTCAGGACAAGGGCAAGAGCGTCCAGTTCTACTTCGTCGACGCCCGCGCCATCGACGTCGTCAAGGCCGTCACAGCCGCCAAGCCCGCCAATGGCTACACGGACCAGCCGATTGAAAGCAACTGGTTCTCCGGCCTGCTCTCGCTGCTGATCCCCGTCATCCTGCTTGGTGCACTGTTCTGGTTCCTGATGACCCGGATGCAGGGCGGCGGCTCGAAGATCATGCAGTTCGGCAAGTCCAAGGCCAAGATGGTCAACAAGGACATGCCGCAGGTGACCTTCGTTGACGTTGCCGGCGCGGACGAGGCTGTGGAGGAGCTCCAGGAAATCAAGGAGTTCCTGCAGGAACCGGCCAAGTTCCAGGCCGTGGGCGCCAAGATCCCCAAGGGCGTGCTGCTCTACGGCGCTCCGGGAACCGGCAAGACCCTCCTGGCCCGTGCCGTCGCCGGTGAGGCCGGCGTGCCGTTCTTCTCCATCTCCGGCTCGGACTTCGTGGAAATGTTTGTCGGCGTGGGCGCGTCCCGTGTCCGCGACCTCTTTGAACAGGCCAAAGCCAACTCTCCGGCCATTATCTTTGTCGACGAGATCGACGCCGTCGGCCGTCACCGCGGTGCCGGCATCGGCGGCGGCAATGACGAACGTGAGCAGACCCTCAACCAGTTGCTGGTTGAAATGGACGGCTTCGACGTTAAAACCAACGTCATCCTGATTGCGGCCACCAACCGCCCCGACGTCCTGGACCCGGCCCTGCTGCGTCCGGGCCGTTTTGACCGCCAGATCTCGGTGGACGCCCCGGACCTGATCGGCCGCGACCAGATCCTACAGGTGCACGCCAAGGGCAAGCCGATGGCCCCGGGCGTTGACCTCAAGGCGGTCGCGAAGAAAACCCCCGGCTACACCGGCGCGGATCTCGCGAATGTCCTGAACGAGGCCGCCCTGCTGACCGCACGCTCCAACGCCAACCTCATCGATGACCGCGCCCTGGACGAGGCCATCGACCGCGTCATGGCAGGCCCGCAGAAGCGCAGCCGCGTGATGAAGGAACACGAACGCAAGATCACCGCGTACCACGAAGGCGGACACGCCCTGGTGGCGGCAGCCCTGCGGAACTCGGCGCCGGTCACCAAGATCACCATCCTGCCCCGCGGCCGCGCCCTGGGCTACACCATGGTGGTCCCGGAGAACGACAAGTACTCCATCACCCGCAACGAACTGCTGGACCAGATGGCCTACGCGATGGGCGGCCGCGTGGCGGAAGAGATCGTCTTCCACGATCCCTCCACGGGAGCCTCCAACGACATCGAAAAGGCCACCTCCACGGCCCGCAAGATGGTCACCGAGTACGGCATGAGCGAACGAGTCGGCGCGGTACGCCTGGGCCAGGGCGGCGGCGAACCCTTCCTGGGCCGCGACGCAGGGCACGAGCGCAACTACTCGGACCAGATCGCCTACGTGGTGGATGAGGAAGTGCGCCGCCTGATCGACCAGGCGCATGACGAGGCCTACGCCATCCTCACCGAAAACCGGGACGTCCTGGACCAGCTGGCCCTGGAACTCCTGGAACGGGAGACCCTCAACCAGGCTGAGATCGCGCACATCTTCACGGACATCCGCAAGCGTGACTTCCGCGAGGTGTGGCTGTCCAAGGAGACCCGTCCGGTCCAGCAGGCCGGCCCCGTGGAATCCCGCCTGGAGAAATCTGAGCGCGAAGCCCAGGAGGAAGCCAAGCAGGCCCGTCTCGAGGAACCGCTGGACGCGCTGCCGCTGCACCCGCAGGGTGTCCCGGATGACGCCTCGTTCCAGGGCGGCATCCCCGACTCGGGGCCTGACGCCACGCACGGCTAAGCTTTCTTCTGTGACTCACTTCGACGACGACGACGCTCCCGCCTCCGCCGGACACCCGGCGGAGGACGGATCCCACCACAAAAAGCACGAGAAAGTGGACCGGCCCCGGATTGAGGCGGCCGTCCGTGAAATCCTCCTGGCCATCGGGGAGGACCCGGACCGCGGCGGCCTTGTGGACACCCCCAGGCGGGTGGCCAAGGCCTACGCTGAGGTGTTCTCAGGGTTGCACCTTGATCCTGCGGACGTCCTTTCCACCACCTTCGACCTGGACCACGAAGAACTGGTCCTGGTCAAGGACATCCCGTTCTACTCAACGTGCGAGCACCACCTGGTGCCGTTCCACGGGGTTGCCCACGTCGGCTACATTCCCTCCCACGAGGGCAAAGTGACCGGACTCAGCAAGCTGGCGCGCCTCGTGGATATCTACGCCCGGCGCCCCCAGGTGCAGGAGCGCCTCACCACGCAGATCGTCGAAGCAATGGTCAGCCACCTCAAGCCGCGTGGCGCGATTGTCGTTGTCGAATGCGAACACATGTGCATGTCCATGCGCGGTGTCCGCAAGCCCGGAGCAAAGACCGTCACCAGCGCGGTCCGCGGGCAGCTTCATGACCCGGCCACCCGTGCCGAAGCCATGAGCCTCATCCTCGGAAGGTAAGTAACAGACCATGGACTCACTCGCTGCAGCCCCGGGAACCGGGCCCGCAACATCTCCGCTGCCCATCCTGCGCAAACCGCGCCCGGCCGCGAAATTCGCGGACCTGCCCACCGGCCGCACCCTGGTCATGGGCATCCTGAACGTCACCCCGGACTCCTTCAGCGACGGCGGAAAGCATGCGACGGCGGACACCGCCATCGCGGCGGGCCTGCGGATGTTCTACGCCGGAGCGGACATCATCGACGTCGGCGGCGAATCGACGCGCCCCGACGCGGAGGACGTCAGCCCGGAGGAAGAACAGCGCCGGGTGATCCCCGTCATCGAAGCCCTGGTCAAAGCGGGCGCCCTGGTCAGCATCGACACCACCCACGCCGCCACGGCAGCTGCTGCCCTGAAGGCCGGCGCCGCCATCATCAACGACGTTTCCGGGCTGACCATCGAGCCGGAGATGGCCGAGCTCGTAGCCGCGTCCAAAGTGCCGTATGTCCTCACGCACCGCCGCGGCGACGCCCGCACCATGAACTCGCTGGCCGAATACCAGGATGTGGCCGGCGAAGTGGTGGCTGAACTGGCCGGCGTCCGCGACAAGCTCTACGCAGCCGGGGTGAGCAAAGAGCAGATCATCGTTGACCCGGGCCTGGGCTTCGCCAAGAACGACGCCCAGAACTGGGAGCTCCTGCAGCACCTGGACCAGCTGGACAGCCTGGGGCACAAGGTCCTGGTGGCCGCCTCCCGCAAGCGCTTCCTGGGCACACTCCTCACAGTCGCCGGCAAGTCCGCCGCACCGGAGGAACGCGAGTCCGCCACGGCCGCCATCACCGCGATCAGCGCGTTCCGGGGGGCCTGGGCCGTCCGTGTGCACGACGTCGGTCCAAGCCTTGACGCCGTCAAGGTGGCCGCGCGGATGGCCGCCGCCCCTACCACCACCTAGGCCGGGCACCCATGGACAAGATCACGCTGAGCGGCGTCACCGCCGTCGGCCATCACGGCGTCTTCGATTTCGAGCGCCGCGAGGGCCAGCCGTTTGTGGTGGACGCCGTGCTGCACCTGGACTTCGCCAAAGCCGCAGTATCCGACAACGTCCGGGACACTGCCCACTACGGCGAAGTGGCTGAGCGGATCAAGGACTGGATCACCGGGGAGCCGCTGAACCTGATCGAGGCCCTGGCCGTCCGGATCGCCGATGGCCTGCTCGCAGAATTCAGCATCCAGGCCGTGGACATCACCGTCCACAAGCCCAAGGCGCCCATCGAGGTGCCCTTCGGCGATGTGGCTGTCAGCGTGCACCGGAACAGGACACACAGTGCCTGGCAAGAAGCGCGGCAGGACGGGCAGCGGTCATGAGCTCCGGGTACACCAAAGCCGTCCTTGCCCTCGGCAGCAACCTGGGCGAGCGGAACGACACCCTGTCCGAGGCCGTTGCTGACCTGGTGGACCCGCCGGAGGTGCGCCTGCAGGCCGTTTCCCCGGTGGTGCAGACCAAAGCCGTTGGCGGCCCGGCCGGCCAGCCAGACTTCCTGAACATGATCATCACCGTGGAAACCACGTTGTCCCCGGCGGAGCTGCTGAAGCACTGCCAGGCGGTGGAAAACAAGCACCTCCGCGTTCGTGAAGTGCGCTGGGGACCCCGGACACTCGACGTCGACATCATCACCTACGGCGACCTCACCAGTGACGACCCGGTGCTGACCCTGCCGCACCCGCGTGCCGCCGGACGCGCCTTTGTGCTGTATCCGTGGTCCCTCATCGAGCCGGCGGCAACCCTGGGCGGGGAACGCATCAGCGAGCTGGCCACCCGCGCCCCCGATTTTGGCGACCTCGCCCCGTTCGACGGTTTCGGCGATTACGACGGCGTCCCCACAGCCGGGGCGGTCGAGTAACCAGTGAAGCCCATCAACCCTGTCCGCCTGCTGCTGATCGGCCTGGTCCTGACCGTGGCCGGCTGGTCGGCCACCGTGGTGACCACGCGCTACAGCATGGCCACGCCGGTTCTTCCGGCCACCGCGCTGGCCACCATGGGCGTGATTGTTGCCATCACACTGGTTCTTGGCATCCGCGTGCTCCGGTGGCGCAACAGCACCAAACGCAAGAAGGCGCTGGACCCGATCCTTGCCGCCAGGACCCTGGTGCTCGCCCAGGCGTGCGCCTACGCGGGCACCGTCCTGTTGGGCTGGCACGCGGGGATCTTCCTGGACCAGCTGCGCATCTGGAACCTGCGCAGCGACCAGGACATCACCTGGGTGGCAATCGCGATCGCTGCCGGCGGTCTGGTGATGATCGTCGTCGGCCTGCTGGTGGAGCGGTTCTGCAAGATCCCGCCCGAAGACACCGATGCAACGCCCGGTGAGGGGAAACCCGGCCGCGGGGTACGCGGCGAAGCCGCAGGGGAAGGCGAATATGCGTACAGAGGCGATTGATCCGCCGGGCATTACCTGGCAGCGGGTATCCCCGAAATACGTCACGGTGCGGCTGGTGCAGTGGGCCATAGGGAATCTGGTCACGGTGGTCGTCCTGAGCCTGCCCCTCGTTCTTGTCCTGCTCGGCTGGTGGCGCTGGCCCCCGCTGTGGCTGGCTATCACCGTCCCGGCGGTGACTCTGGTTCTGGCCATCTGGCGGCTGCTGCTGATTCCGCGCCAGGTGCGCGCCATCGGTTACGCCGAGCGCGACGATGACCTGCTGATCCGGGGCGGCATCTTTTTCCAACGGACCATGACGGTTCCCTACGGCCGCATGCAATACGTGGACATCGGCGTAGGCCCGGTGGAACGCGGGCTGGGACTCTGCACGCTCAAACTCCACACCGCCTCGCCCGGAACCAACGCCACCATCCCCGGCCTGCCCGCTGCGGAAGGGGCACGCCTGCGCGAGCAGCTCGCCGCCCGCGGTGAAGCGAGGCTGGCAGGGCTGTGACGTCAAACGTTCCGGAGGCCGGCGCACCGACTGCGGTTCCGGTGGCGCCCGACGGCGAGTGGCTGCGTGTGCACCCGGCGTCCCCATTTGTGCGCGGCTGGGTGGCCCTGGCGGCCATCGGTTTCTTCTTCGGGCGGGACTTTTTCGAACGGTTGCTGCAAGGCCGTCCTCTGTTCGAGGAGGACTTCGCCGGCCGGGCACCCTGGCTGGTGGCCGGCGGCGGCATCGTCCTTGTGGTGACCGTGCTGGGCTTCATCTTGACCTGGTACTTCACCAAGTACCAGGTCGCCGAAGGGTACGTCCGGGTCAACTCCGGCTTCCTCTTCCACCAGCAGCGCCAGGCCCGGCTGGACCGCGTCCAGGCCATCGACATCGTGCAGCCCCTCCTGGCCAGGATCTTCGGCCTCGCCGAACTCAAGTTCGAGGTGGCCGACGCCGGTGAATCGGCCGTCAAACTGGCGTACCTGCGGATGGACGATGCCCGCCAGCTCCGGGCCACCATCCTGGCACGGGCCGCAGGCGTGGTCCCGGACCCGTCCCGGCCGCAGGGGGCCGCGCCCGAGGCGCCCGAATGTCCGGTGCTCTCCGTGCCGCCGTCGCGCCTTATCGGTTC
This sequence comes from Pseudarthrobacter sp. MDT1-22, assembly GCF_054511035.1. Classification (NCBI taxonomy): domain Bacteria; kingdom Bacillati; phylum Actinomycetota; class Actinomycetes; order Micrococcales; family Micrococcaceae; genus Pseudarthrobacter; species Pseudarthrobacter sp. MDT1-22. The sequence continues at coordinate 14,526 of NZ_JBTNDK010000019.1, read as the reverse complement.
CCTGCTGCTCAGTGAGCAGAGCTTTTTTGTGGTGGTGGGCGGCATCGCCGCCGTGATCCTGTCCGCCGTGACGGACAACCGGAGCTTCTTTTTCTACCTGATCCCGGCGGTGCTGGGCCTCGCAGCCAGCTACTGGGGCTTCTTTAACAAGGGCTACAACTTCACCGCCGCCATTTCGCCGGACGGGATCCGGCTCCGCTACGGGCTCTTGGACACGCAGGCGCAGACGCTGCCCCCGGGCAGGGTCCAGGCGCTGAAAGTGGCACAGTCCCCACTATGGCGGATGTTCGGCTGGTACCGGATCCAGGTCAACGTGGCCGGGTACGGCGCAGTCGGGAGCAACGGCGAGACAGCGTCCCGGACCACACTGCTGCCCGTAGGCAAGCTGCCCGACGTGATGTCCATGCTCGCGCTCGTGCTGCCGGATCCCGGCACACCAGAGCCCGGCCGGACCTTCGCTGCCGGGCTCACGGGGCTGGATTCCGACGGCGGATTTGTCACCACGCCGCACCGCGGCAGGTTCCTCGCGCCGCTGGGCTGGCGCCGCAATGGCTTCGCCACCACTGACACCGCCCTGCTGATCCGCTCGGGCCGGTGGTGGCGGGAACTGGTGGTGGTCCCGCACCAGCGCACCCAGTCAATGGCACTGCACCAGGGTCCGCTCGCCCGGCGGTTCCGTGTGGCGGACCTTGTCCTGCACACCACGGCGGGGCCGGTCTCGCCACGGCTCACCCAGGCCGGACTTGACGAGGCCCGGGGCCTTTTTGATGCCCAGTCCGCCCGCGCCCGGCTCGCCCGCAAGCGGCAGACCAGTGAACAATGGCTGGCAACGGTGGCGCCCGCTCCGGTGGCTGAGCCAGCTCCGGTGATTGAGCCTGTCGAACCCGCTAGTCCGGTGGTTGGGCCTGCCGAAACCAGACCCCCACAGGAAGGCCCGCAACGTGGCTAAGCCCGGGCGCCTTGGCGTCGGAATCATCGGTGCCGGGAAAGTGGGCGCCGTCCTTGGTGCGGCGTTGCGCTCAGCCGAGCACGCCGTCGTCGGGGTTTCTGCGGTGTCCGAGGCCAGCCGTGAACGGGCGGAGACGCTGCTGCCCGGCGTGCCCATCCTGGAGATCCAGGAGATTGTGGAACGGTCTGAACTGGTGCTTCTGGCCGTGCCCGACGACGCCTTGGCCGGACTGGTGGACGGACTCGCCAAACTCGGGGCGTGGCAGCCCGGACAGATTGTGGCGCACACCTCGGGCAGGTTCGGCGTGGGGGTGCTTCGCCCGGTGCGCGCCGCCGGAGCCATCCCCCTTGCACTGCACCCCGCCATGACGTTCACGGGGATGAGCCTGGACCTGACACGACTGCTGGATTGCACCTTTGGCGTGACCGCTGATGCCGCGATGCTGCCCATTGCCCAGGCGCTAGTGGTGGAGATGGGTGCCGAACCCGTGGCCATCGCGGAGGGGGACCGGACGCTTTATCACACGGCCCTCGCCCATGGCTCGAACCATATGGTCACCCTGGTGGCGCAGGCTTCGCAGCTGCTCCGCGACGTTGGCGTCGACGCGCCGGAGCGGATGCTGGGGCCTTTGCTGCGGGCCACGCTGGAGAACGCGCTCGCTTCCGGCGAATCGGCGCTGACCGGGCCGGTGGCCCGCGGCGATGTGGGGACAGTGGCGGCCCACGCCGAGGCGTTAAGGGAGTACGACGCCGGTGCTCACGGCGATGTGCTGGAGGCTTACGTCGCCATGGCCCGTGCCACGGCACGGCGGGCCAGCAGCCGGGGGCTGCTCAAAGAGGATCAAGTGGGGGCCCTCCGCGCGGCCCTGGAAGAGGGAAACTGACATGGCCACGCAACTGGTGACAACGGCCGCAGAGCTCAGGGAGGCGAGTGCCCGGCTGCTCGCACAGAAGGCGGGCAGGTCCCAGGGCCTGGTGCCCACCATGGGCGCGCTGCATGAAGGCCACGCCCGGCTGGCGCGCACCGCCGTCGAACAGAACGACGTAGTGGTGGCGTCCATCTTTGTGAACCCGCTCCAGTTCGGCGATGCGGTGGATCTGGACCGGTACCCGCGCACGCTCGACGCCGATCTTGCCCTGCTTGAGGAACAGGGCGTGGACCTCGTGTTTGCGCCTCCGGTGGAAGAGGTCTATCCCGGCGGCGAGCCGCTGGTCCGCGTGACCGCCGGCACCCTGGGGGAAAAGTGGGAAGGCGCCACACGGCCGGGCCATTTCGACGGGGCCCTCACCGTGGTTGCCAAGCTGCTGCACTACGGCATCCCCGGCGCAGGGCTTCCACCGGCCGGTGCTTTTGCCTCAGGCGGCGGGGGACTGCCGGCCTATCGGGCCTATTTCGGGCAAAAGGACGCCCAGCAGCTGGCGCTGGTGCGCCGTATGGTGGCGGACCTGAATTTCCCCGTCGAAATTGTTGCCGTGCCCACCGTCCGGTCCGCGGACGGGCTGGCCCTTTCCAGCCGCAACCGGTTCCTCTCCGCAGAGGAGCGCGAGGCCGCCCTGGTGTTGTCACGGGCGCTGCGGCTCCTGGCGGAGCGGGCAACTGCCCACCAGCCGCTTGATCTGGAATCGGCCCGGGCCATGGTTGAATCGCAGTCGTTGGTGGGACTGGACTACTTCGACGTCGTGGATCCGCTCACCCTTGAGCCGCTGGCCGAGAACTGCCGGAAAGTCCCGTTCCGCGGCGAAGGCCTGGCTCTCATCGCCGCCAAGGTGGGGCCGGTCCGGCTGATCGACAACGTGCCGCTGAGCAGCTGACATGTAGGGTCCGCTTCCGGGGCGCGCAAGGCCTCGGATTCCTGTCCGTCTGTCTCGGCATGGGCTATGCTGAACTTGTTGCCCCAGACCCTGGCATCGCCTTATGTCGGCGTACTCCAGGAGGACAAATTTCACGCAGGGCACCCCAAACTTCTTCCGCAGTTATCCTCGGCCTTTTGTGTTGCCCGGCTCCTGTCTGCCCGGCGCAGCCGCATACACGGCAAGCGGGATGCTCGCGTGTATTCCCTATCCCCGTGGCCTACCGGCCACGCTCAAGTCAGGAGCGAATCCAATGATCCGCACAATCGATGACGGGCTGTCCTATCTCGTCAAAGTGAATCACGCGTCCGTCCTGGACGACTATTTGAATTCGGCCGTTGACATGGCCCGCCAGTTTGCCTCCAGCACTGGCCTGTGCGGGATTCTGGTAACCCGCCACGCACACGACACCTATACCGTTATGGTCAGCGAGGCCGTACTTTTCGGCGAGACCCGTGAGCGCCACGATCCCTAAGGTGGAGGGGGCGATGGCCAACCACGTCGCAGCTGACGGATTCACGCCGATCGGATGGCAGGCCTACGAAATTATCTACTCGATCTTGGAGGACCCGGCACCGGATCTGGCTGACGTCAAATGGCGCCTTCGCAGGTGTGTGGCCGCCCACCCGGGCGCACCGGAACGGGCGTTGCGTGACCACCTGATGGTCACCTCAGAGATGGCCAATGCCAACGGACAGGAAGGGCCGGACTGAGGCCCGGTCGGCGACGACGGGCGGGTTCGCCGCAATCTGTATCCTTGAAGTGACAACTCCGCCGTTCCGGTTCAGCCTGCCGCCGGATCTTTCACTGCGGGATGATTCAGGGATCAGAGGCTCACCATGGACATTGCACCCGATATGGTTGCCGGTGACCAGAACGTGTGTGCTCCATATCTGGAGAAGCTGCCCATAACGGGTGCCGCGGTGTCCCTCTTCGGCGGCTCTGCCGCGGAGACCCTGGTCTCCGCCAGCGACGAACTCGCCGCCCGCCTGGACGAACTGCAGTTCAACCTCGGCGAAGGCCCGCGGTGGCGGGCCCACAAGACCCGCTTGCCCGTGCTGATCCCCGACGCACAGTCCACAGCCGACGACGAATGGCCCATGTTCCGGCAGGCGATCGCCGGGACGGACGCAGCCGCGCTGTTCGTTTTTCCACTCACAGTAGGCGCGATGGACCTCGGTGTTGTTGAGCTGTATCACGCCGTTCGTGGAAACCTGAACCGGTCGGACCAGTCGATGGCGGCCGTACTTGCCGGGCAGACTTCCTGGTACCTCCTGCGCAAGATCCTGAGCCTCAGCTCAACGGATACGGATCCAGCCCTGGAGCCGGCGCTTATGTCGCGCCGCGAGATCCACCAGGCCACCGGGATGGTACTGGCGCAGTCTGATGCTACGGCAGCGGAATCCTTGCTTTTGTTGCGTGCCTACGCTTTTGCCAATGACCTCACGTTGGGGGAGACGGCCGCCGCTGTGCTCGAAAGAAGGCTCAGCTTCGACACCGACAAGGGTGGGGCCAGCGGATCTGCCCTGCAGTAAAATAGGGCCATGGTAACCAGTACCCGCGCCGAGCGCGCCAGTGCGGCGTTCGTCAAGCTCACTGACACGCTGGTGGCCGACTACGACGTCGTGGATCTTCTGCATATCCTGGTGGAGGAATCCGTGGGTCTCCTTGACGTCGCAGCCGCGGGTCTGTTGCTTGCCGATCCCAGCGGAGAACTGCAGGTTGTCGCATCCACCAGCGAGCAGAGCCAACTCGTCGAGGTGCTCCAGCTTCAAGCCGGAGCCGGTCCCTGCGTTGAGTGCTACGTGACAGGGTCGGCAGTCTCAGTGGACGACATTGCCGGGCTTACCAAGTGGCTGGGTTTTCGCCAAGCCGCGCTGTCGCAGGGCTTCCGCTCCGTGCATGCTGTGCCCATGCGCGTTCACGGCAGGATTATCGGGGCCATGGGTCTGTTCGGGGCCCGGGAGGGTTTCCTGACTGCAGAGGATGCCGCGATCGGCCAGGCCCTTGCCGACGTCGCCACTATCAGCCTTATGCAGGAACGCACCATCAGGGAAGCGGTACTGGTCAACGAGCAGCTGCAGCTGGCATTGAACACCCGGGTGCTGATTGAGCAGGCCAAGGGCGTCATTGCCCATACCGCCGGGGTGGACATGGACGCGGCATTCAACCTGCTGCGGAACCATGCCCGCGCCAACAGCCAGAGCCTGCACATGACCGCCGGGCGCATTGTGGACCGCAGCCTCACGTTGTAAGGCAGGCTGTTACTGCGTTGATTCACCCTGCGGGTCGCGGTTGAGCATCAGCTGTTCAAGGAGTGCACGTTCGGGCTTGCCCGGGTTCTGGGCGACGCAGCGGCGCAACCTGGCCCGGGCCAGCTCCTCGCCGGGAGCCGTTCCGCGGAGCACTTCATCAATGATTTCCTGCGCCTGCCACCGCAAGGATTCCCGCGCGAAGTGCCGGACCTCGGCGGACGCATCGGTGCTTTCTATCCAGGGGTCAGTGTCGCCACACGGGATAAAATCGAACGTTCGCTCTGCTGACATCGGGGCCTCCTTGCGCCAGGCCGACGGGCTTTAGAGGGTCCCGCCGGCGTCATCGCACTGCGTCTGGGAAAAACACTACAGCGAGTAAGACCGGTCTGTCTGCGCCTTGGAGTAAACTATTCGTACGATGATTTCCGATGCAGACCACACTGCAGAACCCGCGCTGTCTCCTGCGGAGTTAGCCGCCGAGGCGCCATTTCTTCCTGCCGATTCCCGGGGCCGGATCCTTGCAGTAGCCTACGAACTGTTTTCCCGCCGCGGTGTGCGGGACGTGGGGGTTAACGAACTGATCGAACGTTCCGGCGTGGCAAAGGCAACTTTTTACCGGCACTTCCCGTCCAAGGATGCACTGGTCTTGGCGTTCCTGGAGCAGCGGGACCAGGTATGGACAGTTGATGCCATCGTTGGCCAGGCCAAACTGCGCGGCACTACCCCCACTGAACAGCTCCTTGCCATCTTCGACGTCTTCGGCGACTGGTTCCTGCGCGACGACTTCGAGGCCTGCTCCTTCATCAACATCCTGCTGGAAATGGGCCCGGCCCATCCGCTGGGCCAGGCCAGCATTGACTACCTGGCCAGGATCAGGGGCCATGTGCAGGCCCTCGCGGAGCAGGCCGGGCTGGACCGCCCCGAGGATTTCGCCCGGTCGTGGCACATCCTGATGAAGGGGTCCATCGTCTCAGCCACCGAAGGGGACACCCAAGCGGCCAAGCGGGCCCAGCAGATGGCCAGCTGGCTGATTGAGCACCACCGCAGCTGACCACCCGGCCTCACAGTCACTTAAGCCCCGGCGCGAGCGGACACTTAAGCCACCTGCCCACGAATGCTCCGTTCCCTCAATGCCGAGCGCCGGATTGCACGGAGTCAACAGCACCTTGCCTATCCCGCCGGAAAGAGCGTCCCGACGACTGCCCGCGTCAGATCGTGGATCATTTCGGTCCGTTCGGCCTCGTCGGTGCTATCGGCGCCTTCGGTGAAGATCACCAGCGCATACGTTGTCCCGCCATGTTCCAAAAGGGCTGCGTCATGGAGGTTTCCTCCAAGCTGGCCGTATTTGTGATAGACGGTAATGCCGGGCCCCGAGGCGGCGGGGATTAGTTCCTCGTTGTTGGTTTCCTGCATGTACCCCAGCAACTGCGCGGTATTGATGGGGTTAAGCAGCCGTCCGGCGTACAGCTTCGTCAGGACCTGGGCCACTTCCCCGGGAGTCAGCCGGTTGTCTTCGGGATCGTAGGCTATGCCAATCGAGGCGGCATACTGGATCAGCCGCTGGTAGCCGAGCCTGTCCATCAACAGAAGCCAGGAGTCATTGTTGCTGCTGTTGATCATGGACTTGAGCTGGAACGCGGCAGTGAAGTTCCCCAGCGTCTCATCGAGGCGCACTTCACCGGCCTCTACAAGCTTGAGATAGGCCGCTGCGGTGATGAGCTTGGCAGTGCTGGCCGCAGGATAGGCCGCCGTGTCGCCAAAAGTGCGGACCGGTCCGCCCGCTGTATCCGCGACGGCCACGCCAACGCGGAAGCCGGAGACCCTGCTGATAATCCTCGCGATGCTCCCGTCCTCGGCGCCTGCACCAACCGCGGCCATGGCGCCAACCGGCCCGGTCCCGGCGAAGGGGGCATTCACGGTTCCGGTGACGCCCTCAGAGCGGACCACGGCCGAAGTGACGGCAGCCAGCAAAACCATCAAAGCGGCAGCCACCGAAAGAACCAGGGACAACGGGCTTCGGCCAGCGCCGTGGTAGTGGCGGCCTGCCGGATATGCGGAGGAGTACGCGTCTAACTGGGGCTCCTGCCTGACCGCTTGCGCGGTCGAACATCACTAGAGGCCCCAGCCCCGACTCATAACTAAGTGCGCTGATTAAACCACACCGGCCAGCCAAAACGACCGCTCAGAAAAAGCCCGTGCCGAAGAAAATCCTGTTCGCCGGAATTACTCCGGCCGGTAGAGTGTTTGAACCTGCAGCGACGATGCTCGCGAGCCACTTCATTCTTACTCCCTGGGGGAACACCCATGTCTACAGAAGTCTCTTCGAACGCCTCCGGGCGGCCCGGGCCGGTTGCGGCGCCGAAGCCCGCGCCGGAGAAGATGTCCCGCGAATCGGTGACCATCATCGCCACCTTGCTCGTGGCGACCTTTGTGGTGATCCTGAACGAGACCATCATGAATGTTGCCCTGCAGCGGCTGATGGTTGACCTTGGCGTGGACGCGCCCACCGTCCAGTGGCTCTCCACCGGCTTTATGCTCACCATGGCCGTGGTCATCCCCACTACCGGGTTCATCCTCCAAGGCCTGTCCACGCGGGCCGTCTTTATGCTGGCCATGGGACTGTTCGCCGGCGGCACCGCCCTGGCCGCAGTGGCTCCCGGTTTTGAGATCCTGCTCCTGGCCCGCATCGTCCAGGCCGGCGGCACGGCCATCATGCTTCCGTTGCTGATGACCACCATCCTCACCCTCGTCCCGCTGGCCAAGCGCGGCGCTGTGATGGGCAACGTCAGTATCGCCATCTCCGTGGCACCGGCCATGGGGCCGACTGTCTCCGGGCTGATCCTGGAGCACTTCACCTGGCGCTTTATGTTCGTCTTTGTCCTGCCGGTCGCCCTGGCCGCGCTGGCCATCGGCGCCAAGTACCTGACGAACGTGGGCGAAACCGAGAAGACCAAGCTCGACTTCCTCTCCGTACTGCTTACAGTTCCTGCCTTCGGTGGCCTGGTGTACGGACTCAGCCAGATCGGCGGCGGCCAAAGTGGTCCGAGTGCCGTGGCCATCGCCGCGCTGGTCATCGGAGTCGCCAGCCTGACGGTCTTTGTGCTCCGCCAGCTCCGGCTGCAGAAGGCCGAAGCCCCGCTGCTGGACCTCCGCGCCTTCAACTTCAGGATGTTCACGGTCTCCGTCCTGCTGATGGTGGTGGCCATGATGGCGCTCTTCGGCGGCGTGATCCTGCTGCCGCTCTACCTGCAGGAAATCCGCGGCCTGGGGTCGCTGGAGACCGGGCTCGCGCTGCTTGCGGGCGGGCTGGCGATGGGCCTGCTGGGCCCGTTCATCGGCCGGCTGTTCGACAAAGTGGGCCCGCGGCCGCTCACCGTCACCGGTTCCATACTCATGGTGCTGGCGCTGTGGCAATTTTCAACGCTCGACGCCGGCACTCCGGTCTGGTGGATCGTCACCCTCCACGTGGGGCTGAGTTTCGGCCTGGCGCTGCTGTTCACCCCGGCATTTACCACCGGCCTGAACCCGCTGCCGCCGCATCTCTACTCGCACGGCTCGGCGATCATGAGCACCGCCCAGCAGGTAGCCGGCGCCGCCGGCACGGCGCTGCTGGTATCCATTTTCGCCGTCGTCTCGGCCGCGTCCGGCCTCGTTGCCGGCATGAGCGCAGCGTTCCTGACGGCAACCGTCATAGCCCTCGCCGCCGTCGTACTTTCCGCGATGATGCGCAAAACAGAAGGCGCCGCCCCGGGCCACGGCGTCCACTAGCGGACACCGCCAATCCAACGCGGGGTCACATTGCGCCCTTCCGGACCGCCGGATGGGGCGATAAGTGACCCGCGTTGGAGTGATGGAGGCTAGCCGGCGAAGAAGTCGCTCAGCTCGGTGATGAGCTTGTCCGGGGCGCGGAGGACGCCGTCGTGGCCGGCCCCCTGCAGGATGGTGTAGCTGGAGCCGGTCAGGATGTCGTGGATCTGGCCGCAGGCAACACCGAAGTACGCGGGGCTCTTCTCGCCCACAATAATCAGCGTTTCCAGGGGCAGTTCCAGGAAGGGCTCGGCTGGCATGTCCGCGGCGATGATCGCTTTGATTTCCCGGACGCCGGTGCGCATCAGTTCACGCTGCTGCTTGCCTACGTGGGTGCCGGCGGTGAGCTTGTTGGCGATGGTGAGCATGGACAGCGGCATCCGTGAGAAGGCGCCGGTCTCCAGGCCCTTGGTGAGCACGGCCAGGGCGCGGTCGTCGTCCCCGGCAGCCGTGGCGCGTTCGTATTCAGTGGTCCAGTCGGCCTTCACACTGTGGTTCACGGACACAGCCGGGTCATACACGGCCAGCCGCTCCACCGGAAGGGTCCGGGCCGCGTGCAGGGCCACCGCGCCGCCGAAGCTGTGGCCAAAGACGTCCGTGCTGGACGTGTGTTTCATAACGGCGTCCAGGTCCCGGATGTCCGCGTCCAGCGTGTAATCCTCGGCCTGCGGCGACGACGAACCCCGGCCCCTGCGGTTGAACGTGTGGACCGGGCGGCCCAAGGCGGCGCTGAGCTTCTGGGCGAACTTTGTGTAGTCGGCGGCGGTCACCATGGAGGCCGGGACCACAACCACGCCGGAGCCGGCGGACGCCAGTTCAGCACCCGTGGAGTAGAGCTCCAGCGTGCCGCCGTCGGGGGTCTTGATGTTCTCGCTCGTCATGATCCGAGCCTAGCCGAGCAACCTGCGGAAAGCCTTAGCCCCTGAAGTATTCCGCGATGTCAGTGACAAGTTCCTTCACCGCGGCGGGAATGGAGCCGTGGAAGCCCTTGGGTGAGAGCTCGAACGTGCTCCCCGGGACGGCAGCATGAAGGCGCTGGGCCGTGACCTTGTAGTAGCTCGGGCTCTTGCCGCCCACCATAAAGTGCGTGTTGGCGGGCAGGACGGCGAAGTTCCTGGCATGCTCGGCTTCGTCATACGCGGCGCGCAGTTCGCCCACGCCCGTGGGCATCAGCTCCCGGAGCATCTTGTTCACCTTCGTGCGGGACACCACGGCCATCAGCCCCGCAAGGACCGGCTCGGGGATCTTTGAAAGCGCAGTGCCCGGCTGCATGCCTTTTTTCATCCGGGCCATGGCATGCCCCACCTTGCCGGCGTTCACCGCAGCCTCGAAATCGTCCAGCCAGGACATGTCGACGCTGCCGTCGATGTTGACGGCCGCGTCGTAGACCGCCAGCTTGTCCGGTTCGTGCGGGGTGCCCGCGAACTCCTGGACGGCGTTCAGGGCAACCGATCCGCCGAGGCTGTGGCCCAGGATGTTGCGGGCGCCCGTGGCATCCATGACCGTGCGGACATCGGCGATCTCCGTGGCCATGGAGTAGTCGGCCGGCTGCTCGGTGGAGTTGCCCCTGCCGCGCCGGTCATAGACATCCACGGCCCACCCGTCGCCCAGCCCGTCGGCCAATGCCATCGAGAACGGCCGGTAGATCAGGGCGGTGAGGAATGCACCGCCGATGACCACTACCCGGCGCTCTCCCGGCGCATCCTCGGTTCCGTAGCTGTACAAAGCCAGCCTGCCGCCGTCGTGCGTGGGGACTTCCTGTTCTTTCACGCTCCTCATCCTAGGCGCGCGGCAAAGCTCCCCATCGGCGAAGCGACCTACCGGCGCCTCCCCAGCTTCCGGGCCTGGCCGTCGCTGCCGCTGATGAACCGGGCAATCCGTACGGCGAGCCCCTTGCCGGGACGGATGGGCCCCTCGTGCAGCTGGCCGGGGACCACCTGGAAGGTGATGGACGGCACGGCGGCCGCCAGTTGCCGCCCCGTCTCGGCAAAATACGCCGGACTCCAGCCGCCGCTGAGCATCAGGACGGGGGTGGTGAGGGCGGTGAAATGGTCCAGTTCGGCTTCGGCGTCGAGTACGGCACGCATTTCGGTGACGGCCGTGGGCAGCAGCTGGCGCATCTCCGCGCCCAGGTTGGTCCTGGCCGAGAGGATGCTCAGCATTCGCAGCGCGCCGAGCGGGAGGTAGGACAGCGGGCCCGCCGTGGCCAGGCCCTGGACCAGGTGCGCCCAGGCGTGGTTGAGCTGGCCCGCAGTGACGGCATCCTCAAGCTCCGGCCGCCAGCGGTGGCTCAGGTTTCCGGACAGCGACACCGCGGCGTCATAGGTCACCAGCCGGCCCACGGGCAGGGTCCGGGCCGCCTGCAGCGCCACGAAGCCGCCGTAGCTGTGGGCCACCACATCCGTCGCGCCGGTCTGGCGCATGACCGCCGCAAGGTCGCTGACCTCCGTCTCCACCGAATAGTCCGCCGGCTGCGGGGCTGACCCCGCCCTGCCGCGCCGGTTGTAGCAGTGCACCGGCCGGCCCAGCAGGACGCTGAGCTTCCGGGCAAAGGGCCGGTAGAGGGCGTCGGTGACCAAAGTTCCGTGGATGAGTACGACGCCGGGAGGTCCCGCCGTCGTCGGGTCCAGCCCTGCGGGGGTGCGGAAGGAGTGCACGTCGAGGCGCCCGCCGTCCTCCGCTTCAACTTTCCACGTCTCCACAGCCCGAGTCTATGCTTGGGCGTCCGCCGGGAGCCGGCAGCGCGAACTCCCGGTAAACTTGGGGATTGTGACTTCCCAAAACACCCCCACCCCAAAAAATGCCCCAGAGCCGCTCGACGCCAGCGAGCAGATGCGCATCCGCATGGACAAGCGAGCAAAGCTGATCGAGCGGGGCACCGAGGCATATCCGGTGGGTGTGGAACGCACGCATTCCCTCACGGAGATCCGCGAAAAGTACGCGCACCTTGAGGCTGACGACACCACGGGCGACGTTGTAGGCGTCACCGGCCGCGTGGTTTTTGTGCGCAATACAGGCAAGCTCTGCTTCGCCACGCTCCAGGAAGGCGGCGTTGACGGCAAGGGCACCCGGCTCCAGGCGATGCTCAGCCTGGCCAACGTGGGGGAGGAAGCGCTCGCGGACTGGAAGGCGCTGGTGGACCTCGGCGACCACGTGTTCATCAAGGGCGAAGTGATTTCCTCCCGCCGCGGCGAGCTGTCCGTGATGGCCGAGTCCTGGTCCATGGCCTCCAAAGCACTCCGTCCGTTGCCGGTGTTGCACGCGGAACTGAACGAGGAAACCCGCGTCCGCCAGCGCTACGTTGACCTGATGGTGCGCGACGAAGCCCGGGAAATGGTTTACACCCGCGCCGCGATTACCCGTTCCATCCGCGAGAGCCTGCACCGCCACAGCTATGTCGAGGTGGAAACCCCCATCCTGCAGCTGGTCCACGGCGGCGCCCTGGCCCGCCCGTTCGAGACGCACATGAACGCGTTCGACCAGAAGATGACCCTTCGCATTGCCACCGAGCTTTACCTCAAGCGTGCTGTCGTGGGCGGGATCGACCGCGTCTACGACATGGGCCGCGTCTTCCGCAACGAGGGTGTGGACTCCACCCACAGCCCCGAATTCACCACCCTTGAGTGCTACGAAGCATGGGCGGACCAGTTCGTCATGGCCGAGCGCATCAAGGAGATCATCCTCGACGCCGCTGACGCCGCGGGTGTGGGCCGAACCCTCCAGACGGAAGCCGGGGAAATCAACCTCGACGGCGACTGGGCCTGGGTTTCGGTCTACCCGGGACTGTCCGACGCCGTTGGCCAGGAAGTCACACCTGATACGTCGCTTGAGGTGCTGCGCGAAATCGCCCAAAAGCACGAGGTCAAGGTGGACCCGAAGTGGGACGCCGAGAAACTGGCCGTGGAACTGTTCGGCGAAATTGTGGAGCCCACACTGCTGAACCCCACGTTTGTGTACGACTACCCGCCGTCTGCCCAGCCGCTGGCCCGCCCGCACCGGGAGGACGGCCGGCTGATCGAAGCTTGGGACCTCATCATCGGCGGCATGGAACGCGGCACGGCCTTCTCCGAGCTGATCGACCCCGTCATCCAGCGTGAGCGGCTGACCGAACAGTCGCGGCACGCTGCTGCGGGCGATGTCGAGGCCATGCAGCTGGACGAGGACTTCCTGCGGGCCCTCGAATACGGCGCGCCGCCCATGGGCGGCATCGGTCTGGGTATTGACCGGCTGGTTATGTTGTTCACCGGCGCCGGTATCCGCGAAACCATCCTTTTCCCGCTTCTGAAGCCCGAAGGCCACTAATCATGGAATATGTAGCCGTACTGCTGCCGTCGCTCGTGGTTGGCCTGCTTTTCTGGTTCGCCATGAAATCCATCTTCAATGCCGATAAGTCCGAGCGGCAGGCGGAAAAGCGTGCCCAAGCCGAGGCGGACGCGCGTTCCACCGCGCCATTGAAGGAACAGAACCCGGAAACGGACAAATAGCTCGGAAGAGCTTTCTGCGGACTCCTGTGGATATCCACAGGAACGATCCGACGCTTTGACGCGTTGCCATAAAGAGGTTCATACTTTTAATAGGAACATCCTCATTTTCTGACAACCGAACCTTTCCAAGAGGAAGACATATTTAATGGCACAGAAAGTAAACATCATCCTCGTCGATGATCTGGATGGGGGATCTGCGGACGAGAACGTCCGTTTTGGCCTCGATGGGGTCAGCTACGAAATCGATCTGTCCTCGGCCAACGCGGCCGAGCTCCGTTCTGCCCTGGAGCGCTTTGTTGCTGCCGGGCGCAAGACCTCGGCCGGCAGAGCCACCCGCACCAAAGCGGTGGTAGGTCCCCGTACCAACGACTCCGCGCAGATCCGTCAATGGGCGCGGGATAACGGCTACACGGTTAACAGCCGCGGCCGAATTCAGGCTGAAATCCAGGAAGCCTACCAAAAGGCAAATTCCTGACCTACGCCTCTCCGACGGCGTATTAGGCCCTGTCTTCACCTTCGGGTGGGGGCAGGGTTTTTTGATGCCAATTTTGAATGCGCAAAGACGGGCTTGGGTATGCGCAAAATCCTTGCTGACTAACGGCCTCCGGTCGTACCGTTGGGCTAATCGTCGCGCAATTTCCTTGGGATGAGCCGGCGATTCGGTTTGAGCCTTCGGTCTGGGACGCCCGCTCGAATTCGCCCACTCGAATGTATACGCGGCGGGAGCCTGGAATGTCTGGAATTAGCGGGTCTCGGCGATTTACGGCAGTCCTGGCGACGCTGATTCTCCTGCTGGCTGTGCCTCTCGGCGCTCCGGCATTCGCGGATGATGAAGTGCGCTTAAGCGTCGTCCTGGATTCGACGGAACTCCTGGCCAGCATCAATGCGAGTCCGGGCCCCGCAATTGCCACCGACGTCACCTTTGAGGTCTTCAACGCCATTGATGGCGGCCTTGTGCTTGCGATCCCGCAAACGGCAAGTTCGGGCGTGGCAAGCACGTCGTTCGATCTGACAAATGGAACATACAGGATCAGGACCACCGCCGCAGGATTCCTTGAAAGCTGGTACACAGCATCTTCAGGCCCAGGACTCTGGACATGGGCTGATGCGGTGGAATGGCTTCCGCGTGATTCCGCTGATCTTGTTGCGGGCTGGCTGTTAATTTTCACCTGTTTGCGATA